>NZ_JADBRD010000049.1:0-23072 GCF_014930495.1 Enterobacter cloacae complex sp. S3 | reverse complement strand
ACTTTATTGTCTTCGGACAGTTGCGGCTTCCAGTAAGGCCTGTTTTTTATCTTCACTCTTCGGACGTGCCACTAAATTTTTCCCCCTGTCAATTATAAAAACCCTGATTGAAACACGTGCTTTGACACGCTGCAACGCGGAATGTCAAAGATCGAAAACGTCTTGACGACTTTATCATCATATCTATAATGAGTGCTTACTCACTCATAATCAAGTTTACCCCGCGCAAACTATCGGATGGGGCGCGTTTTCGGGTCTGGATATGAAAAAACCTCTCTTCATCTGCGTGGTGTTAATCATGATTATTGCTTCAGCTGCGAGTTTACCGTTTGTTCTGAATGCCGGATTCGGCCAGCCGCCGCAGGGTGAGCAGCTCACTGAAGTGGAGGCCTCTCCCCAGTATCGCGACGGGAAATTCCACAACACGCTGCCGACGCCGGGCTATAACTACGACAAAAACATGCTGGTCGCGACGTGGGATTTTCTGACCAAAAAAACCGAAAACGCGCGCCCGGCCCAGCCGCTGCCGCTGGTGAAAACCGATCTTGCGAGCCTGCCGCTGGAGGAGGACACCCTGGTGTGGCTCGGCCACTCCTCGTGGTACCTGCAGCTCGCGGGCAAACGCATCCTGATCGACCCGGTGCTCGGCAACTATGCCGCGCCGTTCTCGTTTCTGAATAAAGCCTTTGCCGGGGAATATCCGTGGCGCGCTGAAAGCATGCCGGAAATCGACCTGCTGATTATCTCGCACGATCACTACGATCATCTGGATTACGCCACCATCCGGGCGCTACTGCCGAAGGTGAAGCGCGTGGTGACGCCGCTGGGCGTGGGATCCCATCTGCGCTACTGGGGGATGAAGCCTGAGATTATTGACGAACGCGACTGGAACCAGTCGGTACGCATCAGCGATGAAATGACGGTGCATGTTCTGCCGGCGCGTCACTTCTCCGGGCGCGGCATCAAGCGCGATCGAACCCTGTGGGGCAGCTTTATGTTCGTCACGCCAGATCGGAAGGTTTATTACAGCGGGGATTCCGGCTACGGCCCGCACTTTAAGGCCATCGGCGAGCAGTTTGATGGCGTGGATGTTGCCATCATGGAAAACGGCCAGTACGACCAGGACTGGAAGTACATCCACATGCTGCCGGAGGAAACGGCGCAGGCCTCGGTGGATCTGAACGCGAAAGCCGTAGTGCCCGGGCATAACGGACGCTTCGTGCTGGCGAAACATACGTGGAACGATCCGCTGATCCAGCTGGCTAAAGCCAGCAAGGATAAAAACTATCGGCTACTGACACCGGCGCTGGGCGAGCCCGTCCGGGTGAATGACGCCACGCAAACCTTTCGCGCGTGGTGGGAATAATGTTTAAGCGAGAAGCAGAGGGGGACAGCAGCATGACCATTTCCGCTCAAGTCATCGACACTATCGTCGAATGGATCGACGACAATCTGCACCAGCCATTACGTATAGAAGAGATTGCCCGCCACGCGGGCTACTCGAAGTGGCACCTGCAGCGGTTGTTTATGCAGTACAAAGGGGAGAGTCTGGGGCGTTATATCCGTGAGCGCAAGCTGCTGCTGGCGGCGCGCGATCTGCGTGAATCCGACGCTCGGGTGTACGACATCTGCCTGCGTTACGGGTTTGACTCGCAGCAGACGTTTACCCGTATCTTCACCCGCACGTTCAACCAGCCGCCTGGGGCGTACCGCAAGGAGAACCACAGTCAGGCGCACTGAGCTGTTTTCCGCCCTGGCGGGTCACAAAAATTGCCATCACAGGCCGGGTAAGGCGAAGTCGCCACCCGGCTTTTTTATTGGCTTACGACGCCAGTGAAAACCAGCGGCGCCAGACGAAACGCAGCACGAAGAATTCGATGGCACCCAGCAGTAAAAACCACACGCAGAACAAAATGGTGTAAAGCTGGTTCAGATCGACCATGTGAAAGGTCTGAACCAGCTTCTGCGCCAGCACCAGACCCAGCGACGGCGCGGGCAACAGCAGACAGGAGAGCAGGGCCAGCAATAAAATGCCGCCTGCCGTAAGCAGCGATTCTAACGGGTGTTTCATCGTAATGTTAATCGTCAGTTAAAAATGTCATTGTCCGGCATCCTGTAACGTAAAGCAATATCAGCGACTAAGACGTTATTGAATAAAACGAAGATATTATTTGGGGAATAAATAACAAAATACGACCCGGCATTTATATTAATATCGCGTTATGTAAATAAATGTCTTTGTCAGGAAAATAATTTTACAAATGTATAAGTGCTATAACCAATTAACGTGGCAATAACAATGGCCGCGATAACGTATAACACCAGTCGGCGTCCGCGATAAATACCCCACATGGTTCCCCCTCGTTTAGTGTTGGTTTAGAAATATTTTGTAAAAATCAGGCCATCGAAATAGTTTTAATCAGTTTTGAATAACCGAGAAGTCATTATATTGCGGTAGATCAATTTTACCCGCAAGACTTAAAAATGAATTTATTTAGCCAGAAAGGAATTCAGGCTTCTGTTCACCGGATATTGAAGGAAAAATACGATGACCGAAAAAAAATTGTCCCCAAACGTGCCGCCTTCCGGCGGGCTGGCATACCAGCAGACCGTCGAGCAGGTGCTTACCCACACGCAGAGCCAGGCCAGCGGTCTGGATCGTGCAGAGGCGCAGGCGCGTCTGCAAAAAACAGGGCCGAACGCGCTGCCGGAGAAAAAAGGCAAACCCGCCTGGCTGCGTTTCCTGGCCCATTTTAATGATGTGCTGATTTATGTCCTGCTGGCCGCTGCCGTATTAACGGCAGTAATGGGCCACTGGGTTGATACGCTGGTAATTCTGGGCGTGGCGGTAATCAATGCTTTAATTGGCCATATTCAGGAAAGCAACGCGGAAAAATCCCTGAAGAGTATTCGCAATATGCTCTCCAGCGAGGCGCGCGTTATTCGTAACGGCAATCACGAAACTCTACCCACAACTGAAATAGTCCCGGGCGATATTATTGTATTACGCGCGGGAGATCGTATTCCGGCGGATATGCGTTTAATCGAAGCGCATAATTTACGCGTGGAAGAGGCGATTCTGACCGGTGAATCCACCGTGGTGGATAAACATATCAATCCGCTGAGCGGCGAACTGCCGCTGGGCGATCGCACCAATATGGTCTTCTCCGGGACGACCGTAAGCGCGGGCGGCGGCGTCGGCGTGGTCACCGCGACCGGTAAGGATACGGAACTCGGCCACATCAACCAGATGATGGCGGGTATCGAAAAGCACCGCACGCCGCTGCTGGTTCAGATGGACAAGCTGGGTAAAGCGATCTTCGCGATTATTCTGGCGATGATGGCCGCGCTGTTTGTCTTCAGCCTGGTGTTCCGCGAGATCCCGATGGGCGAGCTGCTGCTCTCCCTGATTAGCCTGGCGGTGGCCTCCGTGCCGGAAGGTCTGCCGGCGATTATCTCCATCATCCTCTCGCTGGGCGTGCAGGCGATGGCGCGCAAGCGGGCGATTATCCGCAAGCTGCCGACGGTGGAAACGCTCGGCGCGATGACCGTGGTCTGTTCGGATAAAACCGGCACCCTGACCATGAACGAGATGACGGTTAAAGCCATTATCACCGCTGACGCCTGCTACCGCGTGGACGGCAACAGCTACGAGCCGGTGGGCAACATCTACCTGGAAGGCAGCGACGAGCCGGTCCACATCCAGCCGGGCACCGTGCTGGAACAGTACCTGCGCACCATCGACCTGTGTAACGACAGCCAGCTGATTCAGGACGAGCGCGGCCTGTGGGGCATCACCGGTGGGCCGACCGAGGGCGCGCTGAAGGTGCTGGCGGCGAAGGCCAGCCTTGAGCCGGTCATGACCACGCTGGTTAACAAAATCCCGTTCGACTCGCAGTACAAGTACATGAGCACCCACTACCAGATTGGCGGTGAGGAGCAGATCCTGATCACCGGCGCGCCGGACGTCATTTTCGCCCTGTGCGCGCAGCAGCAGACCCGCAACGGTGCGGAAGCCTTCAACCGCGCGTACTGGGAAACCGAGATGGAGCGCTATGCGCGTCAGGGGCTGCGCATGGTCGCCGCGGCGTTTAAGCCAGCGAACGGCGAGCAGGAACTGACCCATGACGACCTGAGCCACGGCCTGATCTTCCTCGGCATCGCCGGGATGATGGATCCGCCGCGTCCGGAAGCCATTGATGCGATTAACGCCTGCCAGCAGGCGGGGATCCGCGTGAAGATGATCACCGGGGATCACCCGCAGACGGCGATGAGCATTGGCCAGATGCTGGGGATCGCCAACAGCGAGCAGGCGGTCACCGGCTACGAGCTGGAGAAGATGGACGACGCCGCGCTGGCGGAAGCGGCGGTGAAGTATGACATCTTCGCCCGTACCAGCCCGGAGCATAAGCTGCGCCTGGTGAAAGCGCTGCAGGACAAGGGTGAAATCGTCGGCATGACCGGCGACGGCGTGAACGACGCCCCGGCGCTGCGTCAGGCTGACGTCGGCATCGCGATGGGCATCAAGGGCACGGAAGTGACCAAAGAGGCGGCGGACATGGTCCTGACGGACGATAACTTCGCCACCATCGCCAGCGCGGTGAAAGAGGGGCGTCGCGTTTACGACAACCTGAAGAAGACGATTCTGTTCATCATGCCGACCAACCTCGCGCAGGGGCTGCTGATTGTGATTGCGCTGCTGGCGGGGAACATCATTCCGCTGACGCCGGTGCTGATCCTGTGGATGAACATGGCCACCTCCGCCACGCTCTCCTTCGGCCTGGCCTTTGAGGCCGCCGAGCGCAACATCATGCGTCGTCCGCCGCGTCAGACCGGGCAGCACGTGATGGACGCCTACGCCGTCTGGCGCGTGGCCTTCGTCGGCACCATGATTGCCATCGCCGCCTTTGCGCTGGAGGCCTGGCTGGCCCCGCGCGGCCACAGCGCGGAGTTCATCCGCACCGTGCTGCTGCAGATGCTGGTCTGCGCCCAGTGGGTGTACATGATTAACTGCCGCAACACCGAAGGATTCTCCCTGAATCGCGGCCTGCTGGCGAACAAAGGGATCTGGCTGGTGACGGGCGTGCTGTTCCTGCTCCAGGCGGCGATTATCTACCTGCCGTTGATGCAGATGCTGTTCGGCACCGAAGCGCTGCCGCTGCGCTACTGGTTTGTGACCCTGGCGGTAGCGAGCGTGATGTTCTTCGTCGTCGAAATCGAGAAGCGACTGACCCGCAGGTTCCGTAAGGCTGCATAACCAAAACCTTACCCCTCACCCTATCCCTCTCCCCTAAGGGGAGAGGGGACCGCCCGGTTTTCTCCCTCTGCTCTGAGGTGAAGGGGCTGCTCGGTTTTCTCCCTCGCCCCTTTGGGGAGAGGGCCGGGGTGAGGGGAGAAACAACGCTGAGGTACTCCCATGAAACTCCCACTCCTGTTCGCGCTCCTCGCCTGCACCCTGCAACCCGTATTCGCTGCCGCCATCCCCGTTCGCGTCGCCACCGTGGAGCAGACCGCCCACGCCGCCGAGCGCCAGATCCCGGGCCGCATCGAAGCCATCCACACCGTTGAGCTGCGCGCGCGTACCGAAGGCGCGATCGCCAAAATCCACTTCCGCGACGGGCAGTACGTGAAAAAAGGCGACCTGCTGTTCGAACTGGACGACGCCGAGCCGCGCGCCGCCCTGCGTCTGGCGCAGGCTGAGGTGAGAAGCGCCGAAGCCACGCTGCGCCAGGCGCAGCAGCAGCTGTCCCGCTTTGAAAGCCTGGGCAGCAGCAACGCCATTAGCCGTCACGACGTGGACAACGCCCGCATGCAGCGCGACGTCGCCAGCGCGGCGCTGGAGCAGGCCAAAGCCCGTCTCGAAACCCGTAATGTCACCCTGAACTACACCCGCATCACCTCGCCGATTGACGGTCGCGTGGGGCACAGCCGGTTCCACGTCGGCAGCCTGGTCAACCCTGCCAGCGGCGTGCTGGTGGAGGTGGTGCAGCTCGATCCCATCCGCATCGCCTTTGCGCTGGAAGAGGGCGCGTTTGCCACCAAAGCCGGACAGCATGCGGATATCAGCGCCATGAAGCAGGCCTGGCAGACGTTCATTGACAGCAACGGCCAGCGCGTCAGCGGCGAGCTGACGTCCGTGGACAACCGCATCGATCCGCGCACCGCCAGCGTGATGCTGCGCGCCGAGTTTGCCAACCCGCGCCATCAGCTGCTGCCCGGCGGCAGCGTGAACGTGACGCTGCGCCCGGCCAGCGAGCAGCCGGCTCTGACCCTGCCCGCCGCGGCGGTCCAGCAGAACGGCGACGGGTTCTTTGCCTGGGTGGTTAACGCCGACGGCAAAGCCGAAATGCGCCCGCTGAAGGTCGCCGGACAGATCGGCCAGCAGTTCCGGATTACCTCCGGCGTGAAGCCCGGTGAGCGAGCGATTACTGACGGCGCGCAGCGCGTGCAGCGCGGCGCGGCCGTCCAGATACTGAATTAAGGAGCCATCATGCTGACGTTTTTCATCAAACGCCCGCGTTTCGCGATGGTGATTGCGCTTGTCATCACCCTGCTGGGGGCCATTGCGCTGAGGATTATCCCGGTGGAGCAGTACCCGCAGATCGCGCCGCCGGTGGTGAATGTGTCTGCCAGCTGGCCGGGCGCCAGCTCGGCTGACGTGGCGGAGGCTATCGCCACGCCGCTGGAGACGCAGCTGAACGGCGTGGATCACATGCTCTACATGGAGTCCACCAGCTCGGACGAAGGCTCGTATAGCCTGAACATCACCTTCGCGGCGGGCACCGATCCGGACCTCGCCGCCATCGACGTGCAGAACCGCGTCTCGCAGGCCGTGGCGCAGCTCCCGACCGAAGCGCAGCAAAACGGCGTGCAGGTGCGCAAGCGTGCCACCAACCTGATGATGGGGGTAAGTCTTTACTCACCGGAAAACACCCACACGGCGCTGTTTGTGAGTAACTACGCCAGCACCCAGGTGCGCGAGGCGCTGTCGCGTCTGCCGGGCGTCGGGCAGGTGCAGATGTTTGGCGCGCGCGACTACAGCATGCGCATCTGGCTGCGTCCGGACCGCATGAACGCCCTGAACGTCACCACCGACGACGTGGCGCAGGCGCTGCGCGAGCAGAACGTGCAGGGTGCGGCAGGCCAGGTCGGTACGCCGCCGGTGTTTAACGGCCAGCAGCAGACCCTGACCATCAACGGCCTGGGGCGCTTAAGCCAGGCCGAAGACTTTGCCGACATCATCATCCGCGCGGGCGAGATGGGCCAGCTGGTGCGCCTGAAGGACGTCGCCACCATCGAGCTCGGCTCGCGCAGCTACAGCTCCGGCGCGCAGCTGAACGGGCACGATTCCGCCTACCTCGGCATCTACCCGACGCCGTCCGCCAACGCCCTGCGCGTGGCCGACGCGGTGCGGGCGGAGCTGGATCGCCTCTCGACGCGCTTCCCGGACGACCTGGTCTACGAGGTGAAGTTCGACACCACCTCCTTTGTGGCCGCCACCATTAAAGAGATCGGCGTCTCGCTGGCGCTGACGATGCTGGCGGTGGTGGTCGTGGTGTCCCTGTTCCTGCAAAGCTGGCGCGCGACGCTGATTGTCGCGCTCGCCATTCCGGTATCGCTGGTGGGCACCTTCGCGGTGCTTTACACGCTCGGCTACTCCGCCAACACCCTCAGCCTGTTCGCCATTATTCTGGCGCTGACCATGGTGGTGGATGACGCCATCGTGGTGGTGGAGAGCGTCGAAACGCTGATGGCGGAAGGGCAGAGCCGCACGGCGGCGACCGCGCTGGCGCTGCGCCAGATCGCCGGGCCGGTCATCGCCACGACGCTGGTGCTGCTGGCGGTGTTTGTGCCGGTGGCGCTCCTGCCGGGGATTGTCGGCGAGCTGTACCGCCAGTTTGCGGTGACGCTCTCCACCGCCGTCACGCTCTCAAGCCTCGTGGCGCTGACCCTGACGCCCGCCCTGTGCGCGATGCTCCTGCGTCCGCGCCCGGTGCAGCCCGCGGCGATTTTCCGTGGGTTCAACCGGGGGCTGGAGGCCACGCGTGGCGTCTACACCCGCATCGTGACTGTCTTCAACCTTCGCCCGTGGCTGGCGCTGCTGGCCACCGCAGGCGCGGCGGCCGTGGTGGCGTTCAGCTTTACGTCGATGCCTAAAGGCTTCCTGCCGCAGGAGGATCAGGGCTACTTCTTTGCCAGCGTCCAGCTGCCCGAAGCGGCCTCGCTGGAGCGCACCGAAGCGGTGATGACCACGGCACGCGAACTCATCGCTAAAAATCCGGCGGTGGAGGACGTGATTCAGGTCTCCGGGTTTAACATTCTCAACGGCACCAGCGCCTCCAACGGCGGGTTTATCTCCATCATGCTCAAGGACTGGAGCGAGCGTCCGCCGCTGGATGAGGTGATGGGTACCCTGCAGCGCCAGCTGCTGGCCCTGCCGGAAGCGACCATCATGACCTTCGCGCCGCCGACGCTGCCGGGGCTGGGCAACGCCTCCGGCTTCGACCTGCGCATCCAGGCGCAGGCGGGGCAGAACCCGGCGGAGCTGGAGCGCGTGACGCGTGAGGTGCTGGCGAAAGCCAACCAGCACCCGCAGCTGAGCCGCGTGTTCACCACCTGGAGCAGCAACGTGCCGCAGCTGACGCTGACCGTTGACCGCGTGCGCGCCGCGCGCCTCGACGTGCCGGTGTCGCGCATCTTCAGCAGCCTGCAAACCGCCTTTGGCGGCACGCGCGCCGGGGATTTCAGCGTCAACAACCGCGTCTACCACGTGGTGATGCAGAACGAGATGCAGTGGCGCGAGCGCGCCGGGCAAATCAGCGAGCTGTTCGTGCGCAGCAACAGCGGTGAGCGGGTGCGCCTGAGCAACCTCGTCACCATTACGCCGAGCGTCGGCGCGCCGTTCCTGCAGCAGTACAACCAGTTCCCGTCCGTGTCGGTGAGCGGCTCGGCGGCGGAAGGGGTGAGCAGCAGCACCGCGATGGCGGCGATGGGCGAGCTTCTGGCGCAGAATCTGCCTGCCGGGTACGACTACGCCTGGAGCGGCATGTCGTATCAGGAGCAGCAGACCGGCAATCAGGCGATATGGATCGTGCTGGCGGCGGTGGTGATGGCGTGGCTGTTCCTCGTCGCGCAGTACGAGAGCTGGACGCTCCCGGCGAGCGTGATGCTTTCCGTGCTGTTCGCCCTCGGCGGGGCGCTGGTCTGGCTGTGGATGGCGGGCTATGCCAACGACGTGTACGTGCAGATTGGTCTGGTGCTATTGATAGCCCTCGCCGCCAAGAACGCAATTCTTATCGTGGAGTTCGCCCGCGCGCGGCGCATGGACGGAATGGCGATTGTCGATGCCGCGCGGGAAGGGGCCTCGCGCCGCTTCCGCGCGGTGATGATGACCGCCGTGTCGTTCATTATCGGCGTCCTGCCGATGATGCTGGCGACCGGGGCGGGGGCCCAGAGCCGTCGCATCATCGGCACCACGGTGTTCAGCGGCATGCTGGTAGCGACTGTGGTGGGGATTGTGTTTATCCCCGCGCTGTTCGTGCTGTTCCAGCGCCTGCGCGAGTGGGGTCACGGCCTTACGGACTCGTCGCCCACAGCTCGCAGTGCTTCTGAACCAGAGAAATCAGCGAGCCACCGTCGGCGATAAACTCCCGCATGCGCTGCGCCTCGCTCTTGCCCTGCTTTAACAGCAGGGCAATTTCATTGATTGCGCTCGTCGCGCCGAGCTTCTCGGCCGACGGCGCAACCTGCTCCAGCAGCCACGCAATGTCTTCCGCCACGGTTTTGTGCTCGCCGGTATGCACGTCCGTCAGGATCCCTTCCAGCCCGTAGCGACAGGCCTGAAAACGGTTAAAGCGGTACAGCAGAAAATCTTTTTCCTGATGCTTATAGGGCCGCGCGGTCAGCAGCCAGTGCGACGTCGCCTGAATAAGCCCGGCGATGTTAATCGCGTGGCCGAGCGTCAGTGGCGTATCCATCACCCGCACCTCGACGGTGCCGAAGTGCGGGCTGGGGCGAATATCCCAGTGCAGATCCTTAATGCTGTCGATCATGCTGGTGGAACTCAGGCGGCGGAACAGCCCCTCGAACTCCTGCCAGCTGTTGACCCACGGCATCTGGCCGTTATCCGGAAATCCCGAGAAGATGTTGAGCCGCGACGAGGAGAACTTCGTGTCCGTGCCCTGCATGTACGGCGAGGCCGCCGCCAGGGCGATAAAGTGCGGCACGAATCGCGACAGGCCGTGCAGCAGGTAAATCGCGTCGTCCCCGGTCCGGCAGCCGACGTGCACGTGCTGGCCGAACACCGTCGCCTGCAAAATCAGGTAGCCAAAGCGCTCCAGCGTGACGTTATAGCGCTCGTCGTCGCACACCTCCTGCCGCTGCCACTTCTGGAACGGGTGCGTCCCGCCGCCGCAGATCTGGATATGCTGCTCCGCCGCCGCGCGCAGGATGCTCTGCTGCATCACCGAGAACTGCGCCGCCGCCTGGTCGATGTTCTGGCACACGCCGGTGGCGATTTCGAGCATGCTTTCGGTGATATCGTGTTTGACCTCGCCGCCTTTGATGTCGTCTTTGACGGCGGCGATGAGCGCGGAGGAGTCCTGGCTCAGATCGTAGCCCGGCGGGTTAACCACCTGCAGTTCGAGTTCGATGCCGAGGGTGAAAGGTTCAGAGGACTTAAAATCGGGTAAAGGCATGGCGCACTCCGTTGTCTGTAGTGTGTTGAGTATAGACAACGACGTGGCGCTCACTTTTCAGGGTGGTATAACTGTTAGCAGGCTTAGCGAAAAGGGGAGATAACCATGTCTGACAATCCAGTGATTGCGCTGATTGGGCCTGGCGCAATTGGTACCACCATCGCCGCGGTGCTGCATGACGTTGGCCGCACGCCGCTGCTGTGCGGGCGCACCGCGCACCCGGAATTACGCTTGCGCCACGACGAGGGTGAAACCGTGGTACCCGGCCCGGTATTGACCGATCCGGCCGTCATCACGCGCCCTGTCGATCTCGTTTTTGTGGCGGTAAAAACGACGCAAAATGCCGACAGCGCCGGGTGGCTGCGCGCCCTGTGCGATGAAAACACCGTGGTCTGCGCCCTGCAAAACGGCGTGGAGCAAAAAGCCCAGCTTGAGCCGAGGGTTAACGGCGCGACGGTGCTGCCGTCGGTGGTCTGGTTCCCGGCCCAGCGCGAGCCGGATGCCTCCGTCTGGCTGCGCGCCAAACCGCGCCTGACCCTGCCGGACGTGCCGCAGGCGCAGCGGGTGGTGGAGGCGCTTCGCGGTACGCGCTGCGCGGTTGAGCTCTCGACAGATTTCGCCTCCGTCGCCTGGCGCAAGCTGCTGCAAAACGCGGTCGCCGGGCTGATGGTGCTTTCTAACCGCCGCGCCGGGATGTTCAGGCGCGAAGATATCAGCGAGCTTGCGCTGGCCTACCTGCGCGAGGGGCTTACCGTCGCCCGCGCCGAAGGGGCGAAGCTGGATGATGACGTGGCGCAGGAGATCCTGGCGAACTTCCAGCGTGCGCCAGTAGATCTGGGCACGTCGATCCTGGCCGACCGCCAGGCCGATCGCCCGATGGAGTGGGATATCCGCAACGGCGTGATCCAGCGCTACGGCCGCAAGCACGGTATTGCGGTGCCCATCAGCGATGTGGTGGTGCCGCTGCTGGCGGCGGGGAGCGAGGGGCCGGGCTAACGGCCGCTGTTTTTCCGTTCGGCAAAATAATGGGCGGGCGTGCTGCCCATCGCTTTTCTGAACATGGTGATAAATGCATTCACCGATTCATACCCGAGCGTTGCCGCCACGTTCTGGACGGGCACGCCGCTGGCCAGCTCCCGCAGGGCAATAATCAAATGCAGCTGCTGACGCCAGCGCCCGAAGCTCAGCCCGGTCTCGCGCTGCATCAGGCGGGCAAACGAGCGCTCGCTGAGGGCGAGCCGTTTCGCCCAGTCCTTCAGGGTGCTTCTGTCCTCAGGACGGCTGACCAGCGCGTCCGCCATGGCGCGAATTTTCGGATCGGTTGAGACCGGCAGGCTTAGCTTCTGCTGCGGCATGCTGGCGAGCTCGTCAAGCGTGACCCGGGTCAATCTGGCGACGTGGCCGTCGGGGGGATAATCCACGCCTTCGCGCGTCAGACGATCGACCAGCTCCTTAATCAGCGGCGAGATCGCCAGCGTGCAGCATCTCTCCGGCAGCGCCGCCGCGCCGGGCTCAATAAACAGATAGTTAAGATGCGCGTTCCAGGTCGCCCTGGCGCTGTGCGGGATCCCGCCGGGGATCCAGACGGCGCAGTCCGGCGGCACGATCCAGATGTCATTTTCCGCGTAACAGCTGACCGCACCGTATCGGGCAATAATCAGCTGGCCCTTGCGGTGGGTATGCAGCGGCACTTCCGCGGCGTAGTCCACGAAGTCCAGATGACGCGCCACCGCCGGGCTGGCGGTAGAGTCGGGGTCATACAGCGTAGTAGCGGGTTGAGGATTCACGTTTCTGGCAGCATTTAGGTATTTTTTGACAGAATAGAGTATTTAAGCGGGTCTGCAAGCCGGTAATAATCCCGGCATGAAAAACATTTTCTCTCATCCCGTGCACATCCCTGCCGCGCTGCGAAACGATGCGGGCGCGCTGATCTACTCTGCGAAGAGCTTTGCCGCGGCGATGCTGGCTTATTACATTGCGCTGTCGATCGGCCTCGAACGCCCCTCGTGGGCCATTATTACGGTTTACATCGTGTCGCAGACGTCGGTCGGCGCATCGCTGAGCAGAAGCCTCTACCGGCTGGCCGGTACCGTGGCGGGTGCCAGCGCGACCGTTGTGATTGTGCCTGCCTTCGCAAATACGCCAGTCCTGTGCAGCGTGGTGCTGACGGGCTGGATCGTATTCTGCCTGTGGCTCTCCCTGCTGGAACGCACGCCCCGGGCTTACGCCTTTGTGCTGGCAGGCTACACCGCGAGCCTGATTGGTTTTCCTGCGGTGTCCGATCCCGGCGGCATTTTTAACGTCGCCATCGTCCGCGTGCAGGAGATCGCGATTGGGATTTTCTGCGCGGCGCTGATCCACCGCTACGTGCTGCCCGCGCGCGTATCGGGCCAGTTCAACGCTAAATTATCCCAGACGCTACAGGCCGCGCGCGGGCGGGTGGCGGACACCCTATCAGGCAAACCTGACGCGGCTTCCGGCCCTCTGCATCTGGCCCTGGCGCTGCAGTTCCTGCAGGGCATCAGCCACCATATTCCGTACGATTTTGCCCTTTCAGCCCCGGTGCGACAGGCCAGAAAAGCGATCCACGACCGGCTGGCGCGGCTGGTTATCGTCAACTGTGAACTGCACGATCGCCTGCCAGCGAGCGGAACCCTGCCCGCCGACGTGCAGGCGTTGATGGGCGACGTTCAGGCCTGGCTTACCGCTGAAGGCGCTGATGCCGGCAGTACGGCAGAGTCGCTGCGGCTCCGCTGTGCGCTTCTCATCGATCGGTATGCCGCGCAGGCGCAGACGTTTGACGACGCGCTGCAGGTCAGTTTTATCCGCTACCTCTCGGAGGCGATCGCGCTTCTGCAGCAGTGCGAACGTCTTTCCGGGGCCATCCACCGTGCAAAACCCGTGTTTGGTGAGGTGCAAACCCGCGCGGCGAAAGGCTACGTTTTCCACCGCGATCCTCTTACTGCCGCCCGCACGGCGCTGGGGGCTTTCGGCATCATCCTGAGCGGCTGTCTGGTCTGGATCTTCTCGGCGTGGCCGGATGGCGGTACGGCGGTTTCGATACTCGGCGTCTGCTGCACGCTGTTTGGCAGCTTCGACACCCCGGCGCCGCATATCGTGAAATACATCATTGGCTCATTCTGGGGCGTGGTCATTAGCCTGTTCTACAGCTTTGCGCTGCTGCCGCAGGTAAGCGATTTCCCGGTGCTGGTGGCGGTGCTTGCCCCGGCGTATCTGCTGGCCGGGTCGCTTCAGGCGCGCCCGCCCACCACGTTTATGGCGATGGGCATCACCCTGACCCTGCCCATTCTGTGCGAGCTGGGGGCGCACTACAGCGGAGACTTCGCCGTCGCGGCCAACACCGCCATCGCGCTCTTTGCCGCGACCGGCTTTGCCGTCGTCAGCATGAGCCTGCTGCAAACCGTGCAGGCGGACGGCGCCATCGCGCGTCTGCTGAACCTCTGCCAGCGCGACATTCGCCGCAGCGTGAAGGGCACGCTGCGGGTTGATGAAACGCACTGGATCAACCTGATGATGGACCGAACCGCCCTGTTGCTGCCTCGCCTGCAGCGCAGCGCGCGCGCGCCGGAGCAGGCGCTGGATCGACTGTTACACGCGCTGCGTCTGGGGCTGGCGGTCATGCATTTACGCCGCAGTGACGCACCGCCCGGCTGGGAGGTTGACGCGCTTTTTCATCGGTTAAACGCCGGGGACCGCCACGCCTTACGCGAACGCATCGATGCCCTTATCGAGCGCCATCTGCCTGCGGCAGATGAACATACGCGCCAGTTGGTCTTCAGGCTGGTGGATCTGCACTGCGCATTACGGGAGCCAGACCATGGTTAACGATCTCAATATCGGCGGCGTTTTTATTCCGGGGCTGCTGATGGTCGCCCTCGCGGCGCTGGTCTGCACGCTGGGCCTCGTCGCGCTTTTCTCGCTCAGCAGGCTCTACCGGCGCTTACCGTTTCGCCCGCTGATGGATGTTTCAACCTGGATCGTCACCTTTTTCCTGCTGATGCAGGGTCTGACCGCGTTGGGGTTATTGTCATGAAATCACTGCTCTCTTTACTGGCTCGCTATGCGCTGACCTTAAGCGCGGCCGCGGCGGCCTCGCTTCTGGCCTTTATGATGTGGAAACACTACGCGCAAACGCCGTGGACCCGCGACGGCCGCGTGCGGGCGGACGTGGTGCAGATTGCGCCGGACGTCTCCGGGCCGGTCATCAGCGTGGCCGTGCGGGACAATCAGTGGGTGAACCGGGGCGATGTGCTTTACACCATCGATCCGCGCTGGCTTAAGCTGGCGGTGGTCAGCGCGCAGGCGGACGTCGAGTCGAAACGCCATGAGATGCTGATGCGCCAGGACGCGGCCCATCGCCGCACGCTGATTAAAAACGCCATCTCGAGCGAGGATTTACAGCAAACCGGCAGCGCGGCGAACGTCGCGGCGGCCAATTATCACGGCGCGCTGGCCGCGCTGGATCTGGCAGAGCTGAATCTGGCGCACGCCACCGTGCGCGCGCCGGTCTCGGGGTACGTCACGCACCTGCGGCTTCGCCCCGGAGACTACGCGACGGCGGGGGAGACGAAGGTCGCCATCGTTGATGCCCACAGCTTCTGGGTGGTGGGGTACTTTGAGGAGACTAAGCTGCGCCATATTCGCGTCGGGGATGCCGCGCAGGTGATGCTGATGGGCTACGAGCCGGTCATTACGGGCCATGTGGAGAGCATCGGGCATGGGATCGGGGACAGCAACGATGAGGCGGGCGGGCTGGGCCTGCCCGACGTCGAGCCCACCTTTAGCTGGGTGCGGCTGGCACAGCGCGTGCCGGTGCGCATTCATATCGACAGGTTGCCGGAGGGCGTTGAGCTGGTGGCGGGGTTGTCGGCGAGCGTGGCGGTGGGGCGGTAGATAAGGATTGAAGCGACTATTCCTTGTCTACAAACTTGTCGGCTTCAGGAGAGTAATGCTGATAAACGCATGCGAGCTTATGCCCGTCAGGATCGCGCAGATAGGCAACATAAAAGCTGGGGCCGTACGCGCTTCGCGTACCAGGCTCGCCTTCATCCGTTCCTCCCGCAAGGAGGCCAGCTGCATGGAACCGTCTGACAAGATCCGCGTTATCTGCACTGAATGCGAACATTGTCCCGTTTCCCGCCGTCGCGGGCTGCTGGTCAAAAGGAGGACAAATACAGAAGCTGAACCCCTCGCCGGGATTATTTTCATCTCCCCACATTGCCCAGCTTTCAGTCCATGCCGGCAGACGTGAATAGCCCAGAACGTTAAAAACTGCGTCATAAAAATTCACGGAGCGCTGAAAGTTGTTTGTACCTATTGTGATATAAGCCAGCATCTTATGACTCCCGTCCTTCAATATTCGATTTAACAGCCTTCAGCGTCCTTTTACGGATCCAGCCGCTTCCCGCCCGTATTATCAGCCAGTAAGCCGACATTTTTAGTCGAGTGCGTCTGTCCGGACAATAGATGAATGTTTCCGTAGAGAGCTCATGTTTGCCGGGCGCCAGCTCCGTTACCTTGTAGCGCAGCAACAGTTTCGCGCTGCCCGGCTCGGCTGGGGTCTGAAAAGCACTGGCATCCGGCACGTTTTCCAGACCGAAATCGGAACGCCAGAATTGTCCTCTTAAGCCGTAACAGATTTCTGAAGCTGAATTTTTCAAAAGGGTAAAACTGTGCAAACCAAAGTTGCCGATCGACTGTGCCTTCTGGTTGCGCAGAAATTTTTGCGGTATTTGACGCAATGACATTAATCGCCGAATCACGGCATCTTGCCGGACGTCAAAGCTGGCAATCATTGGCAGAATATTTTCAGGGCGGCTAGTGTGAATGACCGTTAGGTGTTTTTCATGAAACTGGAACTGGGGGAGAAAAGCGGGAACATCTTTCCACTGAGCAAGCGCTTTGCGGGTAACGAATCCTGGGTTAAGCATCTCTCTTCCTTGTCATCCCTTGCGTCCTGCCAGAGTAACAGATGGTGTGTTGCAGGCAATTACCAGGAAAAGAGAGGGCAACAGGGAAGTAAATGTAACGAGCCGGTTGGGTTAACCACGTTCGCTTCTTTGCGAATGGAGGAGCTCAGTGATTTCTTTGCGCTTTCTTGTTGCCCATTCAGGTTTGATAGAGAGCATTAAACTGTATTGCCTTCTGAAATAAACCTCTCTAAATTCTCGTTCAGATGAATGGCTTGCTGCATAGGTTGAGGCCATCCCCGCCACGGCACTTTCCACAAACCAATACAGAATTTCATCGTCACTGAGCGTTACTTTTCGCTGTATCTCAAGGCCTCTTTCACTGACGATAAAATGATATTCTTTACCATGAATTTCAAGATAGGGAGTTGCAGCCCCATCGGGTTGGTCAGGGATAAAGAAGTAATGGTTTGGCCTTGTGCCTCCCCCTAGTTGCTCACCTATTTTTAGAAGCTCGTTTCGTAGTTCTTCAATTGTTTTCATAAATAGCTCTTTGTTCTTGTATGTAAACGACGCATTATCGCGGATTGGGTACAAAGCGCCTGCTCTCGATCACTTCCCCACAAACGCACTCACCGGCAAACCAAAACCCTTCGCCAGCGCACGCATATGATCCAGCGTTAACGTGCGCTGTCCATTAAGGATTCGACTCACCAGAGACTTCTTGCCAATTTCGTTCTCGAAGTCGCTCTGAGTGAGTTGGTATTGATCCATCAGCGTTCGCAATAACGCAACGCCTGACGGAATGCGGGCAACACGCGCGTTAAATTCCGCAAACTCCGGAGACTCGTTTTCGTACTTATCGATTTTTGCGGTGAGCATATCTACCAGCGGGCTATCGGGTTCGTGTTCGACCAGATACTCCACCAACGCCAGCGCATCCTCGTAATCATGCCGCGACGGGCTTGAGCCCAGGAAAGGGAGCGCGTTTGTCAGATCGTTTGCCGCTTTGATGGCTGCTGCATAATTCATTCTTTCGTTCTCCGGTAGAGGTCCGTGAGCTTGTCATATTCTGCGTATGTGCTGATGTGTTTGATGAAAATCTTTCCTCGCTCAAAATCAGCCAAAAACATCACCGCTGCCCACATCAATGACCCACCATTTCACCCGGTATTTCATCCTGTCCAGGCTGGGGAATCGCTTTCGCATATCGTCCGGTGACGGGTAGTGTTCCTCTTTAGTACTCGGTAAAGATCGTCCAGGGCTTGTGCTTGATTAGGAAATTGTCTGGTAGTCGCGTCGAAAGGCGCTCTTGAGACTACGTGCATCCTTGCCCCGTGTTTCCATATTGGAAATATAATAGGTGATAGTTGGTGGGTTGATAATATGGAAAAAGTGATGGAGTACAGTTTTCAAATGCTCGTGCTGACGGCGGTCATTTAATGAGTGTGAACACTGTATGAGGTGACTGTGAAAAAAATGTCCGCTTTGTGCCAGAAGCGGACGTGGAGGAGAATGTTAATTTGATTCGAAATATTTGCGTAATATCTTTTCTAATAGCGAGAAAACGACCGTCACCCTTTTTGGAGTAATCAGCTGGTAAGGCCGGTATAAATAAAATTGCCATTTCTCCTGTCGCAATTCTGGCAGTGGGGGAACAAGTTGGCCGCTTGCTAAGTACTCTCTACAGATAAAGTCGCTTGACTGTACAACCGTTTTTCCGGCCAATGCAGCCTGAATTTCGGCATATGGATCTGTAGTATAAAATTCAATATGACGAGGGACAAAAGTATTTACTGCGTCACTCATAAACTCAAATGATTTTCCCGTCTCAGGATTAATTAAACCACTAAATGGATAACGCTGTCGAAGATCTTCTAAAT
Organism: Enterobacter cloacae complex sp. S3; assembly: GCF_014930495.1. Classification (NCBI taxonomy): domain Bacteria; kingdom Pseudomonadati; phylum Pseudomonadota; class Gammaproteobacteria; order Enterobacterales; family Enterobacteriaceae; genus Enterobacter; species Enterobacter cloacae complex sp. S3. Next base: position 4,562 of record NZ_JADBRD010000049.1, on the reverse strand, counting down.
CAGTAGGTGCCCCCAGGCGCGCAATGAGTTCAGGGGATGCGACTAAAATATGTTCAACTTGCCCAATATTTTTAATGATAAAGTTTAGATTAGGTTCTCGCCCTACGCGTATACCTATATCGATACGATGCTCGATAGTATCAAGTTTCATCATATCTAAACGCCAGTCGATAAATAACTCAGGATAGGGACGTAGTGCAGTCAATAGTTCATACAAGATTTGTTCATGATTTGGAAGTCGAAGTAATGTGATACGAACAATGCCCTTCATTTCATTATCATCTTTTGCCGTCTGAAATAGTTTTTCTGAATCCTCCAGCAGTCGCTTCGCTTGGGGTAAAAATAGTTCGCCGAAACTGGTGAGAAAGATCGAACGCGTATTGCGTTTGAATAGAGGTTCACCAAGTTGTTTCTCCAACTCAGCGACTGTTCGGCTTACTACTGATGGTGAAACCGACAGCTTGATTGCTGCTTCGCGGAAGTTCAAGGTCTCAGAGGCGATGATGAAAAATTTTAGAGCATCAAGTTTGTTCATGATTGTTGTGAAATTTGCATTAATATATTTTGATAATAGCAATTAATTTGCAACTATTCCAGTTATATAATCGAACAATAATATAAGTAACCTGTCTTACTTTTTATCAGAAATCAAAAGAGTAAATTATGTCAATTCAACCAGTAGAGTTAAACAAAGCCTATCGGCTATTACAGATCGGGCCAACGACGATGATATCGGCTAAAAATGATGGCATTGAAAATGTCATGGCAGCGGCCTGGGTGGGATTAGTAGGCAATAACAAAGTGATGGCTTTTATAGGTCCACAGGCATTTACTCGCGGGCTTGTAGAAAAAAGCGGATATTACGTTGTACAGATCCCAGTAGTAAATCAGATGGATATGGTCTTATATGCTGGAGGCAACAGTTATTCCGACACACCCGATAAAAACAGTAAAATTCCACTATTTTATCAAAAAGAGTTTGATCTGCCTTTAGTTGAAGGTTGCGCTGGCTGGTTAGTATGTAAGGTCATACCTAATGAAGAAAATGAAAAGCAGCACAACTTGTTTATGGGGGAAATTGTCGGAGCATGGAGTGATGACCGCGTTTTCAGAAATGGGCACTGGATTTTTGATGATGCGCCAGATGAATTACGTACTGTCCATTACGTAGCTGGCGGACAGTTTTACGCCATTGGTAAAGGTACAAAATTCAATTATGGCCCGGGAAAAGACTAATCCTTACTTCTGTATAAATGTAGCCATATAACATTGCTATATAGAGGTAGTAGCATAAAAAAACAACTTACTTAAGATGTCCGCTCCTCGCTTTTAGCAGACATTCAACGTTAGCGTAAGGTCGAAATCCTGCTTCTAACCAGCAGGATTCCGGCCACCTATCACCCACCTCAATGTGCCGAAATATAAGGCTCCTTTACAAATTCCGCCAGCAACCAGACCATATCATGCAGCAGCCCGGTGAGTTCTTTCGCCACGCTCGCAGGCAACGTTCCGCCCATAACCGCCAGCGTTAACGCTACGGCATAATCCACCTGCAGCGTCGTCTCCTGCCAGCAGTCCGGTACACACGAGGTTATCTTTTCACCCGCAATCAACTGTTCAACCAGGTACGGCGGAAGTTCCGAGTCACAGCACTCCCGCAGTCGCTTAAGCGCAACCAGCAATCTCTTACATAGCGTGGCAAATGTCACCGCGTCGTCAGTTTCCACCAGCATGCTGACATACGCAGTGCAGGCATCGGCCAGTTCGAAGAGATCCGCAGAATCGGAAATTGAAGTGTTGATGAGGTGATGAACTGCGCTTTCCTCAGAAAGCGCGTAAGAAAATCCAGGGGTAGTCGCCATTTAGCATCCTCTTTGTCCAAAAAAACGTCATGTTATGCTAACGGGTTCCTACGCCCGGTTACGGATGTGCCGTAACGCAGGCACTTTACGGCGGCGAAAAAGGGAAGGAAAGGGATCACCCTGAATTACATAAGGTTTCTTGAAAGTTTGCGAGGCGGCTTCCAGAAGGGCATTGCCGGGAGGCGGCTACGCCTTACCCGGCCTACAAAACCGTCAACCAACCCGCGACACGAACCGTAGGCCCGCGCAAGCGCAGCGCCGCCGGGCACAGTGTGAACCACGGTTACTCCTTCACGCAGACCTTTTCATTTTGAGCAATCCTTCTAATAACGCCTGCGTCGCGCGGGAGGATTTGCCAGCCTGCGAACAAACCAGCCCAAACTCCCGGCACAGCGAAGGCGTCACGGGCACGACGCACAAGCCGCGTAATTCACCCGGCAGCGCGGATTCAGGTATAAGCGCGACGCCCATGCCTTCGCGTACCAGCAGGCAGGCGCTGATCCAGTCGCGGACGGTCACCCGCACGTCAGACAGCTGCAAGCCAGCCTGTTCCATCAGGCTTTTTCCATTGACGGCGCAAGCGCCGGTTGCGAGCACGAAGGGCTGGTCTGCCAGTTCCTCAAGGGTGATGCCGCGCGTACGTGCATAACGAGCCTGACGGTGACTGGCTGGCAACACCGCGACCCATGCATCCTGCCCTAAGATCGCTTCAGCACGCCCGGGAACAGGGTTCATGACCACGCCCACATCAACCGTATCTGCCGCCAGCCACTCTTCGACCTCCTGGTCCGTACCTTCCAGTACGACCACCTCGATTTCAGGATGCAGGCGCTTAAAATCCCGCAGCAGTCCGGGCAAAAACGTGGATGTCACCGAAGGAAAACTGGCAAGACGAATACGCCCGCCGCTCAGCCCCCGGCTCTCATCCGCCAGTGCACGGATGGCATCCAGCCGCGCCAGCATACTCCTTGCTTCTTTGACAACCCGCTCACCCAGCGACGTTACGCCGATGTGGCGCCGCTCTCGCGTGAATACCGCAAATCCTAATGAGGCCTCTAACTGAGCGATCGCCTGGCTGGCGCCCGACTGCGTCATGCCTACCTCTTCAGCGGCACGGGAAATATTACTGGCATCGGCCACTGCAACCAGCAAGCGCCAGTGTAAAAGATTCATCATGGATATCAGTAGCTCAGCTAATAGCTATTTTATGAATCATTAATTTTACAGTGAGAATGGCTTTAAGCACAGTGTATGTAAATCACACAACCGCTTTAACGGAGAGATTATGAAACTCTATTACGCCCCGGACACCTGTTCACTCTCACCCCATATCGTGCTTCGCGAACTGGCGATTGAGTTTGAACTGGTTAAAGTGGACAACAGGAGCAAGCTTACCGCTGACGGGCGCGACTTCCTGACCATCAACCCCAAAGGTTATGTCGCTGCGCTTGAGCTGGATGACGGGAAAATCCTGACCGAGGGGCCAGCCATTTTGCAGTACCTGGCAGACCTCAAGCCAGAAAGTGGGCTGGCACCGCGAGCAGACGGCTGGGAGCGGGTGCGGCTTCAGGAATGGCTAAACTTTATCACCAGCGAAATACACGCGGGATCGGCACCTCTTTTTAATCGTGCGCTGCCCGAAGAGGCCAAATCGATTTTTCGTGAGAAGCTCTTCAGGCGGTTCGATTTTCTTCAGGAAACGCTCTCCACAAGCGTTTATCTGACGGGAGCGTCTTTCAATGTAGCAGACGCCTATCTTTTCACCGTGCTGGGATGGTGCACGTTCTTCTCAATTGAACTCAACGACTGGCCCGCGCTAGTGGCGTACAGGGAAAAAATCATTGCCCGGCCCGCGGTGCAGGCCGCATTACGTGCGGAGGAGAAAGTCTAGGTCTGCGTATTCCACCGCAGGTATTCATGCCTGAAGCAGGAGGCAAGTGAGGATGTGGAGCCAGGATGCGTTAGCTTACTGTCACTCTGCATCTGATTGTCTGGCGCTTTTCACGGCATCCTGCTTCCCCGGATTGCACTGCTGTTTTGTTCCTGGAAGATAAAATTTTCCCGACGCGTCCGGCTCTGTTCCGCCCGGACAACCCGCACGGCCCGGAGCTGAGACGGTGCCATCCGAACCGTTTCCTCCATCAGAACCGTTTCCGCCATCCCCACCATTACCGCCATCGGCAGCATTTACAGCAAATGCGCCCAGTAGGAGCAAAAATGCAATAACTCGTGTAGTCATCAAAACCTCCATTGTTCAGGGTATTTCAAGGCATCTTGCCAGCCTGGATTCAGCATCTCTCTTCCTTGTCATCCCTTGAGTGCAGCCAGAGTAACAGATGGTTTGCGGCAGACAATTACCAGGAAAACGTAGTACCGAAGCGTGCATCAACATGACCGTTACCGTTCTAAGAACCGACAGAGGCTGACATTGCCGGGGGGCGGCTGCGCTTTACCCGGCCTACAAAAAACCAAAACCCCTCTATTGCCGTCACCCCTCGCTCATCATCATCAAAAACCGCTTCACCGTCCGCGAGCGTTCAAAGCGCCGCCAGCAGAGCGCGATATCGGTATAAAGCTCCGGCGAGCTCAGCGCGTGATAGGTGACATTCGGCGGTGAAATGGCCGCCATGGATTTCGGCACCAGCGCGAACCCGCCGCCCGCGGAAACCATGCTCAGGGAGGGGTCCGCTTGGAAAAGGG
>NZ_JADBRD010000048.1:0-29812 GCF_014930495.1 Enterobacter cloacae complex sp. S3 | reverse complement strand
TTTTTCTCTTCAACCGAACCGCTTGTTGTGTGAAGTGATTCACATCCGCCGTGTCGATGGAGGCGCATTATAGGGAGTTCTCGGCTGGCCGCAACCGCTAAATGACAGAAAAATGACTGACTGCTGCATTCCACAGCAAAACCCCGCCTTATACCTTTTTACACACAGACTTATCCACAGTGATACGAAAAAGTGAAAATGTGCGAGCGTTGCGCAAACGTTTTCGTTAAAATGCTCGCGCTTAATAAGGATGCCCCGTCAGGTGTGTTAGATGAGTTTTTCGCAGGAAAATTCATCTAACGCTCTCTGTAATCGTGAAATCCAGGGGATTTACCATGCAACAACGTCGTCCAGTCCGCCGCGCTCTGCTCAGTGTTTCTGATAAAGCCGGTATCGTCGAATTCGCTCAGGCACTTTCCGCACGCGGTGTGGAGCTGCTTTCTACAGGCGGTACCGCTCGCCTGTTAGCAGATAAAGGTCTGCCGGTAACCGAAGTGTCCGATTACACCGGTTTCCCGGAAATGATGGATGGACGCGTCAAAACTCTGCACCCGAAAGTGCACGGCGGTATTCTTGGCCGTCGCGGTCAGGACGACGCCATTATGGAACAGCATGACATCGCCCCAATCGACATGGTTGTCGTTAACCTCTACCCTTTTGCCCAGACCGTTGCTCGCGAAGGCTGTTCTCTGGAAGATGCCGTAGAGAATATTGATATCGGCGGCCCAACCATGGTGCGCTCCGCGGCCAAGAACCATAAAGATGTGGCCATCGTCGTAAAGAGCAGCGATTACAACACCATTATTAACGAGATGGACGCCAACGAAGGGTCACTGACTCTGGAAACGCGTTTCGACCTCGCCATCAAAGCCTTCGAGCACACCGCGGCGTACGACAGCATGATCGCCAACTACTTCGGTAGCCTGGTGCCTGCTTACCACGGTGAAAGCAAAGATCCTTCTGGCCGCTTCCCGCGCACCCTGAATCTGAACTTCATTAAGAAGCAGGATATGCGTTACGGTGAGAACAGCCACCAGCAGGCTGCCTTCTATATAGAAGAAGAGGTAAAAGAAGCCTCTGTTGCGACCGCTCAGCAGGTTCAGGGCAAAGCGCTCTCCTATAACAACATTGCTGACACCGACGCCGCGCTGGAATGCGTGAAAGAGTTCAGCGAGCCGGCCTGCGTTATCGTCAAGCATGCGAACCCATGCGGCGTTGCCGTGAGCACCTCTATTCTGGATGCCTACGACCGCGCGTACAAAACCGACCCGACCTCCGCGTTCGGCGGCATTATCGCCTTCAACCGCGAGCTGGATGCTGAAACCGCGCAGGCCATCATCTCCCGCCAGTTTGTTGAAGTGATCATCGCGCCATCGGCCTCCGAAGAAGCGCTGAAAATCACCGCGGCAAAACAGAACGTGCGCGTGCTGGTTTGCGGCCAGTGGGCAGAACGCGTGCCGGGCCTGGACTTCAAGCGCGTGAACGGCGGCCTGCTGGTTCAGGACCGCGATCTGGGTATGGTGACAGAAGCCGACCTGCGCGTGGTAACGAAACGCCAGCCTACCGAACAGGAACTGCGTGACGCGCTGTTCTGCTGGAAGGTCGCGAAGTTCGTCAAATCCAACGCCATCGTCTACGCCAAAGAAAACATGACTATCGGGATAGGCGCAGGCCAGATGAGCCGCGTTTACTCCGCGAAAATCGCGGGCATTAAAGCAGGCGATGAAGGTCTGGAAGTAAAAGGCTCCGCCATGGCTTCTGACGCCTTCTTCCCGTTCCGTGACGGTATCGACGCGGCGGCTGCAGTGGGCATCACCTGTGTGATCCAGCCTGGCGGCTCAATTCGCGACGACGAAGTGATTGCCGCTGCCGACGAACATGGCATTGCAATGATCTTCACCGACATGCGCCACTTCCGCCATTAATTCCCGGAGCAGAAAATGAAAGTATTAGTGATTGGTAACGGCGGACGCGAGCACGCTCTGGCGTGGAAAGCGGCGCAGTCTCCGCGGGTGAAAACAGTCTTCGTGGCACCGGGCAACGCCGGTACCGCGCTGGAACCCGCGCTGCAGAACGTGGCTATTGGCGTGACCGATATCCCGGCGCTGCTGAGCTTTGCCCAGAGCGAGAAAATCGATCTGACGATTGTGGGCCCGGAAGCGCCGCTGGTGATTGGCGTCGTCGATGCGTTCCGCGCGGCGGGTCTGACAATCTTCGGGCCTACGGAAGGCGCCGCGCAGCTGGAAGGCTCCAAAGCCTTCACCAAAGATTTCCTCGCGCGTCATAACATCCCGACGGCGGAATATCAGAACTTCACCGAAGTGGAGCCAGCCCTAGCCTACCTGCGTGAAAAAGGCGCGCCGATTGTGATCAAGGCCGACGGCCTGGCCGCCGGTAAAGGCGTGATCGTGGCGATGACGCTCGAAGAAGCGGAAGCCGCGGTTCAGGATATGCTGGCGGGTAACGCCTTTGGCGACGCGGGCCACCGCATCGTGATCGAAGAGTTCCTCGACGGTGAAGAGGCCAGCTTTATCGTGATGGTCGACGGCGAGCACGTTCTGCCGATGGCCACCAGCCAGGATCACAAGCGCGTGGGCAATGGCGATACCGGCCCGAATACTGGCGGAATGGGCGCTTACTCCCCCGCTCCGGTAGTGACTGACGAAGTCCACCAGCGCACCATGGATCGCGTCATCTGGCCAACGGTGAAAGGGATGGCGGCGGAAGGCAACACCTACACCGGTTTCCTCTATGCAGGTCTGATGATCGACAAACAGGGTAACCCTAAGGTCATCGAATTCAACTGCCGCTTTGGCGATCCGGAAACGCAGCCCATCATGCTGCGCATGAAATCCGATCTGGTGGAACTGTGTCTGGCAGCCTGCGAAGGCAAGCTCGACGAGAAAACCTCAGAGTGGGACGAGCGTGCGTCTCTGGGCGTGGTGATTGCTGCAGGCGGTTATCCGGGCAACTACAACACCGGGGATGAAATCCACGGCCTGCCGCTGGAAGAGATTGACGGTGCGAAGGTGTTCCATGCGGGTACGAAGCTGGCTGACGACGATCGCGTCCTCACCAACGGCGGACGCGTGCTGTGTGCAACCGCGCTGGGCCATACCGTGGCAGAAGCGCAGAAACGCGCCTATGCGCTGATGGCGGATATTCACTGGAACGGCAGCTTTAGCCGTCAGGATATCGGTTATCGTGCAATTGCGCGCGAGCAGGGCGAGTAATTTCACACCCTCACCCTCACCCTAACCCTCTCCCTCAAGGGAGAGGGGATTTAAATCAAAAACTTTTTTCCGTCGGCTGCCAGGTGCAGAAGTCTTCGTTCGCCACCAGCAACAGCTGAGAGCCTTCCGGCGCTTCCAGCCACGCCACACTCACCTCCATTGATGAATGACGCTGACGGCGCTGAATGTGTTCTGTTGCCCAGGATTCGAGCTCAGGCTTGACCGTCTGTCCTTCGCAGGTTGTCACCGTCCCATCGGCATGCCAGCGCCCCTGGCGCAGCACAACGCGTCCCAGACGAAGCGCATCGCTGGTCTGGCGGATTTGTTCGGCACGATAACGGTAGAGGGCGATTTGATCGCTGGAAAGCTGCTGTTTTTGGCCGCTGACTTCGCGCTGCATAAAGCTCAGCTCACCATGGTCGTCAAAACGCACTTTCACGTGTTCGGGGGTCTTGCTGTAGACGTTCAGTTCAATCAGCGACAGGTCATCTCCCTGCCAGCGATATTCCGCAGTTGACGTATTGCCGTTATGCCACGGGCTGAAGGCAGAAAGCAGATGCACTTCGCCGCCGGAATCTTTGCGCCAGATCCTGACCGCGCCCTGGTTGTCCGCGTAGCCGCTGGCGGTAAACGGCGGCAGGGAGGTGTCGTGGCTGCAGGCTGACAGCAGCAGCATGCCTGCCAGCGCGAGCGTTCCACGCCAGAAAGACAAAAGGGGCGTTGCCGCCCCTTCGCTAAAACTGTTCACTGCCACGCGTCTTACTTAACAGCGTCTTTCAGTGCTTTACCAGAAACAAATGCCGGCACGTTAGCTGCGGCGATTTTGATTTCTTTACCGGTCTGCGGGTTGCGGCCAGTACGCTCAGCGCGGTGGTTCACTTTGAAGGTACCGAAACCAACCAGTTGCACAGCAACGCCTTCTTTCAGAGACTCAGTAATAGCAGCCAGGGTAGATTCCAGAGCAGCTTTAGCCTGCACTTTAGACAGATCAGCCTTGTCCGCAATTACATCAATCAGTTGAGTCTTGTTCATAAGTTATCCTTTCAATGTGTTTATCGCTTGCTAAGCATCGAGTGCGACGAAAATGCCAAAAAAGCACTCTCCTGCATACACGCACCGATAGCCACTTTTTTTCGCCCCCCAAATGTAGACCAGACAAGGGGCGAAAGGGAAGAGTCGAGGAGCGACAAAACGGGCGTTATCTCAAGATTTATTGTCTCATTGGTTAAAAATTATACCAATATTGCTCTCCGCAGCCTCTCGTAAGTCCGCGCGCAGCCCTTTTATCAGCTCAATATCGCGTTCTTCACACTCTGCCAGCAGGCGGAAAATTTCCCACTGAATGTCCCATTCTTGCTCAACCGCCGGGTTCGCACGCAGCTCTTCGTCGGTCATCTCGCGACCTTCCTGGGTCATTTCCAGCATCGCGACGGTCGTAATAGACGCCTTACTGACTTCAATTGCGTGCTCCAGCGTTTCACCGCTCAGACGGGAGTGGAGCAGTTCGCTTAACGCCACGCAGGCATCAATCGCCGGATAGACACCGTACAGGTCAAAATCATCCGCAGCCGGAATCGCCTCTTCCAGCTTTTCCAGCTGGGAGTCGAAGTTCACCTTCGCGTCTTTCACCGTCAGCGTTTCCCAGATCAGATCCAGAATGCGGCGGTAGATATGGCCATCACCAAAGCCCGTCTCCTTACAGAACGCGGCATAGTTGGGATACATGCGCTCGCATAGGCAAGCCATAAACGTCACGTGCTGCCAGCTTTCAAGTTTCTCAAGGCGCAGGTGAATCGGGTTTTGTAGCATGATGATCTCTCGAATCGAAAATTAGGCGCAGTTTACCTGAATCATCGCTGAATTTCCTGCCAACGAACAAAAGCCGGACGCGAAGATGCCACGGCGTCTGCCCAGCGCGTCGGCTCCGGCAAGCGGTAGCCCTTCATGCAGCGCTGCACCCACGCCAGGGCGCTGTCCATGCTAACCCGGTGCCCCGTGGCGATAAAGAGCGGATTACAGCGTGCCTTGCTGCGCCAGACCCACGCCAGCTGTTCACCTTTATGGATAAGCGGCGCCAGCGCGCCCGGCTCGGCTGAAAGAGGTTCAAACGCGCCACACAGGCGTTTCTTGGCAACGCCAATGGTCGGCACATCCACCAGCAGCCCAAAGTGGCTGGCAACGCCTAAACGGCGCGGGTGTGAAATACCGTGTCCGTCGACAAACAGCAGGTCAGGTTTTTGCGAGAGTTGCTCCCACGCTGCCAGCAGCGCGGGATATTCGCGGAAGGAGAGAAAGCCCGGAATGTACGGCATGGTGGTCGCGATACGCGCAACCTTGAACTCCACCAGCTCAAGCGAAGGATATTTCAGTACCACCATCGCCGCTCGCGTCACTTCCCCACCCTGCTCGAATCCGACGTCTGCTCCGCCAATGTACTGCGGAGGATCCTTATCCAGACGATCCTCGCGGATCACCGATGAGGCCAGTTCGATTTGTTGAGCGCGTAGCGACGCGAGATCCATAACCACTCCTTACTTGTGATACTGGGCAGAAAGCCGATGCACCGCCTCCACAAATACGCCTGCGTGTTCTGGCGGCACATCCTGATGAATGCCGTGGCCGAGGTTAAAGACGTGGCCTTCACCCTGGCCGAAACCAGACAGTATAGTCGACACTTCTTCTTCAATGCGCGCTGGCGGCGCATAGAGCATGGACGGGTCCATATTGCCCTGCAGCGCCACTTTGTCGCCCACGCGACGACGCGCATCGGCGATATCGGTGGTCCAGTCGAGGCCCAGCGCGTCGCAGCCGGTTGCCGCCATCGCTTCCAGCCACTGGCCGCCACCTTTGGTGAACAGCGTCACCGGCACGCGGCGGCCTTCGTTTTCACGCAGCAGGCCGTCGACGATTTTGTGCATGTAGTACAGGGAGAACTGCTGATAATCGCGCCCTGTCAGCACGCCGCCCCAGGTATCGAAAATCATCACCGACTGCGCACCCGCCTTAATCTGCGCGTTCAGGTAGAGGGTGACGCTCTTCGCCAGCTTGTCGAGCAGCGCGTGCAGGGCCAGCGGCTCGGCGTACATCATCTTTTTAATCATGGTGAAGGCTTTGCTGCTGCCTCCTTCAACCATATAGGTCGCCAGCGTCCACGGGCTGCCGGAGAAGCCAATCAGCGGCACTTCACCTTTCAGCTCGCGGCGAATGGTGCGCACGGCGTTCATCACGTAGCCCAGCTCGCCTTCCGGATCGGGGATCGGCAGCTTATCCACGTCGGCTTTGCTTTTGATTGGGGAGGTGAAACGCGGACCTTCACCGGTTTCGAAGTACAGGCCAAGGCCCATTGCATCCGGAATGGTCAGAATATCCGAGAAGAGGATCGCAGCATCCAGCGGGAAGCGGCGCAGCGGCTGGAGCGTCACTTCGCAGGCCAGCTCGGCGTTTTTACACAGCGACATAAAATCGCCCGCCTGCGCGCGCGTGGCTTTGTACTCCGGGAGATAGCGTCCCGCCTGGCGCATCATCCACACCGGGGTGACATCAACGGGCTGGCGCAGCAGCGCACGCAGATAACGATCGTTCTTCAGTTCGGTCATTTTTGCAGTTCCTTAAGCGTCATGGCCTCAGTGTAACACTACTCATACTCGGCCCGACACATCGCCACGGTATCTTCTATCAGCCGACGTGCCACGGTGCCCGGCGGAGGCAACAGCGGTAGATCGTCGTAGCGATACCAGTTTGCTTCCAGCAGCTCTTTCTGGTCGATAACGATCTCGCCGCTGTCGTATTCGGCCATAAATGCCGTCATCAGAGACTGCGGGAACGGCCACGGCTGGGAGGTAACGTAGCGCAGGTTCTTCACTTTGATCCCGCTCTCCTCCATCACCTCGCGCGCTACCGCCTGCTCCAGCGTTTCGCCCACCTCGACGAAGCCGGCCAGCACGGTGTGAATGCCGTTGCGATGGCGGGTATGCTGCGCCAGCAGGATGGAATCCTCCCGGCGGATAGCGACGATAATGCACGGCGCTATCTGCGGATAGTAGCGTTCGCGGCAGTGGCTGCAGAGCATCGCCCACTCGGTTTTGCTCGGGCGCATGGTATGACCGCAATAGCCGCAGTATTTATGCGAGCGGTAAAATTCAGAAAGCTGCACGCCGCGCCCCGCCAGCTGGAACAGCCCCACGTCCAGATCCAGCACCTGGCGCACCGATCCCATATCCTGGCGGCGGGACTGTTGGATCAACCACACCGGCTCACCCTGCCACTCGCCGATCTTCAGCGCAGGCTGGCCGACGAGATCGAACGCCTCAGCTGCACCGTAGGGGATTTCCCCGGCAGGAAGCCATAATTTTTGTTCGTGACTGACGATCCACCAACCAAGATCTGATTTTTCAATAATACGATCCATATCTATTGCACTACCTTCGCTTCACTGACATGTTGTTAGCATTGTGGTTACATTCTGGATAAGCAGATTCAATCCTACATTTTGCGGAGTCGACCATGTTAAACCAGCTGCAAAGCCTGACTGAGCGCGTTAGAGGAAATAACAAACTGGTGGATCGCTGGCTACATGTACGCAAGCATCTACTCGTGGCTTATTACAATCTGGTCGGTATTAAGCCTGGCAAAGAATCGTTTATGCGACTGAATGAAAAAGCGCTGGATGATTTTTGTCAGGGCCTGGTCGACTATCTGTCCGACGGCCATTTCAATATTTATGAACGCATTATCCGCGAAATGGAAGGGACAACACCCTATTTAGCGGCCAGCAAGCTCTATCCCCTTCTGGAAGCCAACACCCAGCAGATCATGGATTACTATGATTCCGCGCTCGAGAACGCTATCGACCACGATAACTATCTTGAGTTTCAGCAGGCGCTATCCGACCTCGGCGAAGCGCTGGAAGAGCGATTCACGCTGGAAGATAAGCTGATCGCCCTCGTGCTGGACAATGATTTGAACATCAGTAACGAAGAGAACGTCGCGCGCCCTGCTTGAGTTCTTCATCGTTAACGAGTAATTTACAACCATTCGCCCCTCTCACGAGGGGGATTTTTCTTGTCGGAGTGCCCAGCGCCTGAAAGCGCGGGCTGAGACCGTTAATTCGGGATCCGCGGAACCTGATCAGGCTAATACCTGCGAAGGGAACAAGAGTCACACTGCTGTTGTATCGCCTGAGGGCGATCCTCTCTTGCTTCATCCGTCGTCTGACAAGCCATGTCCTTCACTTTTGGAATGAGCTATGTCTACTGCAAAACTGACCCGCCGCGAACAGCGCGCACAGGCCCAACACTTCATCGACACGCTGGAAGGCACCGCTTTCCCGAACTCGAAGCGCATCTACATTTCCGGCTCGCAGGCCGATATCCGCGTCCCAATGCGTGAAATCCAGCTTAGCCCGACGCTTATCGGCGGCAGCAAAGATAACCCGCAGTATGAAGACAACGAAGCCGTGCCGGTATATGACACCTCCGGTCCGTACGGCGATCCTGATGTTGCCATCAACGTCCAGCAGGGTCTGGCTAAGCTGCGCCAGCCGTGGATTGACGCGCGTAACGACTGCGAAGAGCTGAGCGTCCTGAGTTCTGCGTATACCAAAGAGCGCCTGGCCGACGACGGTCTGGACGAGCTGCGCTTTACCGGCCTGCTGACGCCAAAACGCGCTAAAGCGGGCAAATGCGTGACCCAGCTGCACTACGCGCGCCGGGGCATCGTCACGCCGGAGATGGAGTTCATCGCCATTCGCGAAAACATGGGTCGCGAGCGCATCCGTAGCGAAGTGCTGCGCTATCAGCATCCGGGTGAAGGCTTTGGCGCTCGCCTGCCGGAGAACATCACGCCGGAATTTGTGCGTGACGAAGTGGCCGCAGGCCGCGCGATTATCCCTGCTAATATCAACCACCCGGAATCCGAGCCGATGATTATCGGCCGCAACTTCCTGGTGAAGGTCAACGCTAACATCGGTAACTCGGCCGTCACCTCCTCCATCGAAGAAGAGGTGGAGAAGCTGGTCTGGTCCACGCGCTGGGGCGCGGACACGGTAATGGATCTCTCCACTGGCCGCTATATTCACGAAACCCGCGAATGGATCCTGCGTAACAGCCCGGTACCGATTGGCACCGTCCCGATTTATCAGGCGCTGGAGAAGGTCAACGGCATCGCCGAAGACCTCACCTGGGAAGCGTTCCGCGACACGCTGCTGGAGCAGGCCGAACAGGGCGTGGACTACTTCACCATTCACGCGGGCGTGCTGCTGCGCTACGTGCCGATGACGGCAAAGCGTCTGACCGGCATCGTCTCGCGCGGCGGTTCCATCATGGCGAAGTGGTGCCTGTCACATCATCAGGAAAACTTCCTCTACGAACACTTCCGCGAGATCTGCGAAATCTGCGCCGCGTACGATGTCTCTCTGTCGCTGGGCGACGGCCTGCGTCCGGGCTCTATTCGCGACGCGAACGACGAAGCGCAGTTTGCCGAGCTGCACACGCTGGGCGAACTGACCAAAATCGCCTGGGAGTATGACGTGCAGGTGATGATTGAAGGCCCGGGCCACGTGCCGATGCAGATGATCCGCCGCAACATGACCGAGGAGCTGGAGCACTGCCACGAAGCGCCGTTCTACACCCTGGGGCCGTTGACCACCGATATTGCGCCGGGCTATGACCACTTCACGTCGGGCATTGGCGCGGCGATGATCGGCTGGTTCGGCTGCGCGATGCTCTGCTACGTGACGCCAAAAGAGCACCTCGGCCTGCCAAACAAAGAGGACGTGAAGCAGGGGCTGATTACCTACAAAATTGCCGCCCACGCCGCGGATCTGGCCAAAGGCCATCCGGGCGCGCAAATCCGCGATAACGCCATGTCGAAGGCACGCTTTGAATTCCGCTGGGAAGACCAGTTCAACCTGGCGCTGGACCCGTTCACCGCCCGCGCCTATCACGACGAGACCCTGCCGCAGGAGTCAGGCAAAGTCGCGCACTTCTGCTCTATGTGCGGGCCAAAATTCTGCTCGATGAAAATCAGCCAGGAGGTGCGCGACTACGCCGCCGCGCAAACTATTGAAGTGGGTATGGCGGACATGTCTGAAACCTTCCGCGCCAGAGGCGGCGAAATCTACCTCAAAAAAGAGGAGGCGTAATGTATAAGCCCGATTTCCCGCCTGTCCCCTACCGTTTAGGGCTCTATCCGGTGGTGGACAGCGTGGAGTGGATAGAGCGCCTGCTCAAGACAGGCGTTCGCACCCTCCAGCTGCGCATCAAGGATAAGCGCGATGACGAGGTGGAAGCCGATGTGGTTGCCGCCATCGCGCTTGGCCGTCGGCATAACGCCCGTCTGTTTATCAACGATTACTGGCGGCTGGCCGTTAAGCACCAGGCGTACGGCGTGCACCTGGGTCAGGAGGACCTGGAAACAACGGATCTGAGCGCTATCCGCGAAGCCGGGTTGCGTCTTGGCGTTTCAACGCACGATGACATGGAGATCGACGTGGCCCTGGCTGCCCGTCCCTCTTACATCGCGCTGGGTCACGTCTTCCCGACGCAAACCAAGCAGATGCCCTCCGCACCGCAGGGGCTGACGCAGCTGGCGAGTCACGTTAAACGCCTTGCCGATTACCCCACCGTCGCCATCGGCGGAATCAGCCTCGAACGCGCCCCGGCGGTGCTGGAGACCGGCGTCGGCAGTATCGCCGTCGTCAGCGCCATCACCCAGGCCGCAGACTGGCGTCTCGCCACCGAACAGCTGTTACAGCTGGCAGGAGCGGGTGATGAACGATCGTGATTTTATGCGCTATAGCCGTCAGATCCTGCTGGAAGATATCGCCATCGACGGACAGCAAAAGCTGCTCGCCAGCCGGGTGCTGATTGTCGGTCTGGGCGGGCTAGGCGCGCCCGCCGCGCTTTATCTGGCTGGTGCAGGTATCGGTACGCTGGTGCTGGCTGACGACGACGAGGTTCACCTCAGCAACCTGCAGCGACAAATCCTCTTTACCACCGAGGATATCAACCAGCCAAAAGCGCAAATTACCCGGCAGCGCCTGAACCAGCTCAACCCGGATATCGCGCTGATTGCCCTGCAGGAACGGCTCAGCGGTGAAAACCTGCGCCGTGAGGTCGCCCTTGCCGACGTGGTGCTGGACTGTACCGACAACATGGCGACGCGCCAGGCGATTAACGCCGCCTGCGTGGCAAATAATACGCCGCTTATCACCGCCAGCGCGGTGGGGTTCGGCGGGCAGATGATGGTCCTGACCCCGCCGTGGTCGCAGGGCTGCTATCGCTGTCTGTGGCCGGATGATGCAGAGCCGGCGCGCAACTGCCGTACGGCGGGCATTCTGGGTCCGGTGGTCGGCGTAATGGGCACAATGCAGGCGCTGGAGGCCATCAAGCTGCTCAGCGGCATGGAGACGGAACGCAATACGCTGCGGCTGTTTGATGCCCGCTCCAGCGGCTGGCGCCATCTGGCGTTACACCGCGCCAGCCGCTGCCCGGTATGCGGAGGCCGCGATGCGCATTCTGTTTAACGATGAGCCGATGAAATGCGACGACGGGCTCACCGTTGCGGCACTGCTCGACAAGCTGCGCCAGCTCAAGCCGGGAACGGCGCTGGCGCTCAATCAACAGATCCTGCCGCGCGAGCAGTGGGAACACCAGCAGGTCAATGACGGCGACCAGATCCTGCTGTTTCAGGTTATCGCAGGGGGCTGAGATGTTACGTATTGCCGATAAAGTCTTTGATTCACATCTGTTTACCGGAACCGGAAAATTCGCCTCACCGCAGCTGATGGTGGATGCCATTCGCGAAAGCGGCAGCCAGCTGGTGACGCTGGCGCTCAAGCGCGTGGATCTGCGTCATCACAGCGATGCTATTCTGGCGCCTTTACTGGAGGCTGGCGTCACGCTGCTGCCCAACACCTCCGGTGCCAAAACGGCCGAAGAGGCGATTTTCGCCGCGCAGCTGGCCCGCGAGGCGCTCGGCACCCGCTGGCTGAAGCTGGAAATTCATCCTGACGCCCGCTGGCTGCTCCCCGACCCCATCGAAACGCTGAAAGCGGCTGAAAAGCTGGTGCAGCAAGGGTTTACCGTCCTGCCTTACTGCGGCGCCGATCCTGTTCTGTGCAAACGGCTGGAAGAGGTCGGCTGCGCCGCCGTCATGCCGCTGGGCGCCCCCATTGGCTCCAACCAGGGGCTTGAAACCCGTGCGATGCTGGAAATCATTATTGAGCAGGCTACCGTGCCGGTGGTGGTTGATGCGGGCATTGGCGTGCCCAGCCATGCCGCGCAGGCGCTGGAGATGGGCGCCGACGCGGTGCTGGTCAACACGGCCATCGCGGTTGCCGACGATCCGGTCATGATGGCGCGTGCGTTCCGCATGGCCGTAGAGGCTGGCCTGCTGGCAAGGGAGTCCGGCCCCGGCTCGCGCAGTTTCCAGGCACAGGCCACCAGCCCGCTGACCGGTTTTCTGGAGGCGATCTCATGAGCACGTTTACCGAGCGCTGGCGGCAGCTTAGCTGGGACGACATTGCCCTGCGCATTAACAGCAAAACGGCGGCTGACGTGGAGCGCGCGCTGCATGCCCGCCATCTGACCCGCGAGGATCTGATGGCCCTGCTCTCCCCGGCGGCCAGCGCGTACCTCGAGCCGATGGCCCAGCGAGCGCAGCGGCTCACCCGCCAGCGTTTTGGCAACACGGTGAGCTTCTACGTGCCGCTCTATCTCTCAAACCTGTGCGCCAATGACTGCACCTACTGCGGTTTTTCCATGAGCAACCGCATCAAGCGTAAAACGCTCGATGAAGGTGAGATCGCCCGCGAGTGCGCGGCCATTCGTGAAATGGGCTTTGAACATCTTCTGCTGGTCACGGGCGAACATCAGGGAAAAGTGGGAATGGACTATTTCCGTCAGCACCTTCCCGCCATTCGTCGTCAGTTTGCGTCGCTGCAGATGGAAGTACAGCCCCTGGCGCAGGAGGAGTACGCGGAGCTCAAAACCCTTGGACTGGACGGGGTCATGGTCTACCAGGAAACCTATCACGAGGCGACGTACGCCCGGCATCACCTGAAGGGCAAGAAACAGGATTTCTTTTTCCGGCTGGAAACGCCGGACAGGCTGGGTCGCGCGGGGATCGACAAAATCGGTCTGGGAGCGCTGATCGGGCTCTCTGACAGCTGGCGGGTGGATTGTTACATGGTGGCGGAACATTTGCTGTGGCTTCAGCAGCACTACTGGCAGAGCCGTTATTCCATCTCCTTCCCGCGCCTGAGACCTTGCGCGGGCGGGATTGAACCGGCTTCGCTGATGGATGAACGCCAGCTGGTGCAGGCCATCTGTGCGTTTCGCCTGCTCGCCCCGGAAGTGGAATTATCGCTCTCAACGCGTGAATCCCCGGCGTTTCGCGATCGCGTTATCCCGCTTGCGATTAACAACGTCAGCGCGTTTTCCAAAACGCAGCCTGGCGGCTACGCCGACGATCGTCCGGAGCTGGAGCAATTTGTGCCGCATGACGGACGACGTCCGGAAGCGGTCGCCGCAGCCCTGACGGCTCAGGGTCTTCAGCCTGTCTGGAAAGACTGGGACAGCTGGCTGGGAAGAACCTCGCAATGACGCTGAAACGCGCTGCAACACCATAAAAAATTGTCGAGGCGCGACGAAAAGGCAAAACCGGGTGGTTGTCAGCGATCGTCCGGTTTTTTATTGTCACACGGTCAGCAACGGATGCTGACCAGGGCGAAAAGCTTCTTCCTCGTTTCGCCCTGCCTCTGGTTCATTGCGCACACGGCCGCCAGCAGGTTGAATAAGTATTTTCTTAATGGTTCTTAAGATAAATCATCCCGCCAGAAATCGTGTGTCGTATAATTCACCGCTAACCGCAGGACAGCGACTATGCTGAGAGGATATCGGCAGACGAAAAGTATTCACCATCAGGAACGATGTACAGCTCATGGCACTTCACAGCAAAAAGCTCTCTTTTACCCGACCAATCATGCTCAGCTTCGCGGGGATCCTATGCAGTTTTGCGGTGATCGCGATCGCGGTGACGCTTTCGCAACGAAAGGATTTTCTTGAGGATTATCATAAGATAAACAGCAATTTCACGCACAACCTGGCGGTGAACTACACCGAATCTATCCTGCGTGAAAACGACTATATCCTGGGCCGTTCCGCGATGTACTTTGCCCGCGACGACAGGCTAAACGAGACGCTCAACGTCAACCCGACGCAGGGGCTGCAGATGATGATGCATTTGCAAAACCTGATGCCGACCGTGTCCTCCATCTCGCTGGCGGACACGCAGGGGCATTATCTCCGCGCGCCGGAAGTGCTCCCCACGCAGAAGAGTAAAACCTTCGATCCCCGGACGCGGCCGTGGTTTATCGCTCAGGCCGAAGCCAGTATCTTCAGCCACTATACTCGCCCGTACATGGACTACTTCACCGGCCATCCGACGGTCACACTTTATAAGCCCTTGATTTCACCCGAAGGCAGACTGAAGGGAACGATCGCGTTTCATCTCGATTTGACGTCAATGGGCTTCACCCTGCGTCAGATGGTGGCGCCCGTCCAGGGAGAATTCTTCGTCGTTGAACGCGACGGCGCCGTTGTGCTTCACCCGGATACAGGCGCGCTCTTCAAACAATACGTGAGCGAAGCGCTGATGGACAAAATGACCAGCGGCGAAGGCCACCTTTACGATAAGAAAAGCAACGCCTGGTACTACTACTACTCGTTTACCAATCCGGACTGGTTTGTCATCTACCGGGTCTCTGGCGAGACGCTCACCGATATCACCCGCCACGAAACGACGATTGTTGGCTGGGGGTTTGCGCTGGCCGCAATCATCATCATCCTCTTCGGCTTATACCTCCGTCACGCCTCGCGTACCGTGCTGATGCACATTATCAATGCCATTAAAACCGGCGACGTCAGCGAGGCGCCGCGCCTGGAAGCGATGCTGAGCCACACTATCCAGTCCAATAAAGAGCGTGAGATGGCCTATGTGCGCCAGGCCACTCACGATGCGCTGACGGGCTGTAAAAACCGCCGCGCGTTCGATAGCGATATCGCGGAGCTGCTGAATGCCCAGCAGCCTTTCGCGCTGGCGCTGGTGGACATCGATAACTTCAAGTCGATTAACGACACGCTGGGCCACCTGACCGGTGATATCGTTCTGCGCAACGTGGCCCGCGAAGGGATCCAGATTATGCAGCCACATCACGTCTCGATTTACCGGTACGGTGGAGAAGAGTTCGCGGTAATCTTCCAAGCTGAGCAGATGACGTCTGCGCTCTCATTGCTGGAAGCCTGGCGTACCGCAGTTGAAAAACGCGTCTGGCGAGAAGAAAACCTGCGGGTTACATTCAGCGGCGGTCTTGGGGAGTGGCATTTTGAACCGCTGGAGCAATTTGTCGGAAGCGTTGATAGCGCCCTCTACAGCGCCAAACAGCAGGGCAAAAACCGCATCAATCGAACGTCCATCAGCTAATCCTCCCACTTTCACCCTGCCCGTTTCCACGGGCCGGGTACCCGACAATGTAAAATTGTAACCGGTTTCAGAAAATCGCCGGTTTCTTTGTGATGCCTGACACACAATCGCGGTAAACCGGTTGTTGAAGCGCTCTGCACGGGATAATTATCAATAAACACATGTAGATCGAGGCTGATTATGAAGAACATCGTTTTATGCTGTGCAGCGGGAATGTCAACCAGCATGCTGGTTCAACGTATGAAAGACGCCGCGCAGAAAAAAGGGGTTGAAGTCACCATTAAAGCCGTTCCGGTTGCGGAGTTTAAAGACAACATCGCGACGGCCGACATCGTATTGCTGGGGCCACAGGTTAAATACGAGCAGGCCAAGCTACAGGCGCAGGCCGAGCCGCTGGGTAAAAAGGTCGCGGTGATCGACATGATGGATTACGGCATGATGAAAGGCGATGCCGTCCTGGAAAAAGCGCTCAAACTTCTGGAGTCATAATGGAAGACTTAGAAACCACGATTATGGAACTGCTGGTCAACGCAGGCGCGGCGCGCAGTGCGGCCCTGACGGCGCTACAGATGGCGCGTAAAGGTGAGTTTGACGAAGCAGAAAAAGCGATGGAAGAGTCGCGCGAATATGTGAAGCATGCGCACACGATCCAGACGCAGCTTATCGGTTTTGACGAAGGGACCGGGAAGCTTCCGGTTAACCTGATCACCGTCCACTCTCAGGATCACCTGATGAACGCGATGGTCATTCAGGATCTGGCGGGCGATATGATTGAGCTTTATCGACGGATCCCGTTGGTAAACTGATTACCTACAGATGTAAAAAAACCCGCCGAGGCGGGTTTTTTATTGTCGGGTGGCACTGAGCTTACCCGACCTACGAGGCACATGCCCGGTAATGTTCATCACCGGGCATCAACGATTACTCGTTGTCGGAACCGCCCAGACCTGCGTTCAGCAGTTCTGCCAGGCTCGCGGATGCATCTTCAGCAGTCACCTGCGGTGCAGCTGGCAGTTCGCCCGCAGCACGACGACGCATACGATCCTGGTGGTACGCATAACCGGTACCCGCCGGGATCAGACGACCCACGATGACGTTCTCTTTCAGACCGCGCAGTTCATCACGTTTACCAGCAACAGCGGCTTCGGTCAGGACACGAGTCGTTTCCTGGAACGATGCTGCAGAGATGAAGGACTCGGTTGCCAGAGACGCTTTGGTGATACCCAGCAGATCGCGCGAGAAGGTCGCACCGATTTTGCCGTTCGCTTCCAGTTCGCGGTTAGCGATCTTGACGCGTGAGTATTCAACCTGCTCGCCTTCCAGGAACTCGGAGCTGCCTGCGTTTTCGATGGTTGCTTTACGCAGCATCTGACGAACGATAACTTCGATGTGCTTATCGTTAATCTTAACGCCCTGCAGACGGTAAACGTCCTGTACTTCGTTGGTGATGTAACGCGTTACCGCGTGGACGCCACGAAGACGCAGAATGTCGTGCGGAGCTTCTGGACCATCGGAAACCACGTCACCACGTTCTACACGTTCACCTTCGAACACGTTGAGCTGACGCCACTTAGGAATCATCTCTTCGTACGGTTCGCTGCCATCTACTGGAGTGATAACCAGACGGCGTTTCCCTTTGGTCTCTTTACCGAAGGAGATGATACCGCTGATTTCAGCCAGGATTGCAGGCTCTTTCGGACGACGTGCTTCGAACAGGTCCGCAACGCGTGGCAGACCACCGGTGATGTCCTTGGTACCGCTGGATTCCTGTGGAATACGCGCCAGAGCATCACCCGCACCGATCTGAATGCCATCTTCCAGCTGAACGATCGCTTTACCTGGCAGGAAGTACTGCGCAGGCATGTCGGTACCAGGGATCAGAACGTCGTTACCCTGAGCATCAACGATTTTCAGTGCAGGACGCAGATCTTTACCACCGGTAGTACGTTCAGCAGAATCCAGAACCACCAGAGAAGACAGACCGGTCAGCTCGTCGGTCTGACGAGTAATGGTCTGGCCGTCGATCATGTCAGTGAAGCGGATGAAACCACTTACTTCGGTGATAACCGGCATGGTGTGTGGATCCCAGTTTGCAACGGTTTCACCGCCGGCAACCTGCTCGCCATCACCTTTCGCCATAACCGCACCGTAAGGCACTTTATAGCTCTCTTTGGTACGACCGAATTCGTCGATCAGCTTCAGCTCGGTGTTACGAGAGGTCACAACCAGCTTGCCAGCGGAGTTAACAACAGACTTCGCGTTGCTGAGCTTGATGCTACCTTTGTTTTTCACCTGGATGCTGGATTCAGCAGCCGCACGAGATGCCGCACCACCGATGTGGAACGTACGCATCGTCAGCTGTGTACCCGGCTCACCGATGGACTGTGCCGCGATAACGCCGATTGCTTCACCTTTGTTGATGATGTGGCCACGCGCCAGGTCACGACCGTAGCAGTGCGCACATACACCAAAGTCGGTGTCACAGGATACAACGGAACGTACTTTCACGGAGTCAACAGAGTTCGCTTCCAGCAGGTCACACCAGTGCTCGTGCAGCAGCGTGTTGCGTGGAACCAGAATGTCTGCAGTACCCGGCTTCAGAATGTCTTCCGCGGTTACACGACCCAGAACGCGATCGCGCAGTGGCTCTTTAACATCACCACCCTCGATAACCGGGGTCATTGTGATACCTTCGAGGGTGCCACAATCGTCTTCGGTCACAACCAGATCCTGAGCAACGTCAACCAGACGACGCGTCAGATAACCGGAGTTCGCAGTTTTCAGTGCGGTATCCGCCAGACCCTTACGAGCACCGTGGGTGGAGATGAAGTACTGGAGTACGTTCAGACCTTCACGGAAGTTCGCGGTGATTGGCGTTTCGATGATGGAGCCATCTGGCTTCGCCATCAGACCACGCATACCTGCCAGCTGACGAATCTGTGCTGCAGAACCACGCGCACCGGAGTCGGCCATCATGTAGATGCTGTTGAAGGAAACCTGCTGCTCTTCTACGCCGTCACGGTTAATCACGGTTTCGGTCTGCAGGTTATCCATCATCGCTTTGGATACACGATCGTTCGCCGCTGCCCAGATATCGATAACTTTGTTATAGCGTTCGCCCGCGGTAACCAGACCAGACTGGAACTGCTCCTGGATCTCAGCAACTTCGGCTTCCGCTTCAGAGATGATCTCGTGTTTCTTCTCTGGGATGACCATGTCATCGATACCAACAGATGCACCTGAACGCGCTGCATAAGCAAAGCCGGTATACATTGTCTGGTCAGCGAAGATAACGGTCGGCTTCAGACCCAGAATGCGGTAACAGGTGTTCAGCATTTTGGAGATCGCTTTCTTGCCCAGCGCCTGGTTGACGATGGAGAAAGGCAGACCTTTCGGTACGATCATCCACAGAATGGCACGGCCAACGGTCGTGTCTTTCAGGCTGGTTTTCGCAACGAATTCGCCGTTTTCATCTTTTTCATATTCGGTGATACGCACTTTAACGCGCGCATGCAGAGAGGCCAGGCCAGCGCGATAAATACGCTCAGCTTCTTTCGGGCCAGTCAGCACCATGCCTTCGCCTTTGGCGTTAACACAGTCACGGGTCATGTAGTACAGACCCAATACAACGTCCTGAGAAGGAACGATGATAGGTTCACCGTTCGCTGGGGACAGGATGTTGTTGGTAGACATCATCAGCGCACGCGCTTCGAGCTGGGCTTCCAGCGTCAGCGGTACGTGAACAGCCATCTGGTCACCATCGAAGTCGGCGTTATATGCCGCACAAACCAGCGGGTGCAGCTGGATAGCTTTACCTTCGATCAGGACTGGCTCAAATGCCTGGATACCCAAACGGTGCAGAGTTGGTGCACGGTTCAGCAGTACCGGGTGTTCGCGGATAACTTCGTCCAGGATATCCCAAACGACAGCTTCTTCACGCTCAACCATTTTCTTAGCGGCTTTGATGGTGGTGGCCAGGCCACGCAGTTCCAGCTTGCCGTAGATGAACGGTTTGAACAGCTCCAGTGCCATTTTCTTCGGCAGACCGCACTGATGCAGACGCAGGTATGGACCTACGGTGATTACAGAACGACCGGAGTAGTCAACACGCTTACCGAGCAGGTTCTGACGGAAACGACCCTGTTTACCTTTGATCATGTCGGCCAAAGATTTCAGAGGACGTTTGTTAGAACCGGTGATCGCACGACCGCGACGGCCGTTATCCAGCAGGGCGTCAACCGCTTCCTGCAGCATACGTTTTTCGTTGCGTACGATGATGTCCGGCGCAGCCAGATCCAGCAGACGTTTCAGACGGTTGTTACGGTTGATAACGCGACGATACAGATCGTTCAGATCGGACGTTGCGAAACGACCACCATCCAGCGGAACCAGTGGACGCAGATCTGGCGGCAGAACCGGCAGAACGGTCAGGATCATCCACTCTGGTTTGTTACCAGACTGAACGAACGCTTCCAGCAGTTTGATACGCTTGGTCAGCTTTTTACGTTTGGTTTCGGAGTTGGTTTCGTTCAGCTCTTCACGCAGCTGCTCGCACTCTTGCTCCAGATCCATGCTCTTCAGCAGGGCCTGAATAGCTTCCGCACCCATCTTCGCATCGAATTCGTCACCGAACTCTTCCAGCGCGTCCAGATACTGCTCTTCAGTCAGGATCTGATGACGTTCCAGGTTCGTCATCCCGCCTTCGATAACCACATAAGATTCGAAGTACAGAACGCGTTCGATATCGCGCAGCGGCATATCCAGCAGCAGACCGATACGGGACGGCAGAGATTTCAGGAACCAGATGTGAGCGGTCGGAGACGCCAGCTCGATGTGGCCCATGCGCTCACGACGCACTTTGGTCTGGGTCACTTCAACGCCGCACTTCTCACAGATCACACCACGGTGTTTCAGGCGCTTGTACTTACCGCACAGGCACTCGTAATCTTTTACTGGCCCGAAAATACGCGCACAGAAAAGGCCGTCACGCTCAGGTTTGAACGTACGGTAGTTGATGGTTTCCGGCTTTTTAACTTCACCGAATGACCATGAACGGATCATGTCTGGCGAAGCCAGAGCAATTTTGATCGCATCAAACTCTTCGGTTTTAGTCTGCGCTTTCAGAAACTTTAATAAATCTTTCACGGATTTGCTCCCGTCGGAGTTAGCACAATCTGGTGCCGGGGGTTAACCCGGCACCAGTGACCTGTTTGAGCGAGAATTACTCGTCTTCCAGTTCGATGTTGATACCCAGCGAACGAATCTCTTTCAACAGTACGTTGAAGGATTCTGGCATGCCCGGCTCCATCTGATGGTTGCCGTCCACGATGTTTTTATACATCTTGGTACGACCGTTCACGTCATCAGACTTAACGGTGAGCATTTCCTGCAGGGTGTATGCCGCGCCGTATGCTTCCAGCGCCCACACTTCCATCTCCCCGAAGCGCTGACCACCGAACTGTGCCTTACCACCCAGCGGCTGCTGAGTAACCAGGCTATAAGAACCGGTAGAACGAGCGTGCATCTTGTCGTCGACCAGGTGGTTCAGTTTCAGCATGTACATGTAACCTACGGTTACCGGACGCTCGAACTGTTCACCGGTACGGCCGTCAAACAGCGTAATCTGACCAGACGTTGGCAGACCACCCAGTTGCAGCAGCTCTTTAATTTCAGCTTCTTTCGCACCATCGAAGACCGGCGTTGCGATTGGCATACCTTTTTTCAGGTTCTCAGCCAGACGCAGCACTTCTTCATCGCTGAAGGTATTCAGGTCGACTTTCTGACGCACGTCGGTACCCAGATCGTAGGCACGCTGGATGAATTCGCGCAGTTTCGCGACTTCTTCCTGCTGCTTCAGCATGGCGTTAATCTTGTCGCCAATACCTTTCGCAGCCATACCCAGGTGAGTTTCCAGGATCTGACCGATGTTCATACGAGACGGTACGCCCAGCGGGTTCAGTACGATATCTACCGGCGTACCGTTAGCATCGTGCGGCATATCTTCGATCGGGTTGATCTTAGAGATAACACCCTTGTTACCGTGACGACCTGCCATCTTATCACCAGGCTGGATCTGACGTTTAACGGCCAGATACACCTTAACAATCTTCAGCACACCTGGTGCCAGATCGTCGCCCTGAGTGATTTTGCGGCGTTTCGCTTCGAGTTTTTTCTCGAACTCGTGTTTCAGTTCGTCATACTGCTCAGCCAGCTGTTCCAGCTGATTTTGTTTCTCTTCGTCGGTCAGGCCCAGTTCCAGCCAGCGATCGCGTGGCAGTTTGTCGAGCTTCTCAGCTTCAACGCCACCGGCAACCAGCACCGCATAGATACGGCTGAACAGACCCGCTTCGAGGATCTGCAGTTCTTCAGACAGGTCTTTCTTAGCCTGTTTGAGCTGCATCTCTTCGATTTCCAGCGCACGCTTATCTTTCTCAACGCCGTCACGGGTGAAGACCTGAACGTCGATAACCGTACCGGAAACACCGTTTGGTACGCGCAGAGAAGAGTCTTTAACGTCAGACGCTTTCTCACCGAAGATTGCACGCAGCAGTTTCTCTTCTGGCGTCAGCTGGGTTTCACCTTTCGGCGTAACCTTACCAACCAGAATGTCGCCGCCGGTCACTTCCGCACCGATGTAAACGATACCGGATTCATCCAGTTTGGAGAGCGCAGCTTCACCCACGTTAGGGATGTCAGCGGTGATCTCTTCTGGCCCCAGCTTGGTGTCACGAGACACACATGCCAGTTCCTGAATGTGGATGGTGGTGAAACGATCTTCCTGAACCACACGCTCGGAGACGAGGATGGAGTCTTCGAAGTTGTAACCGTTCCACGGCATGAACGCTACGCGCATGTTCTGACCGAGCGCCAGTTCACCGAGGTCGGTGGACGGACCGTCTGCCAGCACGTCGCCGCGCTCAACTGGCTCACCCAGAGATACGCAAGGCATCTGGTTGATACAGGTGTTCTGGTTAGAACGGGTGTATTTGGTCAGGTTATAAATGTCGATACCAGCTTCGCCCGGATACATCTCGTCTTCGTTAACTTTGATAACGATACGGGATGCATCGACGTACTGAACAGTACCGCCACGTTTAGCAACTGCAGTAACACCGGAGTCAACGGCAACAGCACGTTCCATACCGGTACCAACCAGCGGCTTATCAGCGCGCAGAGTTGGAACGGCCTGACGTTGCATGTTCGCACCCATCAATGCACGGTTGGCGTCATCGTGTTCCAGGAACGGGATCAGGGACGCACCGACGGATACCACCTGCTGGGTGGATACGTCCATGTAGTCAACCTGGTCGCGGCTGAACAAGCTGGATTCGCCTTTGCTACGGCAGGTAACCAGATCTTCTACAAAGTGGCCTTCGTCATCCAGGTTGGAGTTCGCCTGAGCGATAACGTAGTTGCCTTCTTCGATAGCAGACAGGTAGTGAATTTCGTCGGTTACAACACCGTCGGTCACTTTACGGTACGGGGTCTCGAGGAAACCGTATTCGTTAGTCTGTGCGTACACGGACAGGGAGTTGATCAGACCGATGTTTGGACCTTCAGGCGTTTCGATTGGACATACGCGACCGTAGTGCGTCGGGTGTACGTCTCGAACTTCAAAGCCTGCGCGTTCACGGGTCAGACCGCCTGGGCCGAGTGCAGAGATACGACGTTTGTGCGTAATCTCAGACAGCGGGTTGTTCTGGTCCATGAACTGAGACAGCTGGCTTGAACCGAAGAACTCTTTCACTGCTGCAGAAATCGGCTTGGCGTTGATCATATCCTGAGGCATCAGGGTATCCAGATCGCCCAGAGACAGACGCTCTTTCACCGCACGCTCTACACGTACCAGGCCAACGCGGAATTGGTTTTCCGCCATTTCGCCTACGGAACGGATACGACGGTTGCCGAGGTGGTCGATATCGTCCACTTCGCCTTTACCGTTACGGATATCGATGAGCTTCTTCATCACTTCGATGATGTCGTCTTTGCTCAGGATACCGGAACCTTCGATTTCGTCGCGCAGCAGAGAACGGTTGAACTTCATACGACCAACCGCGGACAGATCGTAGCGGTCTTCGGAGAAGAACAGGTTCTCGAACAGGCTTTCCGCCGCTTCGCGAGTTGGTGGCTCACCAGGACGCATCATGCGGTAGATTTCGACCAGCGCGCTCAGACGATCGGTGGTTGGGTCGACGCGAATAGTTTCAGAAATATACGCGCCGTGGTCCAGATCGTTGGTGAACAGCGTTTCGATACGTTTGTGACCAGACTGGCTCAGCTTAGCCAGCAGATCCAGGCTCAGCTCCATGTTCGCTGGGCAGATCAGCTCACCCGTTGACTCATCAACGTAATCTTTCGCGGCTACTTTTCCTGCAATGTACTCAACCGGAACTTCGATGAGTTTGATATCATCTTTTTCCAGCTGGCGGATGTGGCGCGCGGTGATACGGCGACCTTTTTCCACATACACTTTGCCGTCGGCTTCGATGTCGAACGACGCGGTCTCGCCACGCAGACGTTCCGGCACCAGCTCCATCTGCAGCTTGTTGTCGCGGATTTCAAAGATCACTTTCTCAAAGAACAGGTCCAGGATCTGTTCAGTGGTGTATTGCAGCGCACGCAGAATGATGGTTGCAGGCAGCTTACGACGACGGTCGATACGGACAAACAGGTTGTCTTTCGGATCGAACTCAAAGTCCAGCCATGAACCACGGTAAGGAATGATGCGTGCGTTATACAGTACTTTACCGGAAGAGTGTGTTTTACCTTTATCGCTGTCGAAGAAGACGCCCGGGCTACGATGCAGCTGGGAAACGATAACACGCTCAGTACCGTTGATAACGAAAGTACCGTTGTCTGTCATGAGTGGAATTTCACCCATGTAGACTTCTTGTTCTTTAATGTCTTTTACGGTGCCTTCCGGCGCTTCGCGCTCGTAGATCACCAGACGCAGTTTTACGCGCAGCGGTGCGGAATAGGTCACGCCACGGATCTGACATTCCTGAACGTCAAACACCGGTTCGCCAAGGCGGTAGCTGACGTACTGCAGCTCGGAGTTACCGCTGTAGCTCTGAATCGGGAACACGGAGCGGAAGGCTGCTTCCAGACCGTACTGCCCTTCAGGATCTTGCTCGATAAACTTCTGGAACGAGTCAAGCTGGATAGAAAGGAGATATGGAATGTCCAGAACTTGTGGACGTTTACCAAAATCCTTACGAATACGTTTTTTCTCGGTATAGGAGTAAACCATAGGGTTCCTCAGCTCGCTGACAAGTCGACCCATCTGTCCGACGAAGGGACAGTTTGTGCAACACCATTTTGTGGACCGGAAAATTGAATACTTTCCGCAATACCTGTTGCTATCACGCTTAAATCATTTCGTCGCGATTTACACAGAGCGAGCACCCTGTCGCAATATATTAAGTCGTCGATAGAAACATGCATTGTCAGGACAATCAGCAGTCAAACAGTGTGAAATGCTACTGATGCCTTACAGCGCAAAAAGGCTGGTGACTAAAAAGTCACCAGCCATCAGCCTAATTACTCAGGCTGCAACCAGAAAAGTTGGCTTATTTAACTTCAACTTCAGCGCCAGCTTCTTCCAGAGATTTTTTCAGTGCTTCTGCGTCGTCTTTGCTCACGCCTTCTTTCAGCGCAGCTGGAGCAGATTCTACCAGGTCTTTAGCTTCTTTCAGACCCAGGCCAGTTGCGCCACGTACTGCTTTGATAACAGCAACTTTGTTAGCGCCAGCAGCTTTCAGAATTACGTCGAATTCAGTTTTTTCTTCAGCAGCTTCAGCCGGGCCCGCAGCTACAGCTACAGCAGCAGCAGCAGAAACACCGAATTTTTCTTCCATTGCAGAAATCAGTTCTACAACGTCCATTACGGACATAGCTGCAACTGCTTCAATGATTTGATCTTTAGTGATAGACATTTAAATTGTTCCTGAAAATCAGAATAAGTTTATACGTAAGCAAATGCTTTATAAAGATAACTGCGATTAAGCAGCTTCTTTCGCATCGCGAACAGCAGCCAGAGTGCGAACCAGTTTGCCAGCCGAAGCTTCTTTCATGGTTGCCATCAGGCGTGCAATTGCTTCTTCGTAGGTCGGCAGGGTTGCCAGGCGATCGATTTGCGATGCCGGGATCAACTCACCTTCAAAGGCTGCAGCTTTGACCTCAAATTTTGCATTCGCTTTCGCGAACTCTTTGAACAGACGAGCAGCAGCGCCCGGGTGTTCCATAGAGTATGCAATCAGGGTCGGACCAACAAACGTGTCTTTCAGGCACTCGAACTGAGTACCTTCAACTACGCGACGCAGCAGGGTGTTACGAACAACACGCATGTATACGCCAGCTTCACGACCTGCTTTACGCAGTTCAGTCATTTTGTCTACAGTAACGCCACGGGAATCCGCAACTACTGCAGACAGCGCGCCTTTGGCTACTTCGCTGACTTCAGCAACAATCGCTTGTTTGTCTTGAAGATTTAAAGCCATTAGCTTTGCTCCTGGATGTTTGCCGGAACTCATGTTCCGGAACTCACTTCACTCTCCCAAACGGAAAGAGCGTCTTAATACGGTGAGCAGAAACAAGCCAGAGTATCCAAAAATAATCTTAGCGTTCTGTCACCGTCTACGCAGGGGATTAAGTCTCTTGCGAAACACCTGCGGTCTTCGACGGAGGCCTGGATTAGGCCAGGCTCCAACGAACAAATCTTTTAGCCGCTAACTTTCGTTAGCAAACGTGGGGGTAAGATTGTAGACAAAATCACCGCCCACGTAAAGGCATTAGTTTGCAGCAGCGCTCAGGCCAGCCTGGTCAACTGCAACACCTGCACCCATGGTGGTGGAGATGCTAACTTTCTTGATGTACACGCCTTTCGCCTGAGTTGGCTTTGCTTTTTTCAGCGCAACCAGCAGAGCTTCCAGGTTTTCTTTCAGTTTGTCAGCGTCAAAGTCCACTTTACCGATGGTGGTGTGGATGATGCCGTTTTTGTCGTTACGATAACGAACCTGACCTGCTTTAGCGTTCTTAACCGCTTCAGCAACGTTAGGAGTTACAGTACCGACTTTCGGGTTAGGCATCAGGCCGCGTGGACCCAGAACCTGGCCCAGCTGGCCAACAACGCGCATTGCATCTGGAGAAGCAATAACAACGTCAAAGTTCATTTCGCCTTTCTTGATCTGATCAGCCAGATCTTCCATACCTACCAGTTCAGCGCCGGCAGCTTTAGCAGCTTCAGCGTTTGCACCCTGAGCAAATACAGCTACGCGAACGGAACGGCCAGTACCGTGTGGCAGTACAGTTGCGCCACGAACGTTCTGATCGGATTTACGCGCGTCGATGCCGAGGTTAACGGCAACGTCAACGCTTTCAACGAACTTAGCAGTTGCCAGTTCTTTCAGCAGAGCGATAGCTTCGTTGATGTCGTACTGTTTGGTCGCATCAACTTTGTCACGGATCACGGACATGCGCTTGGTCAGTTTAGCCATTTCTTAGTCCTCCACTACCAGGCCCATGGAACGTGCAGTACCTTCGATTGAGCGAGTCATCGCTTCAATGTCGGCACCAGTCATGTCGGCAGCTTTGGTCTGCGCGATTTCCTGCAGCTGAGCGCGGGAAATTTTACCCACTTTGTCTTTGTTCGGTTTACCGGAACCAGACTTGATACCAGCCGCTTTCTTCAGCAGAACAGCTGCTGGAGGGGTTTTGGTAACGAAAGTGAAAGAACGGTCAGCGTAAACAGTGATTACGACTGGGATTGGCAGACCTTTTTCCAGGGATTCGGTTTTGGCGTTGAACGCTTTACAGAATTCCATGATGTTCACACCCTGCTGACCCAGAGCTGGACCAACTGGTGGACTTGGGTTCGCCATACCAGCTGCAACCTGCAGCTTGACGTAGGCTTGTACTTTCTTAGCCATTGTAAAATCCTCTGATTGGGTGATAGCGCCTCAGGGAGGCTCCCCGTGAATAAAATTCGTTTTACGGGCCGGGCCCATAAAAACAAAAGGCGCGAAATTGTATTCCAATCTCGCGCCCTGTGCAACGATTAAATCGCCGCTTTTTTGATCGCTGCTTAGGCTTTTTCGACCTGCGCAAAGTCCAGTTCTACCGGGGTCGCACGACCGAAGATAGAAACAGAAACTTTCAGGCGGGACTTCTCGTAGTCCACTTCTTCAACCACACCGTTAAAGTCAGCAAACGGACCGTCGCTAACACGAACCATTTCACCCGGTTCAAACAGCGTTTTCGGACGCGGCTTATCACCCACCTGCTGCAGGCGGTTCATAATCGCATCAACTTCTTTGTCGCTGATTGGCGCCGGACGGTCAGACGTGCCGCCGATAAAGCCCATCACGCGCGGTACGCTGCGCACCAGGTGCCAGCTCGCGTCGTTCATCACCATCTGAACCAGCACGTAACCCGGGAAGAATTTACGCTCGCTTTTGCGACGTTGGCCGCCACGGATCTCAACCACTTCTTCGGTCGGAACCATAACTTCGCCAAATAACTCTTCCATGTTGTGTAATTTGATATGCTCACGCAGCGACGTTGCTACGCGGCCTTCAAAACCGGAAAACGCCTGAACGACGTACCAACGCTTTTTAGGGGCTTCAGACATCTTAGAACCTCAGGCCAGTAATAAAGGAAACCAGGCGAACCAGAATACCATCCAGTCCCCACAGGATCAGTGACATTACCGCAGTCACTGCAGCCACGATCAGCGTGGTGTGCAATGTTTCCTGGCGAGTCGGCCAAATGACCTTGCGGACTTCGGTACGTGCTTCGCGAGCGAAAGCAACGGTTGCTTTACCCTTAGTCGTCAACAGCGCGACACCGCCCGCTGCAGCAATCAGAATCACCACTGCCAGCGCGCGGAGCGGCAGCATCATGTCACGATAAAGATAGTTGCCAACGATTGCCACAATCAGCAGCACGGCAACAGCGACCCACTTCATCGCTTCCAGGCCGCGCCCGCTCCCTTGAGCTTCGGTATTCGCACTCATAAACCAACCTGTCAGAAGAATTCTACAAATAATTTCACCCCGCGATTGCGAGGCGAGCCAAATCGAAACGCTAATCCCTTTATGGATTATACGCTCTCTGCAGAGCCTGTCTCAGCAATGATTATGACAAAAATAATCACTGATGAGCCAGGTTCTGATGTGAAAGCGTGCAAAAAGGGCATCAAATGATGCCCTTTTCATGCGCATTGCGTCAAATGTTATCAGCGATTAGCCGAGAACTTTAGCAACCACGCCCGCGCCAACGGTACGGCCACCTTCACGGATTGCGAAACGCAGACCGTCGTCCATCGCGATTGGGTGGATCAGAGTCACAACCATCTTGATGTTGTCGC
Source organism: Enterobacter cloacae complex sp. S3 (assembly GCF_014930495.1). NCBI lineage: Bacteria > Pseudomonadati > Pseudomonadota > Gammaproteobacteria > Enterobacterales > Enterobacteriaceae > Enterobacter > Enterobacter cloacae complex sp. S3. The sequence goes on along the minus strand of NZ_JADBRD010000048.1, from coordinate 730 downwards.
CTGGCATTACCATCTCAACGCCTTCTGGCAGTTCGATGGTACCGGTCACGTCAGTTGTACGGAAGTAGAACTGTGGACGGTAGCCTTTGAAGAACGGAGTATGACGGCCGCCTTCGTCTTTGGACAGGATGTACACTTCAGATTCGAACTTGGTGTGTGGCTTGATTGAGCCTGGCTTCGCCAGAACCTGACCACGTTCGATTTCTTCACGTTTGATACCACGCAGCAGAACACCAACGTTCTCACCAGCACGGCCTTCGTCCAGCAGTTTGCGGAACATTTCAACGCCAGTACAGGTAGACTTCGCAGTCTCTTTGATACCAACGATTTCAACTTCTTCGCCAACTTTGATGATACCGCGCTCTACACGACCGGTAACAACGGTACCACGACCGGAGATGGAGAATACGTCTTCGATTGGCAGCAGGAATGGCTTGTCAATCGCACGCTCTGGTTCTGGGATGTAAGAATCCAGGAAGCCAGCCAGTTCGATGATTTTCGCTTCCCACTCTGCGTCGCCTTCCAGCGCTTTCAGAGCAGAACCACGAACGATTGGGGTATCGTCGCCCGGGAAATCGTACTGAGACAGCAGTTCACGAACTTCCATCTCTACCAGTTCCAGCAGCTCTTCGTCATCAACCATGTCGCATTTGTTCAGGAACACGATGATGAAAGGAACGCCTACCTGACGACCCAGCAGGATGTGCTCACGAGTCTGAGGCATTGGGCC
>NZ_JADBRD010000047.1:2028-5025 GCF_014930495.1 Enterobacter cloacae complex sp. S3 | reverse complement strand
TTAATCTGTATCAGGCTGAAAATCGTGTCTCTCTTCGCCGAAACAGCTTCGGCGTTGTAAGGTTAAGCCTCACGGTTCATTAGTATCGGTTAGCTCAACGCATCGCTGCGCTTACACACCCGACCTATCAACGTCGTAGTCTTCAACGTTCCTTCAGGACCCTTAAAGGGTCAGGGAGAACTCATCTCGGGGCAAGTTTCGTGCTTAGATGCTTTCAGCACTTATCTTTTCCGCATTTAGCTACCGGGCAGTGCCATTGGCATGACAACCCGAACACCAGTGATGCGTCCACTCCGGTCCTCTCGTACTAGGAGCAGCCCCCCTCAATTCTCCAGCGCCCACGGCAGATAGGGACCGAACTGTCTCACGACGTTCTAAACCCAGCTCGCGTACCACTTTAAATGGCGAACAGCCATACCCTTGGGACCTACTTCAGCCCCAGGATGTGATGAGCCGACATCGAGGTGCCAAACACCGCCGTCGATATGAACTCTTGGGCGGTATCAGCCTGTTATCCCCGGAGTACCTTTTATCCGTTGAGCGATGGCCCTTCCATTCAGAACCACCGGATCACTATGACCTGCTTTCGCACCTGCTCGAGCCGTCACTCTCGCAGTCAAGCTAGCTTATGCCATTGCACTAACCTCCTGATGTCCGACCAGGATTAGCTAACCTTCGTGCTCCTCCGTTACTCTTTGGGAGGAGACCGCCCCAGTCAAACTACCCACCAGACACTGTCCGCAACCCGGATTACGGGTCTACGTTAGAACACCAGCCATTAAAGGGTGGTATTTCAAGGTCGGCTCCACGCAGACTGGCGTCCACGCTTCAAAGCCTCCCACCTATCCTACACATCAAGGACCAGTGTTCAGTGTCAAGCTATAGTAAAGGTTCACGGGGTCTTTCCGTCTTGCCGCGGGTACACTGCATCTTCACAGCGAGTTCAATTTCACTGAGTCTCGGGTGGAGACAGCCTGGCCATCATTACGCCATTCGTGCAGGTCGGAACTTACCCGACAAGGAATTTCGCTACCTTAGGACCGTTATAGTTACGGCCGCCGTTTACCGGGGCTTCGATCAAGAGCTTCGCGTTACCGCTAACCCCATCAATTAACCTTCCGGCACCGGGCAGGCGTCACACCGTATACGTCCACTTTCGTGTTTGCACAGTGCTGTGTTTTTAATAAACAGTTGCAGCCAGCTGGTATCTTCGACTGATTTCAGCTCCACCCGCAGGGGCTTCACCTACATATCAGCGTGCCTTCTCCCGAAGTTACGGCACCATTTTGCCTAGTTCCTTCACCCGAGTTCTCTCAAGCGCCTTGGTATTCTCTACCTGACCACCTGTGTCGGTTTGGGGTACGATTTCGTGTTACCTGATGCTTAGAGGCTTTTCCTGGAAGCAGGGCATTTGTTACTTCAGCACCGTAGTGCCTCGTCATCACACCTCAGCGTTAATAAGGTACCGGATTTACCTGGAACCTCCGCCTACATGCTTAAACCGGGACAACCGTCGCCCGGCTAACATAGCCTTCTCCGTCCCCCCTTCGCAGTAACACCAAGTACAGGAATATTAACCTGTTTCCCATCGACTACGCCTTTCGGCCTCGCCTTAGGGGTCGACTCACCCTGCCCCGATTAACGTTGGACAGGAACCCTTGGTCTTCCGGCGAGCGGGCTTTTCACCCGCTTTATCGTTACTTATGTCAGCATTCGCACTTCTGATACCTCCAGCATGCCTCACAGCACACCTTCAACGGCTTACAGAACGCTCCCCTACCCAACAACGCATAAGCGTCGCTGCCGCAGCTTCGGTGCATGGTTTAGCCCCGTTACATCTTCCGCGCAGGCCGACTCGACCAGTGAGCTATTACGCTTTCTTTAAATGATGGCTGCTTCTAAGCCAACATCCTGGCTGTCTGTGCCTTCCCACATCGTTTCCCACTTAACCATGACTTTGGGACCTTAGCTGGCGGTCTGGGTTGTTTCCCTCTTCACGACGGACGTTAGCACCCGCCGTGTGTCTCCCGTGATAACATTCTTCGGTATTCGTAGTTTGCATCGGGTTGGTAAGCCGGGATGGCCCCCTAGCCGAAACAGTGCTCTACCCCCGAAGATGAGTTCACGAGGCGCTACCTAAATAGCTTTCGGGGAGAACCAGCTATCTCCCGGTTTGATTGGCCTTTCACCCCCAGCCACAAGTCATCCGCTAATTTTTCAACATTAGTCGGTTCGGTCCTCCAGTTAGTGTTACCCAACCTTCAACCTGCCCATGGCTAGATCACCGGGTTTCGGGTCTATACCCTGCAACTTAACGCCCAGTTAAGACTCGGTTTCCCTTCGGCTCCCCTATACGGTTAACCTTGCTACAGAATATAAGTCGCTGACCCATTATACAAAAGGTACGCAGTCACACCACAAAGGTGCTCCCACTGCTTGTACGTACACGGTTTCAGGTTCTTTTTCACTCCCCTCGCCGGGGTTCTTTTCGCCTTTCCCTCACGGTACTGGTTCACTATCGGTCAGTCAGGAGTATTTAGCCTTGGAGGATGGTCCCCCCATATTCAGACAGGATACCACGTGTCCCGCCCTACTCTTCGAGTTCACAGCCTGTGTGCTTTCGTGTACGGGACTGTCACCCTGTACCGTGCGACTTTCCAGACGCTTCCACTAACACACAAGCTGATTCAGACTCTGGGCTGCTCCCCGTTCGCTCGCCGCTACTGGGGGAATCTCGGTTGATTTCTTTTCCTCGGGGTACTTAGATGTTTCAGTTCCCCCGGTTCGCCTCGTTAACCTATGTATTCAGTTAACGATAGTGCAACGAATTGCACTGGGTTTCCCCATTCGGACATCGCCGGGTCAAAGGTTCATATCACCTCGCCGGCGCTTTTCGCAGATTAGCACGTCCTTCATCGCCTCTGACTGCCAGGGCATCCACCGTGTACGCTTAGTCGCTTAACCTCACAACCCGAAGATGTTTCTTTCGATTCATCA
>NZ_JADBRD010000047.1:0-1824 GCF_014930495.1 Enterobacter cloacae complex sp. S3 | reverse complement strand
TTTTCATCAGACAATCTGTGTGAGCACTACAAAGGCAGGTTCTTTAAGGTAAGGAGGTGATCCAACCGCAGGTTCCCCTACGGTTACCTTGTTACGACTTCACCCCAGTCATGAATCACAAAGTGGTAAGCGCCCTCCCGAAGGTTAAGCTACCTACTTCTTTTGCAACCCACTCCCATGGTGTGACGGGCGGTGTGTACAAGGCCCGGGAACGTATTCACCGTAGCATTCTGATCTACGATTACTAGCGATTCCGACTTCATGGAGTCGAGTTGCAGACTCCAATCCGGACTACGACGCACTTTATGAGGTCCGCTTGCTCTCGCGAGGTCGCTTCTCTTTGTATGCGCCATTGTAGCACGTGTGTAGCCCTACTCGTAAGGGCCATGATGACTTGACGTCATCCCCACCTTCCTCCAGTTTATCACTGGCAGTCTCCTTTGAGTTCCCGGCCTAACCGCTGGCAACAAAGGATAAGGGTTGCGCTCGTTGCGGGACTTAACCCAACATTTCACAACACGAGCTGACGACAGCCATGCAGCACCTGTCTCAGAGTTCCCGAAGGCACCAATCCATCTCTGGAAAGTTCTCTGGATGTCAAGAGTAGGTAAGGTTCTTCGCGTTGCATCGAATTAAACCACATGCTCCACCGCTTGTGCGGGCCCCCGTCAATTCATTTGAGTTTTAACCTTGCGGCCGTACTCCCCAGGCGGTCGACTTAACGCGTTAGCTCCGGAAGCCACGCCTCAAGGGCACAACCTCCAAGTCGACATCGTTTACGGCGTGGACTACCAGGGTATCTAATCCTGTTTGCTCCCCACGCTTTCGCACCTGAGCGTCAGTCTTTGTCCAGGGGGCCGCCTTCGCCACCGGTATTCCTCCAGATCTCTACGCATTTCACCGCTACACCTGGAATTCTACCCCCCTCTACAAGACTCTAGCCTGCCAGTTTCGAATGCAGTTCCCAGGTTGAGCCCGGGGATTTCACATCCGACTTGACAGACCGCCTGCGTGCGCTTTACGCCCAGTAATTCCGATTAACGCTTGCACCCTCCGTATTACCGCGGCTGCTGGCACGGAGTTAGCCGGTGCTTCTTCTGCGGGTAACGTCAATCGACAAGGTTATTAACCTTATCGCCTTCCTCCCCGCTGAAAGTACTTTACAACCCGAAGGCCTTCTTCATACACGCGGCATGGCTGCATCAGGCTTGCGCCCATTGTGCAATATTCCCCACTGCTGCCTCCCGTAGGAGTCTGGACCGTGTCTCAGTTCCAGTGTGGCTGGTCATCCTCTCAGACCAGCTAGGGATCGTCGCCTAGGTGAGCCGTTACCCCACCTACTAGCTAATCCCATCTGGGCACATCTGATGGCAAGAGGCCCGAAGGTCCCCCTCTTTGGTCTTGCGACGTTATGCGGTATTAGCTACCGTTTCCAGTAGTTATCCCCCTCCATCAGGCAGTTTCCCAGACATTACTCACCCGTCCGCCGCTCGTCACCCGAGAGCAAGCTCTCTGTGCTACCGCTCGACTTGCATGTGTTAGGCCTGCCGCCAGCGTTCAATCTGAGCCATGATCAAACTCTTCAATTTAAGTTTGATGCTCGTGAATTAAACTTCGTAATGAATTACGTATGTTCACTCAGAGACTTGGTATTCATTTTTCGTCTTGCGACGTTAAGAATCCATGTCACTTTGAGTGCCCACACAGATTGTCTGATAAATTGTTAAAGAGCAGTGCAACGCGGCTTTCGCTCACCGTTGCGAGGTGGCGTATATTACGCTTTCCTCTTTCAGAGTAAAACATTTATTTCAGAATTTTTCTCTT
>NZ_JADBRD010000046.1:0-32735 GCF_014930495.1 Enterobacter cloacae complex sp. S3 | reverse complement strand
ACTGTTCAATTTTAGTTTGATGGTCGTGAATTAAACTTCGTAATGAATTACGCATGTTCACTCAGAGACTTGGTATTCATTTTCGTCTTGCGACGTTAAGAATCCATGTCACTTTGAGTGCCCACACAGATTGTCTGATAAATTGTTAAAGAGCAGTGCAACGCGGCTTTCGCTCACCGTTGCGAGGTGGCGTATATTACGCTTTCCTCTTTCAGAGTCAACCCGTTATTTCAGAATTTTTCTCTTCAACCGAACCGCGTTGTCTGTGAAGTGATTCACATCCGCCGTGTCGATGGAGGCGCATTATAGGGAGTTCTCAGCAGGCCGCAACCGCTAAATGTCAGAAAAATGACTGACTGCTGCATTCCACAGCAAAACCCCGCCTTATACCCTTTTATGCACAAAGTTATCCACAATCATGAGCGGATCGCGATGCGATCCCACGAATTGAGCTAGAAGATCAACTATACTAGCGGCAAATATTCTCCTCAGTGCAGGCCCACCCTCATGACCACACAACGCCTCGCCCGCGACTGGCGTCTCCCTACAGCAGGGGTGATGCTGCTGGCACTCCTCTTTGCCGGTTTTACCCTGCATGCGCACTGGAACGCCTTTATCCAGTGGTGTCTCGCCACGCAAATTACGCTGCACCGCTATCTGGTGATGTATCTGCTGCAGCTTAATAACCACCAGTACAGCGGCGGATTATGGCTGTTAACGGGGGCTTTCCTTTATGGTGTCCTTCACGCCATTGGACCCGGACACGGAAAGTTCATCGTGACGACCTATCTGACCACCAATAAGGAAAGCGAACTGGCCGCCCGGGTTGTCCCCTTCCTGGGTAGCCTGATGCAGGGCGTCAGCGCCATTCTGTTTGTCTTTATTCTGGCGGTGGGGTTTAACCTCGCCTCAGGGGATATCAGTACCAGCCGCTGGTACGTGGAGAAGATAAGCGCAGTGCTTATTGGCGCATTCGGTGCTTTTGTCATTTACCAGGCGCTGAAGAGCCTGCGCCCGCGCAGGATGACTATCTCCGCCATCAAGCCGCTTCATCAGCACGATGAACACTGTGGCTGCGGACATCACGGCGTAGGTACAGATCTGACGCAGGGCGACTGGAAAACGCGCCTGGGCGTCATTCTGGCGATTGGCGCACGTCCGTGCAGCGGGGCGATCATGATTCTGATGTTTTCGAACGCGCTGGGCATTGTCACCTGGGGGGTAGCCGCGGTCATGACCATGTCTTTGGGCACCGCACTTTCTATTGTGGGGCTTTCCCTGGCTGTACGTTACGCCCGCGAGCGCACGGTGACCTGGTTCGGAGAGAGCGCCTCATTGAGATGGCTCGTACCGGCAGTCAAAATAGCCGGAGGGATAGTCCTGATCCTGTTTGCGACGGTGCTGTTCCTGACGGTGATCCCCGTCAGCGCCAATGGCGACTACATCGCTGCCGGATGCTAATAAAAGAAAACCCGCCGTTGGCGGGTTTCTTTATTACTCATTGATGCGTGGATGCTGGTCCACCAGTCGGGAGCGTTTTTTCTGCAGCTCTTCAATCTCTGCGTCAATATCCTCAATCTTCTGCTCTACGTTATCGTAGTGCTCGCGCAGGATCTCTTTCGCTTCCTGGATGTCAGACGCCGCAGGCGTTGCGCCTTTCAGAGGGCGATTCGCCGTCTCCTTCATGGTAAGACCTGTAATCAAACCAATCACCGCAATCACCATCAGGTAATAAGCCGGCATCATCAGGTTCTGCGTGCTCTCGACCAGCGAGGCGGCAAGCGTCGGGGTCAGACCGGCAATCAGCACCGAGATGTTAAAGGCCGCGGCCAGCGCGCTGTAGCGAATATGCGTCGGGAACATCGCGGGCAACGTGGAGGCCATCACCCCGATAAAGCAGTTAAGGATCACCGCCAGCATCAGCAGACCGGCAAAAATCAGCCCCAGCACATCACTGTTAATCAGAATGAATGCCGGAATTGCCAGAGCAAACAGCGCAACGCTTCCCAGGATAATGAACGGTCGACGACCAAAACGGTCACTCAACAGGCCCATAATCGGCTGGACAAACAGCATACCCACCATGATGGCGATAATAATCAGCACACCGTGATCTTCCGAGTAGTGCAGGTTATGCGACAGATAACTCGGCATGTAGGTCAACAGCATGTAGTAGGTCACGTTGGTCGAAATCACCAGACCAATACAGGTCAGCAGGCTGCGCCAGTGCTTAGTGGCAATCTCTTTGAACGACACCTTCGGACCATCCTGCAGCCCTTCGCGGTCACCCTGTTCCAGTTTTTCGACGTGCTGCTGGAAAGCAGGCGTCTCTTCCAGCGCATGACGCAGGTAAAGACCAATAATCCCCAGCGGCAATGCCAGGAAGAACGGGATACGCCAGCCCCAGTCGAGGAAGTTATCTTCGCCAACCACGGTTGAAATCAGTACCACTACGCCCGCGCCCATGACAAACCCGGCAATCGAGCCGAAGTCCAGCCAGCTCCCCATAAATCCGCGCTTACGGTCCGGGGAATACTCGGCGACGAAGATCGAGGCACCGGTATATTCACCGCCGACGGAGAAGCCCTGCGCCATCTTACAAATCAGCAGGAGAATGGGTGCCCAAATGCCGATGGTGGCGTAAGACGGTATAAGGCCGATACAGAATGTACTGATCGACATAATGACGATGGTGATGGCCAGGATCTTCTGACGACCATATTTATCGCCGAGCATACCGAAGAACAGACCGCCCAGCGGGCGAATCAGGAAGGGAACGGAGAACGTACCCAGTGCGGCGATCATCTGCAGGCTGGGATCGGCCCCGGGGAAAAACACTTTACCTAACGCATAGGCCACAAAGCCGTAGACACCAAAATCGAACCATTCCATCGCATTACCGAGCGAGGCTGCGGTAATGGCTTTACGCAGCTTTGCGTCATCAATAATGGTGACGTCGCGAAGCGTGATGGGTTTAATCTTTTTCCTTCTCAGCATAGCTATCCTCGTTGACTCGGCCCTGTCTGTTTCACAGTCCAGTTAGCGTTCTGTGAACCATGGGATCCGCTCCATGCGAATCGCCTTATTCAAGCGTAGCAGGTTTACTTACATTGACGTTTTACGTCGATACAACCGAACCTGTTGACGCCTGCCTGGGCAGTTAATGACCTTTTTACCCTACCAGCGTTTATATTTGTGATCAACTTCACACATATTTTCGTGTCTGGTCAACTCAGGCAAATTTTTGTCAAGGAGTGCCAATAAGTACTTCCTTACCCCACCTAAAGAACATCCTCCCGCACGTCATTATTTCTTTCGTAACAGAAAAACAAACCACGTTAATTCACATCAGGTTTACATAAATTTTCATCAGCAGGAACCGGCCTCAAGTTTTACATTGAATATGTGATAAAGATAACTAAAACGGTGTTTTATTTTCATTGAATCAATATTCCAATGATCGCATCATAAATCCGAATTCAGCGTTTTACGTGTTTTAGGAAAAGGTTAATTGAGAGCACGCATTTAATTTTGTTGCAGGGCTTTCGAAAAAACACCACAAGCAATACGAGCAATCAATTGAATTTATTGACTAATTTTTAACACCTATCCCCCGGACTGCGGGATCCGATGTGAGGTTTGTCTATGAAGATTAAAGCCACGATAGAACGTATACCCGGCGGCATGATGCTGGTTCCGCTGGTACTGGGCGCGATCCTGAATACCCTTGCTCCCAATACCGGAGCTTATTTTGGCGGTTTCACAAAAGGCATGATAACAGGCACGGTTCCCATTCTTGCCGTCTGGTTTTTTTGTATCGGCGCATCCATTAATTTACGGGCAACGGGGACAGTATTACGGAAATCCGGCACGCTGGTGATCACCAAAATAGCGGTAGCCTGGGCGGTGGCAATGATATGCGCGATGTTCATTCCGGAGAATGGAATTCAGACCGGGTTCTTTGCGGGTTTATCGGTCCTGGCGATCGTCTCGGCGATGGATATGACCAACGGCGGATTGTACGCCAGCCTGATGAATCAGTACGGGACGAAAGAAGAGTCCGGCGCATTTGTGTTGATGTCTCTGGAGTCCGGCCCATTGATGACGATGCTGATCCTGGGGTCTGCTGGCCTGGCCTCGTTTGAACCCCACCACTTTGTCGGCGCGATCCTGCCCTTCCTGGTCGGTTTCGCCCTTGGCAATCTCGATCGCGATCTGCGTGATTTCTTCAGCAAAGCCACGCCGGTGCTGATCCCGTTCTTCGGTTTCGCACTGGGGAACACCATCAACCTGAAGGTCATTCTCGATACCGGCCTGCTGGGCATTGTGCTGGGTGTCGCCGTGATCGTCATCACCGGTATTCCGCTGATTATTGCTGACCGCGTCATCGGAGGAGGAAACGGCACGGCCGGCGTCGCCGCCTCTTCAGCCGCCGGTGCTGCAGTCGCAAACCCGGTGATTATCGCCCAAATTAACCCGGCCTTCGAACCGGTCGCCGCTTCAGCAACGGCGCTGGTTGCCGCGAGCGTGATCGTCACCGCGATTCTGGTCCCCATCATCACGGCGCTGTATGCGAAACGCTACGGGAATATGCAAGAGACCCTGCCTGAACCGAAGCCGATAGAAATGAATCATTAACACACAGCACCGTTCCCTCTCCCAATGGGGAGAGGGGGAGAGATTTAGCCAAAAATCTCTTCCACCATCCCGTCCACCAGCCGTTTTGCCGAACAGAGTCTCGGCATGCCCAGCGCGACGGTCTGCCAGTTTTGCGTCACTGACCAGCTAACCGGATGTTGATCCGCCTGACACCAGTCCCCCAGCCAGCCCAGCATGTCTTTATGATCGATTAACCCCGGAGAGGCTGGCGTTGTCAGCCACTGGTGATAGAAATGGCGGGTCGTGGGGGACGCATTGATGCCCTGTGCCAGATAGTTAGCCGCCATGCTGCGCAGGTTATCCTTAAGCATTGCCGCCACATCTTCATTCGCGAGGCGGCATGCGTCACCAAATGCCCCCCAGCGCAGCTCTTCCAGGACGATAAAACAGCGCCCGGCCAGCGACCAGCCATCATAATGCCCGGCCCGCCAGCGGGTAAAAATCTGCTCGCTATGCTCACCCGCCTGCACCGTCAGCCCGCGCTGGGTTAGCGCCTTCTCTTTATAGGCGGCGCGTTGGGTAAAATGAGAAGCAAGTTCAGCGTACTGCTGCATCAGCCCGGGGGACTGCTGGGCGCGCGGGTGCGTCTGCTGGCGCAAAGCAATCAGTTTCTCTGCCATCAGCGTCAGCGCGAGATGACCCGGGTCAAGCATGCCGGCCAGTTTTTCCGCCAGCCCCAGGCGCAGCGCTGCATTTTCATTGAGCATACCCGCCATCGCCCAGGGGCGCAGCCGGGTATGCGTCATGATTTCCTGAGTCAAACGCTCACGAAACTGAAGCTGTTGTGGTCCCAGGTGAGGATGACGCGCCGCGTCCACTCCCTGAACCAGATCGACCATAAATTTTGGATTAATACACTCCAGCGTTCGCCCGGGGCCGTCCAGTAGTGGTGTTGTCATGGTTGCTCTGCCGCGAATAGAGTTTGAATATCATCGCGTAACAGTCGGGTATCTTCCTGTATCCACGCCGCAGTCGTAATACTTTGCTTCAACAGCTGGCAGAGCGCTCGGGTTGAATGCTCATTCTGTTGACGCACTGCGAGGCTATCACGCAAGCTTTCCTGTAACCCGGTCAGGCACAGCGAGAATTCTGCAAAGAACGTCGCCATTCCTGCCGTAACAGAGACATCGACCTGCGCGGACAAAGCTTTACGTATTTGTTCACAAAACAGCTCAATATGTTGCTTAAATTTGTCATGTAGCTGCGCAATATCGATAACATAGCGCGTGCGCGTTTCCACATACTCATCCCAGCCCCAGCCCGGATTATTGAGCCAGCGAGAGACCGTTTCTCGCATGCTGCTCCCGCCTGATGACGGGCCTGCCTGGCTGTCATCCTGCGCTATCGCATCGTTAAACAGCGCCCGCGTATTGAAGTTGAGCTGGTGAGCCTGAAACGCCGGGAAACTGATTCGCGCCCGAAAACCCGCATGGCTCAGATGCTCTTTAATACGCGTTTCGATGGGGCGCATGGCTTCGTTCAGGGAACGCGCCAGCGTAGATTCAAGCTGGTCGAAGCGTAACGCCAGCTCCCGGCAGATTTTCGTCTGTGCATCCAGCATCACCAGTTCGCAGGAGGAGCGGATTTTACTCAGCGCGATCTGCGCCTGCCCTTCATCGTCCAGAACCAGCTGCTTCAGCTCGTCACCGTGAGGGTTCTGCCGATCGATGCCAGCCAAATCAAGAATATGCTGAGCGCTGAACACCTCGCCAATCGCCTGGTTAAGCGCGGTTTTTTGGGCGCCCATAAAGTCCGCGGTGGCGTTCAGCGCCTCCTCAACTTCATGTTTGACCTCATCGCTCACCACGCTCTGACGCGTCTGGAGAAGCGCCATGTCCTCTTCCAGACGTGCGATATTCAGTTCCAGCGCCTCAAAGGCAACCGTCAGCCCCTGATAGCGGAAGTCGAGGTACTCCCGGGCATTTTGTGCGTAGTTGAGCAGCTTATGCGAGGCCGAACGCAGCGCGTAAAGCGAGGCATTGGCATAGGCGGCGTAAATCAGTTTGCGTATCGGTTGTTCGAAAAGCGAATCTTCCCAGAGCAAATCGGCAGCATGACGAATATGGTCGATATCGTCCAGGTCCGCCGTACGCCAGCGTCGCCCAAGCGCCGCTTCGGCAAAGTCCTGTACCCAGGGTTGCTCCTGATGATCCGGCAGTTGTCCGTGGGTACTCATCTCGTAACGAGCGCGGTTCGCCAGATAGGCCCACATGGACGAAACGGGGTAGATCTGGCCAGGCGAAATATTGCCTTTCATTAAGGTGCCGGAGATCATCGCCCGGATCTGCTCTTCATCGTCGCTATTGCGATCTTTCTGATCGAATTTATTGACCAGCGCATACAGCGGCACGGATTTTCCCGCCGCGGAAATGGCCTGGCGGACTTCTTCATCAGAGATGGATTTAAGCTGGGTATAATCCATCACGGCCAGCACCGCCGACGCGCGGGACAACTGCTCGCTGAGCATTTTTTGCAGGTGCGGCTGTCCGGCCTCATTCGGCCCGGGCGTATCGAGCAGCGTCAGCTGTCCGAGGTGAGCATCAAGACCCGCAAGATGCACGAACTCCACTTCAATCACCGGAATATGTTCGATAGCCGCATACTCAGAGAACGGAAACTCCACCCCTAACGCCTGGGAAAGCCTCACCAGGTCGTTGAGGCTTTTCAGACAATGAAATATCGGCTGCGCGCCCAGGTGATGCTTCTCAAAAGCCTCTCCTTTTTCAATGCGCTCCAGCAGCGTATTCATGTCTTTATCAATTTCCAGATGCTGGGCCAGCTTTCCGCGATCGTAATCGCATAGCTTTTTCTGAAGCAGTTGGATCAATTCATCAATGGGCGAGGCATGTGAGAAATGCAGCACCGGCTCCTTCTGACCCGGCGTGTGGCGAATCAGAGTAGGAAGCGCCGTCATCGGACGATTGCGGTTCGGCAACACTTCGGTCCCCACAATCGCATTAATGGTGGTCGATTTCCCCGCTTTCATAGTGCCCACAATAGCCAGAACCATTTCCAGCCGGGTTATTTTTCGTAATTCATTATTCAGCATCGCCTGCTGCGCTTCGACACCGCGCGCGCTAAAATGCAAAGGTAAAACGTTGTTCTTTTCACCCGTAATAGCAGCCGCGGTGCTCTCCAGCATCGCAGTCGGCATTGATTTCAACGTATCAAGGTTTTGCCGGGCGAGCTGTAGCAAACGCTCAGCTTCCTGGCTTAATTCAAAAATGGTCTGTGTGTGCATGATAAAAGCCTTTCCTTAACGCAAATTTATTACTTTTATTAAGCCACTGGTATTAATTATGTTGTTCAGGCTTATATGATCACGTGTGGAAAACATGTCCGCCGAAATATAACTGATTGATGATAATCAGAAATAATTCGCTATCCTTGCATGGCGTGTATAGCTCCCCTCCTGGCCTGACGGCCAAAGGAAAAAAGCGTAGCCCAATTTTAAGAAACTTCAGGATATATCATCATTATTTACCCACCTAAAAAGAGAGGTAATACGCCCCTGCCAAAAGATATGGATGGCAGCGAAGTCAGGAGATAAATAACAATGTGTCGCTTCACCTTATCCGAAATGAAGGAGCGTAGCAATTTGCTGCAATAAAATATTCGATATATTTAGCGTCATTTCTTCCCAACGTGTTAATGAGGTAAGCATCGCTTAACTGACTGACAGGAAGTGTCACTCCCGATACGCTTTTTGCATTTTTTTAATTCACAATGTCACCGACAAACGTGTGGATTTGCGCTATACTTGCCGCCTTTTTCGGCACGCTGCCGTCATTTAGCTGGCACTTTCCAGCGCGTTTACACTTTTTGAGGATACCGATATGTCACTCCCACACTGCCCAAAATGCAATTCTGAATACACCTATGAAGATAATGGCATGTTCATTTGCCCGGAATGCGCTCACGAATGGAATGATGCCGAACCATCACACGATGCTGATGCACTTGTCGTAAAAGATGCGAACGGCAATTTGCTGGCGGACGGCGACAGCGTAACCGTGATTAAAGATCTGAAAGTGAAAGGCAGTTCTTCCATGCTGAAGATCGGCACCAAAGTGAAGAATATCCGTCTGGTTGAAGGCGATCATAATATCGACTGCAAAATTGACGGCTTCGGTCCGATGAAGCTGAAATCAGAGTTCGTGAAAAAGAACTGATTTACCCGCCCGGTGGCGCTTCGCTTACCGGGTTTTCGGGAACTACACTTAACGGGCTTTTCTTACGTGAGGTAAAGATTATGCCGTTAAGTCCCTACATCTCTTTTGCCGGCAACTGTGCAGAAGCCACTTCTTTCTACCAGCAAGCCGTCGGCGCAGAGCTTCTCTATAAAATCACCTTCGGCGAAATGCCAAAAAGCGATAACAGCGAAGAAGGCTGTCCGTCCGGTATGCAATTTCCGGATTCGGCTATCGCTCACTCCAACGTCCGCATTGCGGGCAGCGATATCATGATGAGCGACGGGATGCCGCCGGGAAGCAACGCGCAGTACGCGGGCTTCACGCTGGTTCTCGACACCCAGGACGTTAATGAAGGCAAACGCTGGTTCGACAACCTCGCCGCGGGCGGGAATATCGACATGGCCTGGCAGGAAACCTTCTGGGCACACGGTTTCGGTAAAGTCACCGATAAATACGGCGTGCCGTGGATGATTAACGTCGTTAAGCAGCAGCACTAATTTTCGGGCGGTGGGCGCTCTGCCTCCGCCTGTCATCAAACTCCGCTCAACTCTTCAAACTCCCGCAACCCAGACTTAACCCAAATGTCACATTGATGCGCCAGCATGAGGCCACATTTAGCGTGAGGCCCAGCACATGCAAACCGTCATCCGCGTCGAGAAACTGAGCAAGACCTTCCATCACAATAAGGCTCTGCATGCCGTTGATCTGACCGTCCAGCAGGGCGAAATGGTGGCGCTGCTGGGGCCATCCGGTTCCGGTAAATCCACCCTTCTGCGTCATTTAAGCGGTCTTATCACCTGCGATAAAACGCCGGAAAGCCACGTCGAGCTGCTGGGCAATACCGTGCAGCGCGCGGGGCGTCTCGCCAGTGATATCCGCAAGAGCCGCGCCCAGACGGGCTACATCTTCCAGCAGTTCAACCTGGTGAACCGTCTGACGGTGCTGGAGAACGTGCTGATTGGCGCGCTCGGCAGCACCCCGTTCTGGCGCACCTGTCTGCGCTGGTTCTCCCCTTCGCAGAAGCAGGAAGCCTTGCAGGCCCTGACCCGCGTCGGCATGGCGCATTTTGCCCATCAGCGCGTCTCCACCCTGTCCGGTGGACAACAGCAGCGCGTGGCGATTGCGCGCGCGCTGATGCAGAAAGCGCAAATCATTCTCGCTGACGAACCCATTGCCTCGCTGGACCCGGAGTCCGCCCGCATCGTGATGGAAACCCTGCGCGACATTAACCAGAACGACGGCATCACCGTGGTGGTCACGCTGCATCAGGTGGATTACGCCCTGCGCTACTGCGAACGCATTGTCGCCCTGCGTCAGGGACATGTGTTCTTTGATGGCGCGAGCCATCAGTTTGATAACGAACGTTTTGACCATCTCTACCGCAGCATTAACCGCGTCGAAGAGAACGCGCAGGCTGCTTAATTAAACCCGATCCGAGGAAAGTACATGAGCTACAAAGCCGTTGCCGCGCTGGCCTTTACCAGCATGTTCAGCCTCAGCACCCTGTTAAGCCCGGCGTATGCGGAAGAACAGGAAAAAGCACTGAACTTCGGCATTATTTCGACGGAATCACAGCAGAATCTGAAGCCTCAGTGGGAACCGTTCCTGAAAGATATGGAAACTAAGCTGGGGATCAAAGTGAACGCCTTCTTCGCCCCGGACTACGCGGGCATCATCCAGGGGATGCGCTTTAATAAGGTGGACATCGCCTGGTACGGCAACCTCTCCGCCATGGAAGCGGTGGACCGCGCGAACGGCCAGGTCTTTGCCCAGACCGTCGCGGCAGATGGCTCCCCGGGCTACTGGAGCGTGCTGATCGTGAACAAAGACAGCCCGATCAACAACCTCAACGACATGCTCGCCAAACGCAAAGAGCTGACCTTCGGCAACGGCGACCCGAACTCGACCTCCGGCTACCTTGTCCCTGGCTACTACGTCTTCGCCAAAAACAACGCCTCCGCCAGCGACTTCAAACGCACGGTGAACGCCAGCCACGAAACCAACGCCCTGGCCGTGGCCAACAAGCAGGTGGACGTTGCTACCAACAACACCGAGAACCTCGACAAGCTGAAAACTTCCGCGCCGGACAAGCTGAAAGAGATCAAGGTTATCTGGAAATCGCCGCTGATCCCGGGCGACCCGATCGTGTGGCGTAAAAACCTGTCCGAGAGCACCAAGGACAAGGTGTACGACTTCTTTATGACCTATGGCAAAACGCCGGAAGAGAAAGCGGTCCTGGCGCGTCTGGGCTGGGCACCGTTCCGCCCGTCAAGCGACCTGCAGCTGGTCCCGATTCGCCAGCTGGCGCTGTTTAAAGAGATGCAGGGCGTGAAGGACAACAAAGGGCTGAAGGACGAGGAGAAGACCAGCAAAGTGGCCGCAATTGAAGCCCAGCTGGAAGACCTCGACCGCCTGACCGCCGCGCTCGGTGCGATGACGAGCGTGAATAAAGCGGTGCAGTAGTGCCTTTCTCCCTCTCCCAGTGGGAGAGGGCCGGGGTGAGGGCATCAGCGCGCACATTTCCCCCTCACCCTAACCCTCTCCCTCAAGGGAGAGGGGACTAAACCCAAAGGAGCCAACATGCAAACCATCACCCTCCCGCCGCCGAAGCGCAGCTGGTTCTCGCTCATAAGCTGGGCCATCCTGCTGGCGGTGCTGGTTATCTCCTGGAAGGGCGCGGAAATGGATCCGCTGCTGCTCTTCAAAGACGCGGGCAACATGGCGACCTTCGCCGCCGACTTCTTCCCGCCGGACTTCAGCCAGTGGCAGGATTACCTCAGCGAAATGGCGGTCACCCTGCAAATCGCCGTCTGGGGCACCGCTCTTGCCGTCGTTCTCTCCATTCCGTTTGGCCTGATGAGCGCCGAAAACATCGTGCCGTGGTGGGTATACCAGCCGATGCGTCGCCTGATGGACGCCTGTCGCGCCATCAATGAAATGGTCTTTGCGATGCTGTTCGTGGTCGCCGTTGGCCTGGGTCCGTTCGCCGGCGTGATGGCGCTGTTCATCCACACCACCGGCGTGCTCTCCAAGCTGCTCTCCGAAGCGGTCGAAGCCATCGAGCCCGGCCCGGTGGAAGGCATCCGCGCAACGGGCGCCAACAAAATCGAAGAGATCCTGTACGGCGTCCTGCCGCAGGTTATGCCGCTCCTGATCTCCTACTCCCTGTACCGCTTTGAGTCCAACGTCCGCTCCGCGACGGTAGTCGGCATGGTGGGCGCAGGCGGGATTGGCGTCACCCTGTGGGAAGCGATTCGCGGTTTTCAGTTCCAGCAAACCTGCGCCCTGATGGTGCTCATCATCGTCACCGTCAGCCTGCTGGATTTCCTCTCTCAACGTTTGCGTAAGCACTTCATCTGAGAAGCGAGGCTTTGTTTTCTATGCACTTATCCAGACATCCGACCAGTTATCCCACCCGCTGGCAAGAGATTGCGGCAAAGCTCGAAGTGGAGCTGCGCACACACTACCGCTGCGGGGACTACCTGCCCGCCGAGCAGCAGCTTGCCGACCGCTATGAAGTGAACCGCCACACCCTGCGTCGCGCCATTGACCAGCTGGTCGAGCGCGGCTGGGTCCAGCGCCGTCAGGGCGTGGGCGTGCTGGTGCTGATGCGCCCGTTCGACTACCCGCTAAACGCCCAGGCGCGCTTTAGCCAGAACCTGCTGGATCAGGGCAGCCACCCGACCAGCGAAAAGCTGCTCTCGGTACTGCGTCCGGCCTCCAGCCACGTGGCGGACGCGCTGGGCATTCAGGAGGGCGACGATGTCATTCACCTGCGTACCCTGCGTCGCGTTAACGGCGTGGCGGTATGCCAGATAGACCATTACTTTGCGGACCTCGCCCTCTGGCACGTGCTCCAGCATTTCTCCAGCGGCTCGCTGCATGATTTTCTTAAGGATGCGACCGGCATTGCGCTCAAGCGCACCCAGACGCGCATCAGCGCCCGTCGCGCGCAGGCGAAAGAGAGCAAAGTGCTCGAAATCCCCAATATGGCCCCGCTGCTCTGCGTGCGCACCCTCAACCACCGTGACGGCGAGATCAACGCGACGGAATACTCCGTCAGCCTGACCCGCGCCGACATGATCGAATTCACCATGGAGCACTGAATGCACTTCGACACCGCCACCCGACAGCGCTGGATGCGCGTGCTGGCCCATAGCCAGCCTGCTGCGCTGGCTGCCCGCATGAACGCGCTCAGCCTGACGCCAGACTACGACACCCTTCGCGCCCCGGAGATCGGCCTCGTTCAGATCCAGGCGCGCATGGGCGGCACCGGAGAACGCTTTTTCGCCGGAGACGCCACCCTCACCCGCGCGGCAATCCGCCTGAACAGCGGCACGCTGGGCTACAGCTACGTGCTGGGGCGCGACAAAGCGCACGCCGAGCGCTGCGCGGTGATCGACGCGCTTTTACAAGAACAACCCTATTTCCAGACGTTAATGGAAACCCTTATTGCCCCGCTGGAAGCCGACCGCGCCGCGCGCATTGCCGCACGTCAGGCCGAAGTGAACACCAGCCGGGTCGACTTCTTTACGCTCGTTCGCGGAGACAACGCATGACGCTTCAACCTGCTTTTACCCTGGCCGTCCAGGATGCCCAACACAGTTTTCGTCGCCTGCTGAAAGCGATGAGCGAGCCGGGCGTGATCGTCTCGCTGCACCAGCTCTCCCAGGGCTGGCTGCCGCTGAACCTGGCGACCACCAGCGTGCTGCTGACGCTTGCCGACAACGACACACCGGTGTGGCTTTCGGGCGCGCTGTCGAACGATATCGCCAGCCAGAACCTGCGTTTTCACACCAGCGCTCCGCTGGTCGATCAGCCCCAGCAGGCGGTTTTTGCCGTGGCTGACGAGCAAATCAGCCATGAGCAATTGAACGCCCTGAGCGAAGGCAGCGCCGTCGCCCCGGAGACCAGCGCCACGCTGATCCTGCAGGTCTCCAGCCTGAGCGGCGGCCGCATGCTGCGCCTTACGGGGGCAGGCATCGCCGACGAGCGCATGGTCGCGCCGCAGCTGCCGGAGTGCATCATTCACGAGCTGACCGAGCGCCCGCACCCGTTCCCGCTGGGCATTGACCTGATCCTGACCTGCGGCGAGCGCCTGCTGGCAATCCCGCGGACCACCCACGTGGAGGTGTGCTGATGTACGTTGCCGTCAAAGGGGGCGAGAAGGCCATCGCCGCCGCCCATGCGCTACAGGCGCACAGACGACGGGGCGATGAACGGCTTCCCGAGCTGAGCGTCGCCCAGATTGAACAGCAGCTAAACCTCGCCGTCGACCGCGTGATGACCGAGGGCGGCATCGCCGACCGCGAGCTGGCGGCGCTGGCCCTGAAGCAGGCCAGCGGCGACAACGTGGAAGCCATCTTCCTGCTGCGCGCCTACCGCACCACGCTCGCGAAACTGGCAGTCAGCGAGCCGGTGAATACGGCGGAGATGCGCCTGGAACGCCGCATTTCTGCCGTTTATAAAGACGTTCCCGGCGGCCAGCTGCTTGGCCCCACCTACGACTACACCCACCGCCTGCTGGATTTTACCCTGCTGGCAAACGGTGAATCGCCGCAGCTCAGCACCTCCGACGCCGAACAGGAACCGTCTCCGCACGTCTTCAGCCTGCTGGCAAAACAGGGCCTGGCGAAGACGGAAGAAGATTCAGGCGCGCAGCCGGATGACATCACCCGCACGCCGCCGGTTTACCCGTGCTCGCGCTCGTCCCGCCTGCAGCAGCTGATGCGCGGCGACGAAGGCTATCTGCTGGCGCTGGCCTACTCCACCCAGCGCGGCTACGGGCGCAACCACCCGTTTGCGGCCGAAATTCGCAGTGGCTATATCGACATTGAAATCGTACCGGAAGAGCTGGGTTTTGCGGTGAACGTCGGCGAACTGCTGATGACCGAGTGTGAAATGGTTAACGGTTTCGTCGCCCCGGAAGACGAAGACCCGCACTTTACCCGCGGCTACGGGCTGGTGTTCGGCCTCGGCGAGCGCAAGGCCATGGCCATGGCGCTGGTCGACCGCGCCCTGCAGGCACCGGACTACGGCGAGCACGTTGCAGGCCCGGCGCAGGACGAAGAGTTTGTGCTGGCCCACGCGGATAACGTTGAGGCCGCTGGCTTCGTCTCGCACCTCAAGCTGCCGCACTACGTCGATTTCCAGGCCGAACTGGAACTGCTGAAACGCCTGCAACGGGAGCGCAAAAATGGCTAACTTAAGCGGCTACAACTTTGCCTATCTGGATGAGCAAACCAAACGCATGATCCGCCGCGCCATCTTAAAAGCGGTGGCCATTCCGGGCTATCAGGTGCCGTTCGGCGGCCGCGAAATGCCGATGCCCTACGGCTGGGGCACGGGCGGTATTCAGATCACCGCCAGCGTGATCGGCGAGGCTGACGTGCTGAAGGTCATCGATCAGGGCGCCGACGACACCACCAACGCCGTGTCGATCCGCAGCTTCTTCCAGCGCGTCACCGGCGTCAATACCACCGAAAAAACCGAAGACGCGACGCTGATCCAGACCCGTCACCGCATCCCCGAAACCCCACTGACGGAAGATCAGATTTTAATTTTCCAGGTGCCGATCCCGGAGCCGCTGCGCTTTATCGAGCCGCGCGAAACGGAAACCCGCACCATGCACGCGCTGGAAGAGTACGGCGTCATGCAGGTGAAGCTGTATGAGGATATCGCCCGCTTCGGCCATATCGCCACCACCTACGCCTACCCGGTGAAGGTGAACGGGCGCTACGTGATGGACCCGTCGCCAATCCCAAAATTCGATAACCCGAAGATGGACATGATGCCCGCCCTGCAGCTTTTCGGCGCCGGGCGCGAGAAACGCATCTACGCCGTTCCGCCTTACACGCGCGTGGAAAGCCTGGATTTCGACGATCACCCGTTTACGGTGCAGGAGTGGGACGAGCCGTGCGCCATCTGCGGATCCAAACACAGCTATCTGGACGAGGTGGTGCTGGACGACACGGGCAAACGGATGTTTGTCTGCTCCGACACCGATTACTGCCGCCAACAGAGCGAGGCGAACAGCCAATGAAACCGCTGCTTTCGGTTAATAACCTGACTCACCTGTATGCGCCGGGCAAGGGCTTTAGCGACGTGTCGTTCGAGCTGTGGCCGGGCGAAGTGCTGGGGATCGTCGGCGAGTCCGGCTCCGGCAAAACCACCCTGCTGAAGTCCATCTCCGCGCGCCTGACGCCGCAGAACGGCGACATTTTGTATGAGGGCGCCTCGCTGTACGGCATGAGCGAGGCCGGGCGCCGCCGCCTGCTGCGCACCGAGTGGGGCGTGGTGCATCAGCACCCGATGGACGGCCTGCGCCGTCAGGTCTCTGCCGGGGGCAACATCGGCGAACGCCTGATGGCTACCGGCGCGCGCCACTACGGCAACATCCGCGCTACCGCCCAGCACTGGCTGGAGGAAGTCGAAATCCCCGCCTCGCGCATCGACGACCTGCCGACAACCTTCTCCGGCGGGATGCAGCAGCGCCTGCAGATTGCCCGCAACCTGGTCACCCATCCGAAGCTGGTGTTTATGGATGAACCCACCGGCGGGCTGGACGTCTCCGTGCAGGCGCGCCTGCTCGACCTGCTGCGCGGTCTGGTGGTGGAGCTGAACCTCGCGGTGGTGATTGTCACCCACGATCTGGGCGTTGCGCGCCTGCTTGCGGACCGTCTGCTGGTGATGAAGCAGGGCCAGGTGGTGGAAAGTGGGTTAACCGACCGGGTGCTCGACGATCCACACCATCCGTACACCCAGCTGCTGGTGTCGTCCGTATTGCAGAATTAAGAGGCCAACATGATCCACGTACAAAACGTAAGTAAGACCTTTGTGCTCCACCAGCAAAACGGCGTGCGCCTGCCGGTGCTGCAAAATGCCTCGTTAGAGGTCCGCAGCGGCGAATGCGTGGTGCTGCACGGCCATTCCGGCAGCGGAAAATCCACCCTGCTACGCTCCCTGTACGCCAACTATCTCCCGGATGAAGGCCACATTCACATTCGCCACAACGATGAATGGGTCGATCTGGTGCAGGCCCCCGCGCGCAAAGTGCTGGAAGTGCGCCGCACGACGATCGGCTGGGTGAGCCAGTTTCTGCGGGTGATCCCGCGGATCTCCGCTCTGGACGTGGTGATGCAGCCGCTGCTGGATCTGGGCGTGCCGCGAGAAGCCTGCGCCGCCAAAGCCGCCAGCCTGCTGACGCGCCTCAACGTGCCGGAGCGCCTGTGGCATCTCGCCCCGTCGACCTTTTCCGGCGGCGAGCAGCAGCGCGTCAATATCGCCCGCGGGTTTATCGTCGACTACCCGATTTTACTTCTGGATGAACCCACCGCCTCGCTCGACGGTAAAAACAGCGCGGCCGTGGTGGAGCTGATCGAACAGGCCAAAGCGCGCGGGGCGGCGATCGTCGGGATCTTCCACGACGACGCCGTACGCAGCCGCGTGGCGGACAGATTGCACCCGATGGGGGTCCACGCATGATTATCAATAACGTCAGGCTGGTGCTGGAAAATGAAGTGGTTAATGGCTCGGTTGAAGTCCATGAAGGCGTTATTCGCGCCTTTGCCGAAACCCAAAGCCGTACCCCTGAAGCGATGGACGGTGAAGGCGGCTGGCTGCTGCCGGGGCTGATTGAGCTGCATACCGATAATCTGGACAAATTTTTCACCCCGCGCCCGAAGGTCGACTGGCCCGCCCATTCGGCGATGAGCAGCCACGACGCGCTGATGGTCGCCAGCGGCATTACCACCGTGCTGGACGCGGTGGCGATTGGCGACGTGCGCGACGGCGGCGATCGCCTGGAGAATCTGGAGAAGATGATCAACGCCGTGGAGGAGACGCAAAAACGCGGCCTCAACCGCGCCGAGCACCGTCTGCACCTGCGCTGTGAGCTGCCGCACCACACCACCCTGCCGCTGTTTGAAAAACTGGTCGGGCGCGAGCCGGTCTCGCTGGTCTCCCTGATGGACCACTCGCCGGGGCAGCGCCAGTTCGCCAACATTGAAAAGTATCGCGAATACTATCAGGGCAAATATTCTCTCAGCGATGCGGAGATGACCCGCTACGAGGAAGAGCAGCTGACGCTTGCGGCCCAGTGGTCGCAGCCAAACCGTCTCAGGATTGCCGCGATGTGTCGTGACCGCAATATCGCGCTGGCCAGCCATGACGATGCCACGCACGATCACGTGCGCGAATCCCATCAGCTTGGCAGCGTGATCGCCGAATTTCCCACCACGTTTGAAGCGGCTGAAGCCTCCCGCAGGCACGGCATGAACGTGCTGATGGGCGCACCGAACATCGTGCGCGGCGGATCGCACTCCGGCAACGTCGCGGCAAGCAGGCTTGCCTCCCTCGGCCTGCTGGATATTCTCTCGTCCGACTACTACCCCGCCAGCCTGCTGGATGCGGCGTTCCGGGTGGCCGACGACGAGAGCAACAGCTTCACGCTGCCGCAGGCGATTCGCCTGGTGACGAAAAACCCGGCCTCGGCGCTTAATCTTCAGGATCGCGGGGAAATCGCCGAGGGTAAACGCGCGGATCTGGTGCTGGCCCACCGCAAGGGCGAGCACGTTCACATCGACCACGTCTGGCGTCAGGGAAAAAGGGTGTTCTGATGGGAAGGCTCATCTGGTTAATGGGGCCCTCGGGTTCCGGTAAAGACAGCCTGCTGTCCGCCTTAAGGCAGCGGGAACATCCGCAGCTGCTGGTCGCGCACCGCTATATTACCCGCGCGGCCAATGCCGGGAGTGAAAACCATATCGCCCTGAGCGAGCAGGAGTTTTTCATCCGTGCCGGGCAAAACCTGCTGGCGCTGAGCTGGCATGCCAACGGTTATTACTATGGGATCGGCATCGAGACCGATCTGTGGCTGCATGCGGGCTTCGACGTGCTGGTTAACGGCTCGCGTGCGCATCTGCCGCAAGCGCGCGTCCGCTATGAGGCGGCTCTGCTGCCGGTCTGCCTGCAGGTTTCGCCGGACGTTCTGCGCAGCCGGTTGCAAAGCCGGGGGCGTGAATCAGCCCGTGAGATCGATCAGCGGCTTGAGCGCGCGGCCCGCTATGCCCCGTCGGACTGCCACATCCTCAATAACGACGGAAGTTTGCTACAGTCAGTCGATACCTTTTTATCGCTTATCCGTCAGAAGGAGAAACAGCATGCCTGACTGCCAGCTTCGCCCCGCCACAGCCGACGATGCGCAGAGTGTTTACGCCCTGATCTGCGAGCTCAAGCAGGCAGAGTTCGACCATCAGGCGTTCCACGCCGGGTTTCTTGCCAACCTGCAGGATCGCAACATGCGCTACCAGCTTGCGGAGAGAGAGGGACAGGTCATCGGCATGATCGGCCTGCACATGCAGTTTCACCTGCATCACGCGCGCTGGATCGGCGAGATCCAGGAGCTGGTCGTAATGCCGCAGGCGCGTGGGTTAAAAGTGGGCAGTCAACTGCTGGCCTGGGCGGAAGAGGTAGCGCGACAGGCCGGCGCTGAACTGACCGAACTTTCCACCAGCGTGAAGCGCACCGACGCGCACCGTTTTTACGTTCGTGAAGGATACACGCAGAGCCATTTCCGATTCACCAAACCGCTGTAGAGGTGCGCTATGAGTCTGACCATCACGTTGACGGGAACGGGTGGCGCCCAGCTGGTGCCGGTCTTTGGCTGCGACTGCGCGGCGTGTCGCCGGGCGCGCCTGCAGGATAACTATCGCCGTCGCCCGTGCAGCGCGGTGGTGAAATTCAACGATGCCGTCACCCTGCTGGATGCCGGTATTCCGCACCTGATGGACGACTGGCCGGCGGGCAGCTTCCAGCAGTTCTTGCTCACCCATTACCATATGGATCACGTTCAGGGGCTGTTCCCCCTGCGCTGGGGCGTGGGGGCGACGATCCCGGTTTACGGTCCGCCGGACGACGCCGGATGCGACGACCTGTTTAAGCACCCCGGCATTCTGGATTTCAGCCACACGGTCGAACCGTTTGTGATGTTTGAGCTTCAGGGTTTACGGGTCACGCCGCTGCCGCTCAACCATTCGAAACTGACCTTCGGGTATTTGCTGGAATCGGCCCACAGCCGCGTGGCCTGGCTTTCCGACACCGCTGGATTGCCGGAAAAAACGGTGAAGTTCCTGCTCAACAACCAGCCGCAGGCAATAATTATCGACTGCAGCCATGAACCGCGCGAGGAAACGCCGCGAAACCATTGCGACTTAAATACCGTGATTGCGTTAAACGAGGCGATTGGCTGCCCGCAGGTGATCCTGACGCACATCAGCCATCAGTTTGACGTGTGGATGATGGATAACCCGCTGCCGCAGGGCATGGAAGCGGGCTATGACGGGATGGTGCTGGTGCTGGATTAGGTTTTCTCCCTCTCCCGTGGGAGAGGGCAACAGGCCGCACTTAGCCTCGATCGTAATCGTCTTCTAACCTGCGCTCATCCTCTTCCAGACGACGTCTGTCGTCATCCAGCTGACGCTGACGTTCATCTAAACGACGGCGTCTGTCTTCAAGCTGCCGACGACGATCGTCGTACTGTCGGCTGTCGATTTGACGACTGCGGTCATAACGATCGTCGTCGTCATTGCTGCGGCTGCTGCTGGGGTTATAGGCATCGTTGATCGCCTGCTGAATGTTGCCAATAGCATCATCAACAATATCGGCATGAGCCAGTTGGCTGGTGAGTGACAGCAGACCGAATAACAGAGCAGTTGAGTAACGTTTCATAAGGCCAGACTCGCAGGTGAACTGGCCTTACGATAATGAACGGCGGGAAGCCGGGGTAGCGGAGGAATCTCAAATTACCATAACCTTGCGCAGCGCCTGCGCCAGCTGCACCCGCGTAAACGGCTTACGCAGTAGCTGGACGTCCGGCAGCTGAGGGTTATGCGCGGGCCGTAGATCCTGGCCGCTGATCAGCAGCACAGGAAGCTGCGGATAATGGCTGCGCACATGGTTAATCACCTCAGCGCCGCTCAGGCTGCCGGGTAGCATCAGGTCGCTGATAAACATGCCAATATCCGGCGACGCCGCCAGCATATTCAGCGCCTGCTCGCCGTTGTCCGCTTCCAGCGTCAGGTAACCAAGCTGGTGCAGCTGCTCGCACAGGGTTTGCCGAACATCCGCCTCATCTTCCAGCACCAGGACCAGCCGCTCGCTATCGACGGAGGCGGTGGCTGACAGTGCTTCATCGTCTGCCGCAGCAGGCAGCACCGAGCGCGGGAGGTGAAGCCGAACGGTCGTTCCCTGCCCCGGCGCGCTTTCAATCTCCACGCGGCCACCGGACTGGCGCACAAAGCCGTAGACCATCGACAGGCCTAACCCGCTTCCGCTTCCGGTCTGCTTGGTGGTGAAGAACGGTTCAAAGACCCGGGATTTCACCTCCTGCGACATGCCGCTGCCGCGGTCAATCACCTCCAGCGCCACCATATCCTGCCTGCGCCCGTCGCTGCGGGTGACGCGCTGATTCCAGGTCCGAATTTTAATCACCCCGCTTTGCCCTTCCATCGCATCGCGCGCGTTCATCACCAGGTTGATGATGGCGTTTTCCAGCTGGCTAACGTCAATCCACGCGGGCCATGCCGGGGTTTGCGCTTCAATCTCCAGAGTGAGGGTAGCAGGCAGGGAGTGGCGCATCAGCTCCCGGAGGTTCTCCAGCAGCGGCAGCATCTCTACCGCATGCGGCGTCAGGGACTGCTTGCGGGAAAACGCCAGCAGGCGCTGCGTCAGTAAGGCCCCCCGCTCGGCCGCCTTCAGCGCCCGGGTAATGCGCGGCGCGTCTTTTGATTCGGGGTCGGTGAGCTCAAGGCTGCCGATGATTACCGCCAGCAGGTTGTTAAAATCATGCGCCAGCCCGCCGGTCAGCTGTCCGACCGCCTTCATCTTCTGGCTGTGCAGCAGCGCCTCTTCCAGCCCCTGACGCTCAACGCGGTCGATCTCCATCTGCGTGGTTTTCTCTTTCAGCAGGCGCGTGGTGTGCTCAAGCGAGGCGGTATTGCGGGCAAAAACGTTAAACGCGCGCGCCAGCTCGCCCAGCTCATCGCGCCGCTGGAGGGCGGGAACGGAGACATCCTGTTCGCCGTGAGCAAGGCGCGACATTGCCCGGGAAATCGCCGTCAGGTTAGAGGCCAGATTGCGGTAGATATACCAGCAGGCGCACCCGGTGATGATCAGCGCCAGCACGGCGAAGAAGCTGATAAACACGCTGATGGACTGCAGCTCGTGATGGCTCTGGGCCGTGCGAAGCCGGGAGGCCTGCGCCACCTGCCCGACGTACTGATTAATGTCGCTGTTGAGGATCGCCACCAGCGCCTTAATGTGGAACATATACCAGCTTATCGCCAGGTCGCTCTCTTCCAGCTGCTTCGACAGCGGGGCGAGCTTGCCTAACTCGGCATTAAAATCTGGCAGAACCCCCTTCACGACCGGCTGTACGGCACTCCGGGGCAGCGCAGCGGCTACGGCGTCCAGCTGCTGAACGGTCGCGCGCGGCGAAGGAGTGTCGATGGCGGCGGCGATCAGCCGGTCCATCTCCATCAGCTGCTGCGCATCCGGCACGTTGCTGTCGTAACGGCGGTTGATGTCCTGCAGATGACGCAGGTAGCTCTGGCTTTGATACAGCGAGCTCAGCAGCGCGTTACGCTCCAGATGGCGCCGCTGGCCGCGCTCAAGCATCTCCGTCACGCTCTGCTGTAGCTCATTGCTTCGTTGAATAATACGCGCCACCAGCGCCGGCTCCTGCTGCGCCAGCGGCGCTTCCGCAAGCTGTTCCAGCGAGCGGCGCAGCGCCATTTGCGTCTGCTTCAGGCGCTCGGCTTCGCCTTTGTACTCCAGCGCCCCGACGACCTGCGAAAGCCGCACCGCCGCCGTCGCCACGTTGGCGGTATCGCGGGCCAGGTTCATGCTGCCGGTCATATCGTCCAGCGTTTGCTGCTGAACCTGCTCCTGGATTTGACTGGCGTGACGAAAGCCGAGCACCGCCACGCCGCTCACCATTAGCGTCACGGCGACCACCAGCAGATTAAAAATCAGCAGGCGGCCTCGGGCGCTGGCGAAAAAGGGCGGACGGCGTGATGGCATGGATTTAGGCTCCTGTGCGGTTTGGTGTCCCCTCACCCTAACCCTCTCCCCAAAGGGGCGAGGGAATGATTTGCTCCCTCTCCCTTTAAGGGAGAGGGCCGGGGTGAGGGTAGTTCAATAACTGTGATCTACATTAGCTATTCATAACTATGACAAATATGAACAGCTTCTGACATTTTGCATTTACGCACCTGTGATGAAGTGCAGATATCGGCATTCGCAGGAGATCCGCCATGAGCAGAACCCCGGTATTAGAGATGCGCAGCATTGCCAAAACGTTTGGCAGTTTCCACGCGCTCAAGGGTGTGGATTTGACGGTCTTTCCCGGAGAGATCCACGCGCTGATGGGCGAAAACGGCGCGGGAAAAAGCACGCTGATGAAAATCCTCGCGGGAGCCTATACCGCCACCAGCGGTGAGATCCTGATCGACGGTCAGCCGTTTCACATTAAAGGGCCGAAAGATGCGCTGGCCGCAGGCATTACCCTGATTTATCAGGAGATGCAGCTCGCGCCCAACCTGACCGTTGCCGAAAATATCTTTCTTGGCAGCGAGCTGTCGCGCGGCGGGATGGTGCAGCGCAAAGAGATGGTCGCCCAGGCGCAGGCGGTGATTGAGCGCCTCGGCGCACAGTTCAATGCCACCGACCTGGTGATGAAGCTGACCATCGCCGAGCAGCAGCAGGTGGAAATCGCCCGCGCGCTGCACCGCAACAGCCGCATTCTGGTGATGGATGAGCCCACCGCCGCCCTCTCCTCGCGGGAAACGCACCGCCTGTTCGAACTGATTTTGCGCCTGCGCGATGAAGGGATGGCGATCATCTATATCAGCCACCGCATGGCGGAAGTGTATGAACTTTCTGACCGCGTCAGCGTTCTGCGCGACGGGCAGTACGTCGGCAGCCTGACGCGCGACAAGCTGAACGCCTCCGAGCTGGTGCGCATGATGGTGGGCCGCCCGTTAAGCGATCTGTTCAACAAAGAGCGTGATATTCCCCTCGGCAGCCCGCGCCTCAACGTCCACCACCTCACCGACGGTAAAAAGGTACAGCCGTGCAGCCTGCAGGTCCGTTCCGGCGAAATCGTCGGGCTGGCGGGCCTGGTGGGGGCCGGACGCTCCGAGCTGGCGCAGCTGATTTTCGGCGTGCGTAAAGCCACCGGCGGCATGATTGAGGTCGACGGCGAGCCGGTGGTGATCCACTCCCCGCGTGCGGCCATCGAAAACGGCATCGGTTTTCTCACCGAGAACCGCAAGGAGCAGGGGCTGTTTCTGGAGCTGGCGGCGCAGGAGAACATCACCATGGCGACGCTGGAGCGCGACGCCACCTTCGGTATGTTAAACCGCAAAAAAGCCCAGTCGATTTCCGATGACGCCATTGCATTGCTCAACATCCGCGTGCCCCATTCGCAGGTGCGGGCGGGCGGGCTGTCAGGCGGCAATCAGCAAAAGCTGCTGATCTCCCGCTGGGTGGCCATCGGTCCGCGCATTCTGATTCTGGATGAACCCACGCGCGGCGTGGACGTCGGCGCGAAAAGCGAGATCTACCGCATCATGAACCAGATGGCGCGCAAAGGGGTGGCGATTTTAATGATCTCCAGCGAGCTGCCGGAAGTGGTGGGCATGAGCGACCGGGTGTACGTGATGCGGGAAGGCAGCATTGCGGGTGAACTCCACGGGCGCGACATCTCTCAGGAAAACATTATGACGCTGGCAACCGGCGTGAACGACACTCATCATCAGGCGGTGCAATCATGACAACTCCAACCCATCCGCAGCAGGTGGCGAAATCCGCCTCCGCCAAAAAAATGCTGATGAGCGATCTGATGCAAACGGTCGGCATCCTGCCGATTCTTATCCTGATTGTGGCAGTATTTGGCTTTATCGCCCCGAACTTCTTCACCGAGAGCAACCTGCTCAACATTACCCGTCAGGCGTCGATCAACATCGTGCTGGCGGCGGGAATGACCTTCATCATTTTAACCGGCGGGATTGACCTCTCCGTGGGCTCGATTCTGGGCACCACGGCGGTAGCGGCGATGGTGGTCTCGCTTATCCCTGAATTTGCGATGCTCTCCATTCCGGCCGCGCTGATGCTCGGCATGGTGCTGGGTCTGTTCAACGGCGCGCTGGTGGCCTTTGCCGGGCTGCCGCCCTTCATCGTGACGCTCGGCACCTATACGGCGCTGCGCGGCGCGGCCTATCTGCTGGCGGACGGCACGACGGTCATTAACTCCAACATCAGCTTCGAGTGGATCGGCAATAACTACCTCGGCCCGATCCCGTGGCTGGTAGTCATTGCCCTTGCGGTGATTGCTATCTGCTGGTTCATCCTGCGCCGCACCACGCTCGGCGTCCACATCTACGCGGTGGGCGGCAACATGCAGGCGGCGCGACTGACCGGCATCAAGGTCTGGCTGGTGCTGCTGTTTGTCTACGGCATGAGCGGCCTTCTCTCCGGGCTCGGCGGCGTGATGAGCGCCTCGCGCCTCTACAGCGCCAACGGCAACCTCGGCACGGGCTACGAGCTGGATGCGATTGCGGCGGTGATCCTCGGCGGCACCAGCTTCGTCGGCGGGATCGGCACGATCACCGGCACGCTGGTCGGCGCATTAATCATCGCCACCCTCAACAACGGCATGACGCTGATGGGCGTCTCCTACTTCTGGCAGCTGGTGATCAAAGGGGCGGTGATCATCATAGCGGTGCTGATCGACAAATACCGTACCCGACACCATCAAAGTGCATAACAACAAAACCCTACAGCTTCGAGGAAAACAACATGCGTTTGAAACCGTTAGTGACCGCGCTCTGTGCTGGCGCGCTGCTTGCCGCAACGCCGTTTGCGCAGGCAAAAGATCTGAAGTCCATCGGCGTGACGGTGGGCGACCTGGCCAACCCGTTCTTCGTGCAGATCACCAAAGGTGCCGAGCTGGAAGCGCGCAAGCTGGCTGGCGATAACGTCAAGGTGACGCTGGTCTCCAGCGGTTACGATCTGGGCCAGCAGGTGGCGCAGATCGATAACTTCATCGCTGCGAAGGTGGACATGATCATCCTTAACGCCGCGGATTCCAAAGGGATCGGCCCGGCGGTGAAGCGCGCGAAGGACGCCGGGATCGTGGTCGTTGCGGTTGACGTAGCGGCGGAAGGGGCGGATGCGACCATCACCTCCGATAACACCCAGGCGGGCGAAATGGCCTGTAAGTACATTACCGATCGCCTGAAAGGCAAAGGCAACGTGGTGATCATCAACGGACCACCGGTCTCTGCGGTGCAAAACCGCGTGGAAGGTTGTCAGACGGAATTCAAAAAACATCCGGATATCAAGGTGCTCTCGGATAACCAGAACGCCAAGGGCAGTCGTGAAGGCGGTCTGGAAGTCATGACCTCCCTGCTGGCGGCCAATCCGAAGATCGACGGCGTGTTTGCGATTAACGATCCGACGGCGATCGGTGCCGATCTGGCCGCGAAACAGGCTCAACGCAACGAGTTCTTTATCGTCGGCGTGGATGGCAGCCCGGACGGTGAGGAAGCGCTGAAGCGCGAAAACTCGCTGTTTGTCGCGACCCCGGCGCAGGATCCGCAGGTGATGGCGGCAAAAGCGGTGGAGATCGGCTATGACATTCTACAGGGCAAACCTGCGCCGAAAGCGCCTGTGCTGATTCCGGTGACGATGATCGATAAAAAGAACGTCGGCACGTATAAGGGCTGGACGGTTAAGTAACTTCGGTGCGGCCTGATGCCCTCACCCTAACCCTCTCCCACAGGGAGAGGGAACTTATTTCCCCCTCTCCCTTGAGGGAGAGGGCCGGGGTGAGGGGGTGGCATAAAATTCAAGGAGTCCCCATGAAACGCTCCGACATCAATGAAATTCTCGGCCACACGCGACAGTTTTTTTCCATGCACGACGTGCACCTCCCGCCGTTTGCCAGCTTCCCGCCCACAAAATGGCAGCAGCTTGACCAGGCCGCATGGCAGGAAGTGTTCGACCTCAAGCTCGGCTGGGACGTGACGGCGTTCGGCGGCAACAGCTTTGCCGCTGAGGGCCTGACGCTGTTTACCCTGCGCAACGGCTCGCCCAACGGCGTGCCTTATGAAAAGTGCTATGCCGAAAAAATTATGCACGTGCGCGACGGCCAGGTGACGCCGATGCATTTTCACTGGCGCAAGCGGGAAGACATCATCAACCGGGGCGGCGGGAATCTGATTATTGAGTTATGGAATGCCGGGGCGCATGAAGAGACGGAAAACACCGACGTGACGGTCACCGTCGACGGCTGTCGTCAGACCCACGCGCCCGGCAGCCAGCTGCGCCTCACACCAGGGGAAAGCATCTGCCTGACACCCACTCTGTACCACAGCTTCTGGGGCGAACGCGGCTTCGGCGACGTGCTGGTTGGGGAGGTGTCATCGGTAAACGACGACGAGCACGATAACCACTTTTTGCAGCCCATTGCCCGCTATAACAACATCGAAGAAGACGAACCGGCGCTGCTGGTGCTGTGCAACGAGTACAACCTGTTTCGGATATAAGGAGTAAATGATGCCATTGATCTCTCTTGCCGACGGTCTGGAGCACGCCAGGGCGCATCGCTACGCGCTGGGCGCGTTTAACGTGCTCGACTCCCACTTCCTGCGCGCGCTGTTCGCCGCCGCGAAGCAGGAACGCTCGCCGTTTATTATCAACATCGCCGAAGTGCATTTTAAGTACGTCTCCCTGGATTCGCTTGTCGAAGCGGTTAAGTTCGAAGCCGCCCGTCACGATATTCCCGTGGTGCTCAACCTCGACCACGGCCTGCATTTCGAGGCGGTGGTGCGCGCCCTGCGCTTAGGGTTCAGCTCGGTAATGTTCGATGGCTCTACGCTGAGCTATGAGGAGAACATTCGCCAGACGCGGGAGGTGGTGAAGATGTGCCACGCGGTCGGCGTGTCGGTGGAGGCGGAGCTGGGCGCGGTCGGTGGCGATGAAGGCGGCGCGCTGTACGGTCATGCGGATGAAGCGTTCTTTACCGATCCGCAGCTGGCGCGCGAATTTGTCGATTCAACCGGCATTGACGCGCTGGCGGTTGCCATCGGCAACGCGCACGGCAAATACAAAGGCGAGCCGAAACTCGATTTCCCACGCCTGGACGCCATTCGCCAGCAGACGGGCCTGCCGCTGGTTTTACACGGCGGCTCCGGGATTAGCGATGCCGACTTCCGCCGCGCCATCGAGCTCGGCATTCATAAAATCAACTTCTACACCGGCATGTCGCAGGCCGCACTCGCCGCCGTTGAGCAGCGCATGGCGAACCGCCAGCCGCTGTACGATGAATTTGCCGAGCTGCTGCTGGGGATAGAAGAGGCGATTGCCGATACGGTCGCCGAACAGATGCGCATCTTCGGCAGCGCGGGGCAGGCATAATGGAACGCAAAGGCATCATCGCCGCAGGCAACATGCTGGTGGATCACGTCCACCAGATCGTGCAGTGGCCGGAGCGCGGCTGGCTGGCGGAAATTACCCACAGCGAACGCTCCACCGGCGGCGCGCCGCTCAACGTGCTGCTGACGCTGGCGAAAATGCACGTTGGCCTGCCGCTGCAGGCGGTGGGGCTGATTGGCGAAGACGGCGACGGGGATTACATTCTGGCGATGCTGGACCAGTACCACGTCAACCGCCAGCGCGTCCAGCGCACCACCTTTGCACCAACCTCCATGTCGCAGGTGATGACCGATCCCAGCGGACAGCGCACCTTTTTCCACTCGCCGGGCGCCAACCGCCTGCTGGATCTTCCCGCCTTCGATCGCTTAGACGGATCGATGAAGATCTTCCATCTCGGCTACCTGCTGCTGCTCGACAGCCTGGATATGCCCGATGACGAGTTTGGCACCCGCAGCGCGCGCCTGCTGGCGCAGATGCGCGACCAGGGGTATGAAACGTCGCTCGATCTGGTTTCCCGCAAGGGCGACCCGCGCTATCAGCCGCTGGTGCTCCCTGCCCTGCGCCACCTTGATTATCTGGTGATTAACGAGCTGGAAGCCGGGGAGTTTAGCGGACTGGAGATGCGCGACGCCGACGATGCGCTGAATATCGCCCATATCGCCGATGCCGCGACGCAGCTGCTGGCGGCAGGCGTGCGTCAGCGGGTGGTGATCCACTGTCCGGAAGGCGCATGGGGCGAAGCACCGGGTGAGCAAGGCCGCTGGATCCCATCATGGTTGCTGGAGCAGAAAGAGATTGTCGGCAGCGTTGGCGCGGGCGATGCGTTTTGCGCGGGGTTTTTATACGGCTGCCATGAATCGCTGCCGCTCACGGAGAGCATTTATCTTGCACACGCCTGCGCGCGGGCCAGCCTGCTGGCCGCCAACGCGATTGACGGCGCGAAAACGCTGGCCGAGCTGCAGCTGTTTATCAAAGAGAATACTTAGGCCGC
This sequence comes from Enterobacter cloacae complex sp. S3, assembly GCF_014930495.1. Classification (NCBI taxonomy): domain Bacteria; kingdom Pseudomonadati; phylum Pseudomonadota; class Gammaproteobacteria; order Enterobacterales; family Enterobacteriaceae; genus Enterobacter; species Enterobacter cloacae complex sp. S3. The sequence continues at coordinate 3,398 of NZ_JADBRD010000046.1, read as the reverse complement.
TTTCTCGCTATGGGAAACGTCGGTGGCAAACACATAGCCCAGCCCACGGATGGTTTTGATGAGCGCAGGCTGATGCGGGTTAGCCTCTATCTTCCGGCGCAGGCGCATGATCAACACGTCAATCGTGCGGTCGAACACGTCCGCGCTTTCGCTGTGGGTCAGCTCAAGCAGCTGGTCACGACTCAGCACCCGACGGGCATTTTGCGTAAGCGCCAGCAGCAGGCCGTACTCGCCCTGGGTTAAGGGGACAGGGTTACGCTGCGGATCGCTCAGCTCACAGCGGGTGGTATCAAGCGTCCATCCGTTAAAAGCAATGCCCGCTACGGGCGCTGCGGGGACTTCCGCCGCCAGTACGCCGGTACGGCGCAATACCGCTTTTACGCGGGCGACCACCACGCGCGGGTTGAACGGTTTGCCAATATAATCGTCGGCCCCCATCTCCAGCCCCACCACCACGTCTGACTCACTGCCCAGCCCGGTTAACATAATCACCGGTAGCGCCGGGCGCTGCTTTTGCAGCTGCAGCAAAACCTGTAAGCCGTTGATATCCGGCAGCATCATATCCAGCAGCACCAGCGCGATATTCGGCTCCTGTTGTACCTGCCGCAGTGCATCCTGGCCGTTATGGCAAATAAGCACGCTAAAGACGTGCTCGCTCAGCACGTCCTGAAGCAGTTCGCAGACTGCCGTATCGTCATCAACCACCAGGATCGCCGGTTTCATCGTATGCTTCCGTCAGGGGATTATGTTAAGTCTGAACCATTCTGCCGTCGGCTCCAGTCAAATGGTTTTTTCAGTGACGGAAATTCAACCCATGTCACATCCGCTGCCCTGTCGACACGTCAATTTTGACGATTGGCTGCTTTTTGTCAGGGTTTTCATCGCGAAGGGACCGTAAAGTCAGGGCATACCCATACAAAAAACATGGCATAGAAGCTGCATAATGGGTGCGAATGATTCGATTAACTGGAGCAGACTGATGAAAAAAGTCGTCACGGTTTGCCCTTATTGTGCCTCAGGTTGCAAGATCCACCTGGTGGTCGATAACGGCAAAATCGTCCGGGCGGAGGCCGCACAGGGGAAAACCAACCAGGGCACGCTATGCCTGAAAGGTTACTACGGCTGGGATTTTATTAACGATACCCAAATCCTCACCCCGCGCCTGAAAACCCCTATGATCCGCCGCGAGCGCGGCGGCAAGCTGGAAGCCGTCTCCTGGAGCGAGGCGCTGGATTACGTCGCCACGCGTCTGAGCGCTATCAAGGCCAAGTATGGCCCGGATGCGATTCAGACCACCGGCTCTTCACGCGGGACGGGGAATGAAACCAACTATGTGATGCAAAAATTCGCGCGCGCCGTTATTGGAACCAATAACGTCGACTGCTGCGCTCGCGTCTGACACGGCCCATCGGTTGCAGGTCTGCACCAGTCGGTCGGTAACGGCGCAATGAGTAATGCCATCAACGAGATAGATAACACCGATCTCGTTTTCATCTTTGGTTATAACCCGGCGGATTCTCACCCTATCGTCGCGAACCACGTTATTCGCGCCAAGCAGAACGGGGCGAAAATCATCGTCTGCGATCCGCGCAAAATTGAAACCGCGCGCATTGCGGATATGCACATCGCGTTGAAAAACGGCTCGAACATCGCGCTGTTGAACGCAATGGGGCACGTCATTATTGAGGAGAACCTGTACGACCAGGCGTTTGTCGCGACCCGTACGGAAGGCTTTGAAGAGTATCGGAAAATTGTCGAAGGCTATACGCCAGAGTCGGTGGAAACAATCACCGGCGTCAGCGCGCAGGAGATCCGCCAGGCGGCACGGATGTATGCCGGGGCGAAAACCGCCGCCATCCTGTGGGGAATGGGCGTGACCCAGTTCTATCAGGGCGTGGAAACCGTGCGTTCTCTGACGAGCCTCGCGATGCTGACCGGCAATCTGGGTAAAGCGCACGTCGGCGTCAACCCGGTACGTGGTCAGAATAACGTCCAGGGCGCCTGCGATATGGGCGCGCTGCCGGACACCTACCCGGGCTACCAGTACGTGAAGTTTCCGGAAAACCGCGCTAAGTTCGCGAAGGCCTGGGGCGTGGAAAGCCTGCCGGAACACACCGGGTATCGCATCAGCGAGCTGCCGCACCGCGCGGCGCACGGCGAAGTGCGTGCGGCCTACATCATGGGTGAAGATCCGCTCCAGACCGACGCCGAGCTGTCTGCTGTGCGCAAAGGGTTTGAGGATCTGGAGCTGGTGATTGTCCAGGATATCTTCATGACCAAAACCGCGGCGGCGGCGGATGTGATTCTACCGTCAACCTCCTGGGGCGAGCATGAAGGCGTCTACACGGCGGCGGACCGCGGCTTCCAGCGCTTCTTTAAGGCGGTCGAGCCGAAGTGGGACCTGAAAACGGACTGGCAGATCATCAGCGAAATCGCCACCCGCATGGGCTACCCGATGCACTACAACAACACTCAGGAGATCTGGGACGAGCTGCGCAGTCTGTGTCCGGACTTCTACGGGGCAACCTATGAAAAAATGGGTGAGCTGGGGTACATCCAGTGGCCGTGTCGCGATGAGTCAGAAGCCGATCAGGGGACGTCATACCTCTTTAAAGAGAAGTTCGACACCCCGAACGGGCTGGCGCAGTTCTTCACCTGCGACTGGGTCGCGCCGATCGATAAACTCACCGACGAGTATCCGATGGTGCTCTCCACTGTGCGTGAAGTGGGCCACTACTCCTGCCGTTCGATGACGGGTAACTGCGCCGCGCTGGCGGCGCTGGCGGACGAACCGGGCTACGCGCAAATCAACACCGCCGACGCTGAGCGCCTCGGCATTGAGGATGAAGCGCTGGTGTGGGTGAACTCGCGCAAAGGCCGGATCATTACCCGTGCGCAGGTCAGCGATCGTCCGAACAAAGGGGCGGTCTATATGACCTACCAGTGGTGGATTGGCGCCTGTAACGAGCTGGTGACGGAGAACTTAAGTCCGATAACCAAAACGCCGGAGTATAAATACTGCGCCGTACGCGTGGAGCCGATTGCGGATCAGCACGCTGCGGAACAGTATGTCATCGACGAATATAACAAGCTGAAAGCCCGACTGCGCGAAAGCGCAATGGGCTGAAGCCGTTAATTAATCAGTGAATAAAGGGAGTGAGATATTCACTCCCTTTTTATTTCCGATTAACTCATCAAATATATGAATTATTATTCTGGAAAGCGACTCGCAGAAATAATGTAATTTTCGCGAAAAAGAATTACATCTTTGCATTTTAATTCAGAGGGATAAGATGTGCGGCGGGTGCTTAAGACTTTCTGTCTTGAGCATTGTTGAGGGACAGAAAGTAGAAAGCCCCGGGAAATTTTCATTTACCTGTACTGCACCCATTTTGTTG
>NZ_JADBRD010000045.1:0-101720 GCF_014930495.1 Enterobacter cloacae complex sp. S3 | reverse complement strand
GAGTTATTCCGACGTGACAAGAGGAAATTTAAAAAAAGTTTCCATCCGCGTTTTTTTTCACCAACAGAGGTGAAATCAAGCTACAAATTGTTCTATTTGATGTATCTGCAACCACAATCACATTCGAGGTGGCATAATTATCAGCATGAATCTTTAAGGAATAAAAGCGATGCCATTAAGCGCACAACAGCTGGCCGCCCAAAAAAACCTGTCGTACGTGCTGGCAGAAAAGCTGGCTCAGCGGATTTTAGCGGGTAAATATCCCCCGGGTAGCATCCTGCCGGGTGAAATGGAGCTGGGTGAGCAGTTTGGGGTGAGCCGTACCGCCGTGCGCGAAGCGGTGAAAACCCTAACAGCAAAAGGTATGGTGCTTCCACGCCCTCGCATTGGCACACGCGTGATGCCACAGAGTAACTGGAATTTTCTCGATCAGGAGCTGCTCTCCTGGTGGATGACGGAAGATAACTTTCATCAGGTCGTCGATCACTTTCTGGTGATGCGCAGCAGCCTTGAACCTCAGGCATGTCTACTTGCCGCCACGCTGGGAACAGCGGAGCAGAAAGCGCAGCTTAACGCGCTGATGGAAGAGATGGTGTTCCTGAAAAAACACTTCAACCGCGAACGCTGGGTTGAGGTCGATATGGCCTGGCATGAACACATCTATATGATGAGCGCCAATCCGTTCCTCACCTCTTTTGCCTCTTTATTTCATTCGGTGTATCACACCTACTTTACCTCTATTACACAAAACGAAGTGGTAAAACTGGATTTGCACCAGGCGATAGTTGATGCCATCCAGGAAAGCGACGGGCAGCGAGCCCTGAGTGCGTGCCAGGCATTGCTGGCCGCGCCAACCCACCAGCAGGTAAATAAATGACAACGAAAAAAGCGCGCAGCATGGCCGGATTGCCGTGGATTGCAGCCATGGCGTTTTTTATGCAGGCACTGGATGCCACCATCCTCAACACAGCGCTTCCCGCTATAGCGCAAAGCCTTAACCGCTCCCCGCTGGCGATGCAGTCCGCCATCATCAGCTACACCCTGACGGTCGCAATGTTAATTCCGGTCAGCGGCTGGCTGGCCGACCGCTTTGGCACCCGCAGAGTTTTCATGCTGGCCGTCACGCTCTTTACGCTTGGATCGCTGGCCTGTGCGCTCTCCTCATCCTTAACGGAGCTGGTTATCTTCCGCGTATTGCAGGGCATTGGCGGCGCGATGATGATGCCGGTGGCGCGCCTTGCCTTGCTGCGAGCCTACCCCAGGAGCGAACTGCTTCCCGTACTCAACTTCGTCACCATGCCGGGCCTGGTCGGCCCGATTCTTGGCCCGGTACTCGGTGGCGTGTTTGTCACCTGGGCAAGCTGGCACTGGATCTTCCTGATTAATATTCCAATTGGCGTTGCGGGGCTGCTGTATGCCCGCAAATATATGCCGAACTTCACCACGCCAAGGCGCAGCTTCGATATGGGCGGCTTTTTCCTGTTTGGCCTGAGCCTGGTGTTATTCTCCAGCGGGATGGAGCTGTTTGGCGAGAAGATCGTCGCGACGTGGTTAGCGCTCTCCGTTATCCTCGGCGGTATTCTGTTATTCCTTCTTTATATACGTCACGCGCGTCGTCACCCGACGCCGTTAATCTCCCTGGGGCTCTTTAACACCCGAACGTTTTCCGTAGGGATTGCGGGGAACATTGCGTCTCGTCTGGGGACGGGTTGCGTACCGTTCCTGATGCCATTGATGCTGCAGGTGGGTTTCGGCTACCCGGCCCTGATTGCTGGCTGCATGATGGCGCCCACGGCAATGGGCTCGATTCTGGCAAAATCAACCGTTACACAGGTGCTGCGCTGGTTTGGCTATCGTAAGACGCTGGTCGGCGTGACGGTCTTTATCGGTCTGATGATTGCGCAGTTCTCGCTGCAATCCGCCGCGTTACCCGTCTGGATGCTGATCCTGCCGCTGTTTGTGTTGGGCATGGCGATGTCGACGCAGTTCACGTCGATGAACACCATCACCCTCGCCGACCTGACTGACGAGAACGCCAGTAGCGGCAACAGCGTGCTGGCGGTAACGCAACAGCTGTCGATCAGTTTAGGGGTTGCCGTGAGTGCAGCGGTGCTGAGGTTTTATGAGGGTTTTGACAGCGCGAATACCGTTGAGCAGTTCCACTATACCTTTATCACCATGGGCGCACTTACCGTGGTATCGGCGCTGGTCTTTATGCTGTTAAAACCAAAAGACGGCCGAAACCTGATTAAAGAGCGTCACAAAGAGAAAGCTAAACCGAACCGCGTTCCATCAGAACAGGAGTAAGCTGCAGCCGTTGCTGTTGCAGCGTGGGCTGCGCCATACGATGGATCAACACATCGATGGCCAGCTCGCCCAGTTCATCCTTCGGCTGATGAATAGTGGTCAGCGGCGGCGTCATGTAGCTGGCCAGCTCGATATCGTCATAGCCAATCACCGCCATATCGTCCGGCACGCGTAGCCCCGCCTGATACAACGCCTGATAGGCACCAAACGCCATCGCGTCGTTACCAATAAAGACCGCCTGCGGACGCGGCTTTTGCGCCAGCAGTTTCTGCATCGCCTCGAAGCCGCCGTTAAATTCAAAGTCGCCGGTGATCCGGTATCCATCAGGAATGGCAAGGCCAGCTCGTTCCATGGCGGAGATATACCCTTCCAGACGCAAACGCGCCGGAGTTTTATCCAGCGGCCCCGTAATACAGGCAATGCGAGTGTGTCCTTTATCAATCAGGTACTGAGTCGCCATATCGCCGCCCAGCAGGGAGTTATCCTGAATGAGATCGCTGGTTCCGTCGAACGGCGCCCAGTCCATCATCACCGTTGGGATAGAAGGATAACGCTGGATGATCTCTTTCGAGGGCTGGTGCGTTTCGGTGCAGAGCAGCAATAGTCCGTCGACGCGTTTTTGCATCAGCGTTTCCAGGTTACGATTCATGCGCTGCTCGTCCCCCTCGGTATTGCACAGCACCAGGCTGTAGCCACGCTCGAAGCAGCTGCGCTCCACGCCGCGAACCAGTTCTGAATAAAAGGGGTTGGTACTCGCGGTGATCAGCATACCGATGGTGCGCGTCTGGTTGAGCTTAAGGCTGCGCGCCAGCGCAGACGGCGCATAGTTGAGTTCTTTTACCGCAGCTTCAACTTTCTCCCGAATCGCCTCGCTGACGAAGCGATCGTTGTTTATAACGTGGGAGACCGTCGAGGTAGAAACGCCCGCCATGCGGGCGACATCTTTCATTGTGGCCAAGCGTTACCCCTGCTGACTTAAGAATTCATCGATCTCTTTACGCCACGGAACGGAAGGCTGGGCGCCTTTGCGCGTCACCGCAATCGCGGCAGCAGCGTGTGCGAAGCGAATAGCGTCATCCATTCTCTTGCCTTCCAGCAGCGCGGTGACCAGTGCACCGTTGAAGGTATCTCCCGCTGCGATGGTATCAATCGCTTTGACCTTAAAGCCCGGCACGCGACGGCCTTCGCCATTAACGCTTGCCCACACCCCACGGCTACCAAGGGTGATAATCACGGTACCGATGCCCTTATCATGCAGCGCACGCGCGGCTCGCGCGGCATCGTCATCATTTTCTACGCGAATGCCCGTCAGCTTTTCGGCTTCGGTTTCGTTCGGCGTAATGATGTCCACCAGCGCCAGCAGCTCGTCTGATAATACACGGGCCGGGGCCGGGTTAAGTACGACAGTGGTATGATTTTCATGCGCAATTTTCGCGGCAGCCAGCACGCTTTCAACCGGTGACTCCAGTTGCATGAGCAGGGCTTCCGCTCCGGCGATGATGGCACGTTGCGCTTCTACGCGCTCCGTCGTCAGCGCAGCGTTAGCACCCGCATGAATACCGATGACATTCTCACCTTCAGCGTTGACGAAAATCAGCGCCACGCCGGTCGATTCCCCTGCAACCACGCTGACCGGTGCGACATCAATGTTGTCGCTCGCCAGCTGTTTGCGTACGCGCTCACCGGTATCGTCATCACCCGTGCAGGCGATAAACGCAATATTCGCCCCGCTGCGACCGGCGGCGACGGCCTGGTTGGCACCTTTACCGCCAAATGCCACCTGATACTGGTTACCCGTGACGGTTTCGCCCGGTGCAGGGAACGATTCAAGGTTAAGAATGTGATCGGCATTGATACTGCCAAGGACGACGAGGTTGCCTGCGGTTTTCATGGTTGGGTTGTCCATCTGAGAGCGCCACCGGTGTTACCCGGTGGCGTATGCCACACTTTTCTTTATTGGTGTCCCTCAGGCAGCCAGCGACTGCCTGATTCGCCTTTTACTGCTTGATGACCAGCTTCAGGTCAACTGGGTATTTAGCCTGAACTTTTTCGCCCTTCAGCACTTTGTCGGCAGTTTCAACGCCAGTGGCGCCAATCTGCTCAGGCAGCTGAGCGATGGTCGCAGCCAGTTTGCCATCGTTTACTGCTTTTTCACCATCCGGCGTACCGTCAAATCCGACAACCATCACATCAGATTTACCTGCGGTCTGCAGGGCACGCAGCGCGCCGAGCGCCATTTCGTCGTTCTGCGCGAACACGGCCTGCACGTCAGGGTGTGCGGTCAGCAGGTTCTGCATAACGTTCAGACCTTTAGTACGGTCGAAGTCTGCCGGCTGGCTGGCCAGCACGTTGAATTTGTGTGCAGCCACAGCCTGCTGGAAGCCTTCACCACGCTCGCGGGCTGCGGACGTACCGGCAATCCCCTGCAGTTCGATAACTTTCGCGCCTTCGCCGGCTTTCTTCGCGATGTAATCACCCGCGATTTTGCCGCCCAGCACGTTATCAGACGCAATGTGGCTAACAACTTCGCCTTTCGTTGCCTGGCGGTCCAGAGTGATCACCGGAATTTTCGCCTGGTTTGCCATTTTAACGGCGTTACCGACGGCGTCAGAATCGGTTGGGTTGATCAGCAGAATTTTGGTACCACGAACGGTTAAGTCCTGAACGTTAGCCAGCTCTTTCGCCGGGTTGTTCTGTGAATCCAGCACCACCAGGTTGTAGCCCAGTTTGTCCGCTTCTTTCTGCGCACCGTCCTTCAGGGAGACGAAGAACGGGTTGTTCAGAGTAGAGACAACCAGCGCGATGGTATCTTTCGCCATGGCGTTAGCACTTACGGTTGCGCTCAGCGCGACAGCAGAAACCAGGGTAGCCAGTTTTTTCATGTTCATATCTAAGATGTCCTGTAGTGTCGTCAGTTACTGTTTTTTGTTGTCTACCAGTACCGCCAGCAAAATTACCACTGCCTTAACGATCATCTGGTAATAGGAGGAAACACCTAACAAATTCAAACCATTATTCAGGAAACCGAGAATCAGTGCGCCGATCAATGTCCCAACAATGCGACCTTTACCGCCCGCAAGACTCGTACCGCCCAGAACCACTGCTGCGATAGCATCCAGCTCATACCCCGTACCCGCCGTCGGCTGCGCAGAAGAGAGGCGCGCCACTTCGATGATACCTGCCAGCGATGCCAGCAGACCGCACAGGGAGTAAACGATAATTTTGACTTTATTAACGCTGATACCGGACAGGCGCGTTGCCGCTTCGTTACCGCCCAGCGCGTAAATATAACGGCCCAGACGGGTGTGGTGCAGCATGTACCACGCCGCCAGGAAGACGATAGCCATGATCCAGACCGGGGTCGGAACACCCAGCGGGCGACCGATACCGAACCAGCCAAACAGATCCGCGTTATCGGTAAAGCCGGTATTAACCGGGCTACCGTTGGTGTATACCATGGTCACACCGCGCAGCAGCAGCATCATCACCAGCGTGGCGATAAACGCCTGAACGCGGCCTTTTGCCACAATCACGCCTGTTACGGCGCCAATCGCCGCGCCTGCCGCCAGGGCAGCGGCCACGGCAACCAGCGCGTTGACTTCAATGCCGACAATCGAAGCGGCGATCGCGCCGGTGAGCGCCAGCAGGGAACCGACGGACAGATCGATACCTGAGGTCAAAATCACCAGCGTCATGCCGACCGCCATAATGGCGTTCACAGACGTCTGCTGCAGAATGTTGAACAGGTTATTAACGGTGAAAAAGTTCGGGCTCATGGTCGATACAATCGCGATCAGCACCAGCAGGGCAATCAGCGATTTTTGTTCCATCAGCCATGCCTTTGTGAAATAGCGGCGACCAGAAACAGCCTGGGTAGTCATCTTCTTACTCCTGATTCACGCGATTAAGCTTGCCCACAGCGGCAGCCATCAGAACTTCCTGGGTGGCCTGCTCGCGAGTGAATTCACCGCCGAGATGCCCTTCATGCATGACGATAATGCGATCGCTCATGCCTAATACTTCTGGCATCTCGGAAGAGACCAGAATGATGCTCAGACCGTCGGCCTTGAACTGGTTAATCAGTTGGTAGATCTCTTTCTTCGCGCCCACGTCTACGCCGCGGGTTGGCTCGTCGAGGATCAGCACTTTCGGGCGCGTCATCAGCCCGCGCGCAATCGCCACTTTCTGCTGATTACCGCCGGACAACAGGCCAATCGCCTGCTCCATCGACGGGGTTTTGACGTTAAAGAGACGGATAAAATCGCTGACCGCCTGCTGCTCATCTTTATGCTTCAGGCTACCGCCGCTATGGCTGAAATAGCGCAGCGCGGTCAGGGACATGTTCTCTTTAACCGACATCCCCAGCACCAGGCCGTCGCGTTTGCGGTCTTCGGAGATATAAACGATGCCGTTCGCCAGACCATCCTGCGGAGAACGGGTGACCACTTCATGACCGTCGAGGGTGACATAACCGCTGGTGCGCGGCAGTGCGCCGTACAACACTTTCATCAGCTCGGTACGTCCGGCACCCATCAGGCCCGCCACGCCCAGGATCTCGCCCTGGCGCAGGGTAAAGGTCACGTCGTTCACACCCGGACCGCAGAGGTTGTCCACCTTCAGGCGGATCTCACCCGGCGCTTTCTCCAGATGCGGATACTGATCTTCGAGCTTGCGTCCCACCATCATTTCGATGAGGGTATCTTCGGTCAGCGTGGCGACTTCGCGCTCGGCAATAAACTGCCCGTCGCGGAAGACGGTAACGTCATCGCAGATTTCGAAGATCTCTTTCATGCGGTGAGAGATATAGACAATCCCGCGCCCCTGCGACTTCAGCTCGCGGATCACGCGGAACAGGGATTCGGTTTCGGTATCGGTCAGGGCGTCGGTCGGTTCATCCATAATGATGACCTTCGACTCAAAGCTCAGCACCTTCGCGATTTCCACCATCTGCTGATCGCCAATGGACAGATCGCCTACCAGTCGGTCGCTCTTAAAGCGCAGGTTCAGCTTCGCCAGCAGCTTGTCCGCTTCGGCGTACATGGTTTTCCAGTCGATTTTGCCGAACCGGTTAACAAACTCGCGGCCGAGGAAGATGTTTTCCGCAATGGTGAGCTGAGGAATGAGGTTCAGCTCCTGGTGAATAATACCGATACCCGCTTCCTGAGAGGATTTTGGGCCATTGAAGGTGGTCTCTTTACCCAGCCAGACGAGTGAACCGGCATCGCGTTGGTAGATACCGGTCAGCACTTTCATCATGGTGGATTTGCCGGCACCGTTTTCGCCCACCAGCGCCATCACGCGCCCGGGGTAGACGTTTAGCGCCGCGCCGGAGAGGGCTTTTACGCCCGGGAACGACTTATCGATCCCTTTGAGTTGCAGTAATGCGTCCATGATGGCCTCAGAATGTGACGCCAGCACAGAGAATGATATTCGCATACGGGGAACACTCCCCGCTGCGAATCACCGCCTGACTGTCTGCGGTTTGTTGTTTGAACTGTTCGTGCGTCGTGTAACGAATTTCTATGGTGTTTCCCTGGTGTTGTTGCAGTTGCTCAATATGGCTGAGCAACGTTTCGTGGAGTTGCGGATTATGTTGTTTGATTTCCGCCGCGAGAATGGCCGCCTCAACCTGCATCTCCGCCGTCACAACTTCCAGTACCTGCATAAACGAGGGTACACCCTGCGTTAACGCCATATCGATACGGGTTGTGCTGCGCGGAACCGGTAAGCCTGCATCGCAAACCACCAGCGTATCGGTATGCCCAAGACGGGAAATAACCGATGAGATTTCTGAGTTGAGTACCGTGCCTTTCTTCATTTTCTTGCTCCACTAGCGAAACGTTTCGCTGACATCAGTTTAATCTCAAGAATGTTCAGAAAACCATCATGACGTAACAGATTTGTGATCGACGTCGAAACGTTTCGCTAAGTGAAATGCAGAGACAATTATTGTGGGTTGGCGAGGGGTTTGGTAGGCCGGGTAAGCGAAGCGCCACCCGGCATTTTCAGAAGGGATTAGATCTCGACCTGCGTCCCCAGCTCAATCACGCGGTTAGGCGGGATCTCAAACTGGTCAGGCGCGCGCAGGGCGTTACGCTGCAGGATGAGGTACAGCTTGCCGCGCAGGCGCAGATACCACGGGCGCTTGCCGATGATTAGCGACTCGTGCGACATAAAGAACGACGTCTCCATCATCCGGCAGCTCAGCCCTTCCAGGCCGCAGCGGTGGAACACCTCTTCCACGTTTGGCGTTTCGCGCCAGCCGTAGCTTGCCACCACGCGCCAGAAGGTCGGCGACAGCTGCTCGATCTGCACGCGACGCACGTTGTGAACATACGGCGCATCTTCGGTGCGCAGCGTCAGCAGGATCACGCGCTCGTGCAGCACTTTGTTGTGCTTGAGGTTATGCATAAGCGCGAACGGAATGACGTTCAGCGCGCGAGACATATATACCGCAGTACCCGGCACGCGGACCGGCGGGGATTTCTCCAGAGAAGCGATCATCGCCTCAAGAGAGTTCCCGTGCTCGTGCATGCGGCGCAGCAGGCGGAAACGCTCGCTTTTCCATGTGGTCATGACGATGAACATCACCAGACCCAGCGTCAGCGGCAGCCAGCCACCGGAGACAATTTTATCGAGGTTCGCTGAGAACAGCGGTACGTCGATACACAGGAAGCCCACCAGAATCATCGCCACGAGGAATTTATTCCAGTGCCAGTTTCGGTACGCCACCGTGGTGGAGAGAAGCGATGTCAGCACCATCGTACCGGTTACCGCAATACCGTACGCCGCCGCCAGGTTACTGGAGTGCTCGAAGCTGACGATAACAATAACAACAGCGAAATAGAGGAGCCAGTTAACGAACGGGATGTAGATCTGGCCCGACTCCATCTCTGAGGTATGGATGATGCGCATCGGTGACAGATACCCCAGACGCACGGCCTGGCGCGTCAGAGAAAACACGCCGGAAATCACCGCCTGGGAGGCAATGACGGTCGCCAGCGTCGCCAGGATAAGCATCGGCACCAGCGCCCAGTCAGGCGCCAGCAGGAAGAACGGGTTCTTGATCGCTTCCGGGTTTTTAAGCAACAGCGCGCCCTGACCAAAATAGTTCAGCACCAGCGACGGCAGCACCACAATAAACCATGCCACGCGGATAGGCAGTTTCCCGAAGTGGCCCATGTCAGCATACAGCGCTTCCACACCGGTGATGGAGAGCACGACGGCCCCCAGCGCCACGAAGGAAACCACTTTGTATTCGAGGAAGAAATGCACCGCCCAGTAAGGGTTCAGCGCATGCAGCACTTCAGGGTTCGCAATAATGCTGCGCAAGCCAAGCGCCGCCAGGATCAGGAACCAGGCCAGCATAATCGGCGCGAACAGTTTGCCCACCAGCCCTGTACCGTGCTTCTGGATCATGAATAGCAGCGTCAGGACAATAATGGCCAGCGGAACCACCCATGAATCGAGCTGCGGAGCGATAATCTCCAGCCCCTCAATCGCCGACAGCACCGAGATAGCCGGCGTTATCACCACTTCCCCGTAGAAGAAACTGCCGCCAATCAGGCCGATAATGACCAGCACAGAGGTCATCCTGGCCGAGGTATTACGCCCGGCAAGAGACATCAGGGTCAGGATCCCACCTTCACCTGCGTTATCAGCACGCATAACGAAGGAGAGATATTTAACGGAAACCACCAGGATCAGCAGCCAGAAAATGAGGGACAGGAAGCCAAACACGGCATCGCGTTCAACACCAAAACCAAACTGGCCGGACAGACATTCACGAAGCGTATAAAGCGGGCTGGTGCCGATATCACCGTAGACAACCCCGATCGCCGCAAGCGTTATTGCGGGTAATGATTGCTTATTATCAGTGCTCATAGACTAGTCTTTTCGTTTAAATAACAAATGTGTTCCCGGTCCCTTGGCCCACAAAAAGCGCACAGTATGCACGATTCATTGCAAAATCGTACCCCTAAATGCAACCGCATTAATGTAGCGCAAAGAAAATTGCGCCGCACTTCAGTCTATTACCAGCCCTGACTGAAACGTCTATACTCGCTTCAATTGGCCGCCACGACGGCGAAAGGATGCAAAACTATTATGGCTCACTCACATTTATTAGCAGAAAGAATTTCCCGCCTCAGCAGCGCGCTGGAAAAAGGCCTTTTCGAGCGTAGCCACGCCATCCGCCTCTGCTTACTGGCGGCGTTGAGCGGTGAAAGCGTGTTTTTGCTGGGACCGCCGGGCATTGCCAAAAGCCTGATTGCCCGCAGGCTGAAATTTGCTTTTCAGAACGCCCGCGCCTTCGAATATCTCATGACCCGGTTTTCCACCCCAGAAGAAGTTTTTGGTCCGCTCTCCATTCAGGCATTGAAAGATGAGGGGCGCTATCAGCGTCTGACGGAAGGGTATCTTCCGGAGGCTGAGATTGTTTTTCTCGATGAGATCTGGAAAGCGGGGCCGGCTATTCTGAACACCCTGCTCACGGCGATAAACGAACGTCGGTTCCGTAACGGCGCCAGTGAAGAGAAAATCCCGATGCGCCTGCTGGTGGCCGCCTCTAACGAACTGCCTGAAGCCGATAGCAGTCTGGAAGCGCTATATGACCGTATGCTTATCCGCCTGTGGCTGGACAAAGTGCAGGATAAATCCAACTTCCGCTCCATGCTGGTCAGCCAGCAGGATGAGAGCGAAAATCCGGTATCCGCTTCGCTGCAGGTGACGGATGAGGAGTATCACCAGTGGCAGCAGGACATCGGCAAAATCAAACTGCCAGACGCCGTCTTCGAGCTGATCTATCTCCTGCGCCAGCAGCTTGATCTCATCCCTTCAGCGCCCTATGTCTCCGATCGCCGGTGGAAAAAAGCGATCCGCCTGCTGCAGGCCAGCGCCCTGTTCAGCGGGCGTGACGCCGTTGCGCCAATTGACCTGATCCTGCTCAAAGACTGCCTCTGGCATGATGCAGAAGGCATGAACCTGATGCAGCAGCAGCTTGACGTTTTGATGACCGGACACGCCTGGGGGCAGCAGGCGATGCTCAACCAGCTGGGGGCGATTGCCCAGCGGCGCATCCAGCTCCAGCAGCAGCAAAGTGATAAAACCGCGCTGAAAGTGAATCGCCTTGGGGGCATGTTCGCCCGCAAACCGCACTACGAGCTTCCTGCGGACCTGACCGGCGCAACGCTAACGCTGCTGCTCCAGCAGCCGCTTAAACTGCATGATATGCAGGTGGTGCACATTACGATTGAGCGCGAGGCGCTGGCGCAGTGGCTGGATAAGGGCGGAGAGATCCGAGGAAAACTCAACGGCATTGGTTTCGCGCAGCCGCTGAATATGGAAGTGGACAGCAGCCAGCACCTGGTGATCCGCGACGTCAGCCTCCAGGGATCGCGTCTTGCGCTTCCGGGCACCGCCTCTGACAGCGTCCCCGAAGAGATTAAGCAGCAGCTGGAAGCGCTGGATACCGAATGGCATCAGCAGCACACCCGCTTTAGCGAGCAGCAAAAATGCCTCTTTATTCATAGCGACTGGCTAGGTCGCATCGAAGCCAGCCTGCAGGACGTCAGCGCGCAGATCAAACAGGCGCGTCAATGCTAACGCTGGATACGCTTAACGTCATGCTGGCCGTGAGCGAGGAGGGGTTGATCGAAGAAGTGGTCATTACCCTTCTGGCGTCGCCGCAGCTGGCGGCGTTTTTTGAAAAATTTCCAAAGCTTAAAAAGGCGATGACGGACGATCTTCCGCGCTGGCGGGAAAATTTGCGTCAGCGGTTCAGGGAGACCGAAGTTCCGCCTGAGTTAACGGAAGAGGTGGCCTGCTATCAGCAGTGCCAGCGGCTCTCCACGTCGCAGTTTATCGTCCAGCTGCCGCAAACCCTGACGTTGCTCGATAACGTCCACTCTCCGTTTGCCAGCCAGGCCCGGGCGCTGGTCACGGATAACGCCACCTTTACCCCCGCACTGCATACCCTCTTCTTACAGCGCTGGCGCCTCAGCCTGGTGGTTCAGGCCACAACGCTGAACCAGCAACTGCTGGACGAAGAGCGTGAACAGCTGCTCAGTGAAGTTCAGGAACGGATGACGCTGAGCGGCCAGCTAGAACAGGTGCTGGTGGAGAATGAAAACGCCGCAGGACGTCTCTGGGATATGAGCGCAGGTCAGCTCCGGCGCGGGGATTATCAGCTGATCGTCAAATACGGCGATTTTCTGGCGCAGCAGCCCGAGCTGATGAAGCTTGCAGAACAGCTGGGTCGCTCAAGGGAGGCAAAGTCGGTCCCAAAGAAAGATGCCCCGATGGAAACCTTCCGCACCCTGGTGCGCGAACCGGCTACCGTGCCGGAGCAGGTCGACGGGCTCCAGCAAAGCGATGACATTTTACGCCTGCTGCCCACGGAACTGAGCACGCTGGGGATGACCGAGCTGGAGTATGAGTTCTATCGTCGGCTGGTGGAAAAACAGCTTCTCACCTACCGACTGCACGGCGAAGCTTGGCGTGAGAAAGTCAGCCAACGGCCGGTCGTCCATCAGGATTTTGATGAACAGCCGCGCGGGCCATTCATTGTTTGCGTGGATACGTCCGGTTCGATGGGCGGGTTTAACGAGCAGTGCGCGAAGGCGTTCTGTCTGGCACTGATGCGCGTGGCGCTGGCCGATCGTCGTCGCTGCTTCATCATGCTCTTCTCCAGCGAGGTGGTGGGCTATGAGCTGACGAATCAGCAGGGTATCGAGCAGGCAATCCGCTTCCTGAGCCAGCGCTTTCGCGGCGGCACGGATCTGGCCAGCTGCTTTCGCAGCATTGTGGAGCGTATGCAGGGAGGCGACTGGTACGACGCTGACGCGGTGGTGATTTCCGATTTTATTGCCCAGCGGCTGCCGGATGACGTAGTGAATAAGGTAAAGGAGTTACAGCGGGTACACCAGCACCGATTTCATGCGGTGGCGATGTCAGCCCATGGAAAACCCGGCATCATGCGCATCTTCGATCATATCTGGCGCTTTGATACCGGGCTGCGTAGCCGCCTGCTCAGACGCTGGCAGCGTTAATTACAGAAGAGAACAGACGCTTTCACGTACCTGCTGCGGCCAGACGCCACACTGAACCTGACCGATATGGGGTAATTGCAGCAGCAGCATGGTCAGACGGGACTGGCCGATACCGCCGCCGATCGTCTGAGGCATTTCACCGCGCAGCAGCGCCTGGTGCCACTCGAGCTTGAGACGATCTTCATCGCCGGTGACCGCCAGCTGGCGCTTCAGCGCGTCAGCATCCACACGGATCCCCATAGAAGAGAGCTCGAATGCGTCTTCCAGTACCGGGTTCCACACCAGAATATCGCCGTTCAGCCCGGCAAATTCGCCCTCACCCGCAGTGCTCCAGTCATCATAATCCGGCGCGCGAACGTCGTGGCGTTTGCCATCAGACAGCTTGCCGCCGATACCGATCAGGAATACTGCACCTAATTCTTTGGCGATCGCACGCTCCCGGCCTTTAGCATCGAGATCCGGGAAGCGGCTCAGCAATTCCTGACTGTGAACAAAGTGGATCGTATCCGGCAGGAACGGTGCCAGACCAAACTCTTTGCTCACGGCCGCTTCGGTCGCTTTGATCCCGGCGTAGATCGCTTCAACGGTAGATTTCAGCGTGCCGACGTGACGTTCGCCATCACCCATTACGCGCTCCCAGTCCCACTGGTCAACGTAAACGGAATGAATCGGTGAAAGGCGGTCTTCATCGGGACGAAGGGCTTTCATGTGCGTGTAAAGCCCTTCGCCCGCGCTGAAGTCGTGCTGTCCCAGGGTTTGACGCTTCCACTTCGCCAGTGAATGAACCACTTCGAACTGAGCGTCTGGCAGTGTTTTCACTTTCACCTGTACCGCTTTTTCGCATCCAGAGAGGTTATCCTGCGTCCCGTCACCCACGCGGCTCAGAATCGGCGCCTGAACTTCAATAAGGCCAAGCTTCTCTTCCAGCTGGCGGGAAAAATGGGATTTTACGAAACTGATCTGGCGTTGTTTGGCGATGTAAGCGGTTTTCATTATTTATACTCCTGCGTCCTGTTGATATTGATTAAGCAACAGAAACGGCAACATATTCAATAACTCATCAACAAAAAGCCACCTTCACTTTTGATTCGATAAAATTAAACGCTAGAATAGAGTGATTCATTAATCTTCATAAGAAAAAGCTATGGAAAATTATCAGATCGACAATCTCGACCGCGGCATCCTGGAGGCGTTAATGGCCAATGCCCGTACCGCCTACGCCGAACTGGCAAAACAGTTTGGCGTCAGCCCGGGAACCATTCACGTCCGCGTAGAGAAGATGAAACAGGCGGGGATCATTACCGGCGCACGCATTGACGTCAGTCCTAAACATCTCGGTTACGACGTCTGCTGCTTCATCGGCATCATTCTTAAAAGCGCCAAAGACTACCCTTCCGCCCTGGCGAAGCTGAACGCGCTGGATGAAGTCACCGAGGCGTATTACACCACCGGACATTACAGCATCTTTATTAAAGTCATGTGCCGATCCATCGACGCCCTCCAGCAGGTACTTATCAACAAGATCCAAACAATCGATGAAATTCAGTCCACCGAGACGCTGATCTCCCTGCAAAACCCGATCATGCGTACCATCCGCCCGTGATCGGGCAAATTCATTCCCACATTTTCCACAGGTAGATCCCAGCTCGTTCACAGCGTACAATGGCCGTCTCTTTATCTGGGCGAGCGATCAATGGCGGACATTACCCTTATCAGCGGCAGCACCCTTGGTGGTGCGGAATACGTAGCGGAACACCTGGCTGAAAAGCTGGAAGATGCGGGCTTTTCTACTGAAACCCTGCACGGTCCGTTGCTTGAAGATCTCCCGACTGACGGGGTCTGGCTGCTGATCACCTCCACGCACGGCGCGGGCGATCTGCCGGATAACCTGCAACCTTTATATGACGAACTGCTGGAACAGCAGCCCGACCTGTCAAACGTCCGTTTTGGCGCGGTGGGGATCGGCAGTCGTGAATATGACACCTTTTGCGGGGCAATAGAGAAAGTTGAAGCCGCTGTTACCTCTTGTGGAGCAAAACAGCTGGGTGAAACGCTCAAGATCAACATCCTCGATCATGACATTCCGGAGGATCCAGCCGAGATCTGGCTCGCGGAATGGAAAAATTTACTCAAAAACGATTAAAGATCGCGCGAACAGATGTGGATAACTCTGGTTAAAAGCTCGTATTAACCCGTAGTTATCCAAAGAGCAACTGTTGTATCGTTTTTGACCTGTGCATAAAGTCGCGATCTGATCCCAGCTTATACTGTCCAGGATCACCGATCATTCACAGCAAACGATCCTTTCTAACTGCATGATCTTCTTTGTGAGATCGGACTTATCCACACATGTTCGCGATCCTAATAAGAGATCACAATAAAACAGATCTCTAAATAAAAAGATCTTCTTTTTAATAGCCCAGGATCCCAATGCTTTCTCGAAAGACTAAAGTTGAGTAGAATCCACGGCCCGGGCTTCAATCCATTTTCATACCGCTTTACGCGAGGCAGACCACCATGTTTTATCAGGATCCTTTTGACGTCATCATCATTGGCGGGGGTCATGCAGGCACTGAGGCCGCAATGGCCGCAGCGCGTATGGGTCAGCAGACCCTGCTTTTGACACACAATATCGACACGCTGGGACAAATGTCCTGTAATCCGGCGATTGGCGGCATTGGGAAAGGACACCTGGTAAAAGAAGTGGATGCACTTGGCGGCCTGATGGCGAAAGCGATCGATCATGCTGGCATCCAGTTTAGGATACTAAACGCGAGTAAAGGTCCCGCTGTGCGTGCGACCCGAGCTCAGGCAGACCGCGTGCTTTACCGTCAGGCTGTGCGTACCGCGCTGGAGAACCAGCCGAACCTGATGATCTTCCAGCAGGCGGTTGAAGATCTTATCGTTGAGAACGATCGCGTCGTGGGCGCCGTGACCCAGATGGGCCTCAAGTTCCGCGCGAAAGCCGTGGTGCTGACCGTGGGCACCTTCCTGGACGGTAAAATTCATATCGGTCTGGATAACTACAGCGGTGGCCGTGCTGGCGATCCGCCGTCTATTCCACTGTCTCGCCGTCTGCGTGAACTGCCGCTGCGCGTCAGCCGCCTGAAAACCGGTACTCCGCCGCGTATTGATGCGCGCACCATTGATTTCAGCGTGCTGGCGCAACAGCACGGTGATAACCCCATGCCGGTTTTCTCGTTCATGGGCAATGCGGCACAGCATCCTCAGCAGGTACCGTGCTACATCACGCATACCAACGAGAAAACCCATGACGTGATCCGTAATAACCTCGATCGCAGCCCCATGTATGCTGGCGTGATCGAAGGGATCGGCCCACGCTACTGCCCGTCGATCGAAGACAAAGTGATGCGCTTTGCCGATCGTAATCAGCACCAGATCTTCCTGGAGCCGGAAGGGCTGACCTCAAACGAAATTTACCCGAACGGCATCTCCACCAGCCTGCCGTTCGATGTGCAGATGCAAATTGTTCGCTCAATGCAGGGGATGGAGAATGCGAAAATCGTTCGTCCCGGCTACGCTATTGAGTACGATTTCTTCGATCCGCGCGACCTGAAGCCAACCCTGGAAAGCAAATTCATCCACGGTCTGTTCTTCGCGGGGCAGATTAACGGCACTACCGGCTACGAAGAAGCGGCTGCACAGGGCCTGCTTGCCGGTCTGAACGCCGCGCGCTTCTCTGCTGAGAAAGAGGGCTGGGCACCAGGCCGTTCTCAGGCGTATCTGGGCGTGCTGGTTGACGATCTCTGCACGCTGGGTACCAAAGAGCCGTACCGTATGTTTACCTCTCGCGCGGAATATCGCCTGATGCTCCGCGAAGATAACGCCGACCTGCGTCTGACCGAAATGGGCCGCGAGCTGGGTCTTGTCGATGACGAGCGCTGGGCGCGCTTCAACGAAAAGCTGGAGCGCATTGAACAGGAACGTCAGCGCCTGAAAACTACCTGGGTGAATCCGCAGGCGGAAACCGCTGCCGAAGTAAACGCTCACTTAACAGCGCCGCTGTCGCGCGAAGCCAGCGGGGAAGATCTGCTGCGCCGTCCTGAAGTCACCTACGAGAACCTGGTCAAACTGACCGCGTTCGCGCCGGGCCTGGAAGACGCTGAAGCGGCAGAGCAGGTTGAGATCCAGGTGAAGTACGAAGGTTACATCGCGCGTCAGCAGGATGAGATCGAAAAACAACAGCGTAACGAAAACACGCTGCTGCCAGAAATGCTGGACTACCGCCAGGTGACGGGCCTTTCCAACGAAGTGATCGCCAAGCTGAACGATCACAAACCGGTATCGATCGGCCAGGCATCCCGTATCTCCGGCGTCACGCCTGCGGCGATTTCCATTCTCCTGGTCTGGCTGAAAAAGCAGGGCATGCTGCGCCGCAGCGCGTAATGCCCAGAACATTGCCCGGTGGCGCTGCGCTTACCGGGCCTGATGAACCCGTAGGGCGGGTAAGCGAAGCGCCAACCGCCATCTAAGTTTTCCAACAGGTATTCACCGTGCTCAACAAACTCTCTCGTCTGCTGGATCAGGCAGGTATTTCGCTCACCGATCACCAGAAAAATCAGCTGGTGGCCTATGTCGATATGCTGAACAAATGGAACAAAGCGTACAACCTGACCTCAGTACGTGACCCCAACGAGATGCTGGTACGCCATATTCTCGATAGCATCGTGGTTGCCCCCTGGCTGAAAGGTGAGCGTTTTATCGACGTGGGGACGGGGCCAGGTTTACCGGGCGTTCCGCTGTCGATTGTTCGCCCTGAGAGCCACTTCACGCTACTGGACAGCCTCGGCAAGCGCGTGCGCTTTTTACGTCAGGTACAGCATGAGCTGAAGCTTGAGAACATCACGCCCGTGCAGAGCAGGGTAGAGGAGTTCCCGGCAGAGCCGCCGTTTGACGGGGTTATCAGCCGCGCGTTTGCTTCACTCAATGACATGGTGAGCTGGTGTAAGCACTTGCCTGCAGAGAATGGCCGCTTTTATGCGCTGAAAGGGCAGTTGCCAGGCGATGAAATTGAACAGCTCCCGGACGGTTTTGCTGTTGAATCCATCGAGAAATTACACATTCCTCAGCTCGATGGGGAGCGTCATCTGGTGATAATTAAGCCAAACAATTTTTAAAAAATTAATAAAAAATGTGGAATTTGTGCTGTTCTTCGCATGTTAAAAAACAGCACAAAGACAGAGGATTTACCGTCGGGCTTTTAACCTCTTTTTCACTAAGGTTTTTCTTATGGTTAACCTGGCGACTTTTATTCACCGAGAAGATAGTCATCTGTGAAAATATAAGTCTGCTAAAAGTGGAAGGCAGTAACCAGAACGCAATGTTAATTATTTATTAAGAATGTCAATAAAACGTTTTTATTGTGTACTGGGCTGTTTTGAAAATAGTTACGACATTTTGCGTTTAATTTCATAAAGATAAATTTGCGCGATTTGCGCCTTTGATAAATACAACCTTATCGCAAATGTGTGTTTTGTGATCTCGTGCACGCTTTATCGCCAACGTTTTCGCGCTGTTTGCAGTTTTGGTCGAAGGTTGACGCTTTCAGCGAAAGTTAAAAAATAGCGGTGGGGAAAAATATTTAAACATTTATTCACCTTTTCGCTACTTAATGTTTGAAATCACGGGTGCGCACCGTATAATTTGACCGCTTTTTGATGCTTGACTCTGAGCCTTAAAGGACGTTTTATACGACACGCGGCATACCTCGAAGGGAGCAGGAGTAAAAACGTGATGTCTGTGTCGCTCTTGAGTAGAAACGTTGCTCGTAAGCTTCTGTTCATTCAGTTTCTGGCTGTGATAGCAAGTGGACTGCTGTTTAGCCTCAAAGACCCCTTCTGGGGCATCTCCGCCGTGTGCGGGGGTTTGGCGGTTGTGCTGCCAAACGTGTTGTTTATGATTTTTGCCTGGCGTCATCAGGCGCATACACCTGCCAAAGGCCGCGTGGCCTGGTCCTTCGCCCTCGGCGAAGTGTGTAAGGTGTTGCTGACCTTTGCTCTACTGGTGATGGCGCTGGCGGTTTTGAAAGTGGTCTTCATGCCGCTGATAGCAACGTGGGTTTTGGTGCTGGTGGTACAAGTTCTGGCTCCAGCTGTAATCAATAACAAAGGGTAAAAGGCATCATGGCTTCAGAAAATATGACGCCGCAGGATTACATAGGTCACCATCTGAATAACCTTCAGCTGGACCTGCGTACATTCTCGCTGGTGGATCCACATAACCCCCCGGCCACCTTCTGGACGATCAACATCGACTCCATGTTCTTCTCGGTGGTTTTGGGTCTTCTGTTCCTGGCCATGTTCCGCGGTGTTGCTAAACGAGCGACCAGCGGTGTACCAGGGAAATTCCAGACATTCATCGAAATGATCATCGGCTTCGTCCATGGCAGCGTCAAAGACATGTACCATGGTAAGAGCAAGCTGATTGCTCCGCTGGCCCTGACCGTGTTCGTTTGGGTCTTCCTGATGAACCTGATGGACCTGCTGCCAATCGACCTGCTGCCGTTCATCGGCGAGCACATCTTCGGCCTGCCTGCGCTGCGTGTTGTACCGTCTGCGGACGTGAACATCACCCTGTCGATGGCGCTGGGCGTATTTATCCTGATTCTTTTCTACAGCATCAAAATGAAAGGCGTAAGCGGCTTTGTGAAAGAGCTTACCTTGCAGCCGTTCAACCACTGGGCGTTTATTCCGGTCAACCTGATCCTGGAAGGCGTTAGCCTGCTGTCCAAACCTGTTTCACTGGGTCTGCGACTGTTCGGCAACATGTATGCGGGTGAGCTGATTTTCATTCTGATCGCGGGTCTTCTGCCGTGGTGGTCACAGTGGATTCTGAATGTGCCATGGGCCATTTTCCACATCCTGATCATTACGCTGCAAGCCTTTATCTTCATGGTTCTGACGATCGTCTATCTGTCGATGGCGTCTGAAGAGCACTGATTTTTTACCAACACTACTACGTTTTAATTGAAACAAACTGGAGACTGTCATGGAAAACCTGAATATGGATCTGCTGTACATGGCTGCCGCTGTGATGATGGGTCTGGCGGCTATCGGTGCTGCGATCGGTATCGGCATCCTCGGGGGCAAATTCCTGGAAGGCGCAGCGCGTCAACCTGATCTGATTCCTCTGCTGCGTACTCAGTTCTTTATCGTTATGGGTCTGGTGGATGCTATCCCAATGATCGCTGTAGGTCTGGGTCTGTACGTGATGTTTGCTGTCGCGTAGTAGTTGTTTTAAAACCCTAAGCCACAGAAATTAAAGAGGTATTGTGCTGTGAACATGAACGCAACAATCCTCGGCCAGGCCATCGCGTTTATTCTCTTTGTCTGGTTCTGCATGAAGTATGTATGGCCGCCTTTAATGGCTGCCATCGAAAAACGTCAGAAAGAAATTGCTGACGGTCTGGCTTCCGCAGAACGCGCTAAGAAAGATTTGGACCTTGCACAGGCCAACGCGACAGACCAGCTGAAAAAAGCGAAAGCTGAAGCTCAGGTAATCATTGAACAGGCTAACAAACGCCGTTCTCAGATCCTGGACGAAGCCAAAGCTGAAGCAGAACAGGAACGTACTAAGATCGTGACACAGGCTCAGGCAGAAATTGATGCTGAGCGTAAACGTGCTCGTGAAGAACTGCGTAAGCAGGTTGCGATTCTGGCTGTTGCTGGCGCCGAGAAGATCATCGAACGTTCCGTGGATGAAGCTGCTAACAGCGACATCGTGGACAAACTTGTCGCTGAACTGTAAGGAGGGAGGGGCTGATGTCTGAATTTGTTACGGTAGCTCGCCCCTACGCCAAAGCAGCTTTTGACTTTGCTGTCGAACACCAAAATGTCGATCGCTGGCAGGATATGCTGGCGTTTGCCGCTGAGGTGACGAAAAACGAACAAATGGCTGAGTTGCTTTCCGGTGCGTTAGCACCTGAAACTCTCGCCGCGTCGTTTATCGCCGTGTGCGGAGAGCAACTGGATGCCAACGGCCAGAACCTGATTAAGGTGATGGCAGAAAATGGTCGTCTCCGTGTGCTCCCGGATGTTCTCGAGCAGTTTGAGCACTTACGTGCCCTTAGTGAAGCAACCGCTGAAGTCGAAGTGACTTCTGCGACTGAACTGAGTAATGAACAGCTTGCGAAAATCACCGCCGCGATGGAAAAACGTCTGTCACGCAAAGTTAAGCTGAATTGCAAAATCGATAAGTCTGTAATGGCAGGCGTAATCATCCGTTCGGGTGATATGGTCATTGATGGCAGCGTACGCGGCCGTCTTGAACGCCTTGCAGACGTCTTGCAGTCTTAAGGGGACTGGAGCATGCAACTGAATTCCACCGAAATCAGCGAACTGATCAAGCAGCGCATTGCTCAGTTCAGTGTTGTGAGTGAAGCTCACAACGAAGGTACTATTGTTTCTGTAAGTGACGGTGTTATCCGCATCCACGGCCTGGCCGATTGTATGCAGGGTGAGATGATTTCCCTGCCGGGTAACCGTTACGCTATCGCACTGAACCTGGAGCGCGACTCCGTAGGTGCAGTTGTGATGGGTCCATACGCTGACCTCGCCGAAGGCATGAAGGTTAAGTGTACTGGCCGTATTCTGGAAGTGCCGGTTGGCCGTGGCCTGCTGGGTCGCGTTGTTAACACCCTGGGTGCGCCAATCGACGGTAAAGGTCCGGTTGAGCACGATGGCTTCTCCCCAATCGAAGTTATCGCACCAGGCGTTATCGACCGTCAGTCCGTAGATCAGCCTGTTCAGACAGGTTATAAGTCCGTTGATGCCATGATCCCAATTGGTCGTGGTCAGCGTGAACTGATCATCGGTGACCGTCAGACCGGTAAAACCGCGATGGCTATCGACGCCATCATCAATCAGCGTGACTCCGGCATCAAATGTGTGTACGTGGCTATCGGCCAGAAAGCGTCCACCATTTCTAACGTGGTTCGTAAACTGGAAGAGCACGGCGCACTGTCTAACACCATCGTTGTGGTAGCAACTGCGTCTGAATCTGCTGCACTGCAATACCTGGCGCCATACGCCGGTTGCGCAATGGGCGAATACTTCCGTGACCGCGGTGAAGATGCACTGATCGTATACGATGACCTGTCTAAACAGGCTGTTGCTTATCGTCAGGTTTCCCTGCTGCTCCGTCGTCCACCTGGACGTGAAGCGTTCCCTGGCGACGTATTCTACCTCCACTCTCGTCTGCTGGAGCGTGCTTCCCGCGTTAACGCGGAATACGTCGAGAACTTCACCAAAGGTGAAGTGAAGGGTAAAACGGGCTCTCTGACCGCTCTGCCGATCATTGAAACCCAGGCGGGTGACGTTTCTGCGTTCGTTCCGACCAACGTAATCTCCATTACCGATGGTCAGATCTTCCTGGAAACCAACCTGTTTAACTCCGGTATTCGTCCGGCGGTTAACCCGGGTATCTCCGTATCCCGTGTTGGTGGTGCTGCTCAGACCAAGATCATCAAGAAACTGTCCGGTGGTATCCGTACCGCGCTGGCACAGTATCGTGAACTGGCTGCGTTCTCTCAGTTCGCATCCGATCTGGACGAAGCAACCCGTAAACAGCTGAGCCACGGTCAGAAAGTGACCGAGCTGCTGAAGCAGAAACAGTACGCACCAATGTCTGTTGCTCAGCAGGGCCTGGTACTGTTCGCGGCAGAACGCGGTTACCTCGAAGATGTGGAACTGGCGAAAATCGGTAGCTTCGAAGCCGCTCTGCTGGCTTACGTCGACCGTGATCACGCTCCGCTGATGCAAGAGATCAACCAGACCGGTGGCTATAACGACGAAATCGAAGGCAAGCTGAAAGCTATCCTCGATTCCTTCAAAGCAACCCAATCCTGGTAATCGTCCGGCGGCTTGTCTCAGGACAAGCCGCCTGGCATTGAGGAGAAGCTCATGGCCGGCGCAAAAGAGATACGTAGTAAGATCGCAAGCGTCCAGAACACGCAAAAGATCACTAAAGCGATGGAGATGGTCGCCGCTTCCAAAATGCGTAAATCGCAGGATCGCATGGCGGCCAGCCGTCCTTATGCAGAAACCATGCGCAAAGTGATTGGTCACCTTGCAAACGGTAATCTGGAATATAAGCACCCTTACCTGGAAGAACGCGACGTTAAGCGCGTGGGCTACCTGGTGGTGTCGACCGACCGTGGTCTGTGTGGCGGCTTGAACATTAACCTGTTCAAAAAACTGCTGGCGGATATGAAAGCATGGTCTGAAAAAGGCGTTCAGTGCGATATCGCAATGATCGGCTCTAAAGGCGTCTCTTTCTTTAACTCCGTTGGTGGCAACATTGTCGCTCAGGTGACCGGTATGGGTGATAACCCGTCCCTGTCCGAACTGATCGGCCCGGTTAAAGTGATGTTGCAGGCCTATGATGAAGGCCGTCTGGACAGACTGTACGTTGTCAGCAACAAATTCATTAACACCATGTCTCAGGTTCCAACGCTCACTCAGATGCTGCCGTTACCGGCATCAGAAGATGACGAGCTGAAGCAAAAAGCCTGGGATTACCTGTATGAACCCGATCCGAAACCGCTGCTGGATACCCTGCTGCGTCGTTACGTTGAATCTCAGGTTTATCAGGGCGTTGTAGAAAACCTGGCCAGCGAGCAGGCCGCACGAATGGTGGCGATGAAAGCCGCGACCGATAATGGCGGCAGCCTGATTAAAGAGCTGCAGTTGGTTTACAACAAAGCTCGTCAGGCCAGCATTACTCAGGAACTCACCGAGATCGTCTCGGGGGCCGCCGCGGTTTAACCAGGTTTACGAATTACGTAGAGGATTCAAGATGGCTACTGGAAAGATTGTCCAGGTAATCGGCGCCGTGGTGGACGTCGAGTTCCCTCAGGACGCCGTACCACGCGTGTACGACGCGCTTGAGGTACAGAATGGTAACGAGAGCCTGGTGCTGGAAGTTCAGCAGCAGCTCGGCGGCGGTATCGTGCGTACCATCGCTATGGGTTCTTCCGACGGTCTGCGTCGTGGTCTGGAAGTAAAAGACCTTGAGCACCCGATCGAAGTCCCGGTAGGTAAAGCAACACTGGGTCGTATCATGAACGTATTGGGTCAGCCAATCGACATGAAAGGCGACATCGGTGAAGAAGAGCGTTGGGCTATCCACCGCGCAGCACCTTCCTACGAAGAGCTGTCAAGCTCTCAGGAACTGCTGGAAACCGGTATCAAAGTTATCGACCTGATGTGTCCGTTCGCGAAGGGCGGTAAAGTCGGTCTGTTCGGTGGTGCGGGTGTTGGTAAAACCGTAAACATGATGGAGCTGATCCGTAACATCGCGATCGAGCACTCCGGTTACTCCGTGTTTGCGGGCGTAGGTGAACGTACTCGTGAGGGTAACGACTTCTACCACGAAATGACCGACTCCAACGTTCTGGACAAAGTATCCCTGGTTTACGGCCAGATGAACGAGCCACCTGGAAACCGTCTGCGCGTTGCGCTGACCGGTCTGACGATGGCTGAGAAGTTCCGTGATGAAGGCCGTGACGTTCTGCTGTTCGTTGATAACATCTATCGTTACACCCTGGCCGGTACGGAAGTATCTGCACTGCTGGGTCGTATGCCTTCAGCGGTAGGTTATCAGCCTACGCTGGCGGAAGAGATGGGTGTTCTTCAGGAACGTATCACCTCTACCAAAACCGGTTCTATCACCTCCGTTCAGGCGGTATACGTACCTGCGGATGACTTGACTGACCCATCTCCAGCAACCACCTTTGCGCACTTAGATGCAACCGTGGTACTGAGCCGTCAGATCGCGTCTCTGGGTATCTACCCGGCCGTTGACCCGCTGGACTCCACCAGCCGTCAGCTGGATCCACTGGTTGTTGGTCAGGAACACTACGACACCGCGCGTGGCGTACAGTCCCTGCTGCAGCGTTACCAGGAACTGAAAGACATCATCGCCATCCTGGGTATGGATGAACTGTCTGAAGAAGACAAACTGGTGGTAGCACGTGCGCGTAAGATCCAGCGCTTCCTGTCCCAGCCGTTCTTCGTTGCGGAAGTATTCACCGGTTCTCCGGGTAAATACGTTTCCCTGAAAGACACCATCCGTGGCTTTAAAGGCATCATGGAAGGCGAATACGATCACCTGCCGGAGCAGGCGTTCTACATGGTTGGTTCCATCGACGAAGCCGTGGAAAAAGCCAAAAAACTTTAACGCCTTAATCGGAGGGTGATATGGCAATGACTTACCACCTGGACGTCGTCAGCGCAGAGCAACAAATGTTCTCTGGTCTGGTCGAGAAAATCCAGGTAACGGGTAGTGAAGGTGAACTGGGTATTTTCCCGGGTCACGCACCGCTGCTCACCGCCATTAAGCCTGGTATGATCCGCATCGTTAAACAGTTCGGTCACGAAGAGTTTATCTATCTCTCCGGCGGCATTCTTGAAGTGCAGCCTGGCAGTGTGACCGTTCTGGCCGATACCGCTATCGGTGGACAGGATCTCGACGAAGCGCGAGCCCTGGAATCGAAGCGTAAGGCTGAAGAGCACATTAGCAGCTCTCATGGTGACGTGGATTACGCTCAGGCGTCTGCGGAGCTGGCCAAAGCGATCGCGAAACTGCGCGTTATCGAGTTGACCAAAAAAGCGATGTAACACCGGCTTGAAAAGCACAAAAGCCAGTCTGGATACCAGGCTGGCTTTTTTTTTCGGCCTTAATTCATGATGAAAAAGATGTAGAATTTTAAGCATCAAACGTTTTTACTTCACACTCAAACTACCGTCAGGATGCGTATGTCAAACAGTGCGATGAGCGTGGTGATCCTTGCCGCTGGCAAAGGGACCCGCATGTATTCCGATCTGCCTAAGGTGCTCCACACGCTTGCAGGAAAGCCAATGGTGCAGCATGTCATTGATGCAGCGAACGAACTGGGTGCCGGTCAGGTCCACCTGGTCTACGGCCACGGCGGCGATCTGCTTAAAAAGACGCTGAGCGATGACAAGCTCAACTGGGTGCTTCAGGCCGAACAGCTGGGCACAGGCCATGCGATGCAGCAGGCTGCGCCTTTCTTTGCGGATGACGAAGACATTTTGATGCTCTACGGCGATGTCCCGCTGATCTCCGTTGAAACCCTGACTCGCCTGCGTGAAGCCAAACCGCAGGGCGGTATCGGTTTGTTGACCGTCGTGCTGGACGATCCAAGCGGTTATGGCCGCATCACCCGTGAAAACGGCAACGTCACGGGTATTGTTGAGCATAAAGATGCCAGCGACGAACAGCGCCAGATTCAGGAGATCAACACCGGTATTCTGATTGCCAGTGGCGCGGACATGAAGCGCTGGCTGTCTCAGCTCAACAACAACAACGCACAGGGTGAATTCTACATCACCGACATCATTGCGATGGCGTACCAGGAAGGACGTGAGATTGCGGCGGTTCATCCGGCGCGCATCAGCGAAACCGAAGGGGTGAATAACCGTCTTCAGCTTTCCCGCCTGGAGCGCGTTTATCAGTCCGAGCAGGCCGAAAAACTGCTGCTGGCGGGCGTGATGCTGCGCGATCCGGCGCGTTTCGATCTGCGTGGTTCGTTATCTCACGGTCGTGACGTTGAA
The DNA here is from genome assembly GCF_014930495.1 of Enterobacter cloacae complex sp. S3. Taxonomy (NCBI): domain Bacteria; kingdom Pseudomonadati; phylum Pseudomonadota; class Gammaproteobacteria; order Enterobacterales; family Enterobacteriaceae; genus Enterobacter; species Enterobacter cloacae complex sp. S3. Next base: position 74,770 of record NZ_JADBRD010000045.1, on the reverse strand, counting down.
ATTGATACGAACGTTATCCTCGAAGGTCACGTCACGCTGGGCAATCGCGTCAAAATTGGCGCCGGCTGCGTGATTAAAAACAGCGTCATCGGCGACGACTGCGAAATCAGCCCGTACAGCGTGGTAGAAGATGCTCGTCTGGATGCGGCCTGTACCATCGGCCCGTTTGCGCGTCTGCGCCCGGGCGCTGAGCTGCTGGAAGGCGCTCACGTGGGTAACTTCGTGGAAATGAAAAAAGCGCGTCTGGGTAAAGGCTCGAAAGCCGGTCATCTGACCTATCTGGGCGACGCGGAAATTGGCAATAACGTGAATATTGGTGCAGGGACTATTACCTGTAACTATGACGGTGCGAATAAGTTTAAAACCATCATCGGTGACGACGTGTTCGTTGGCTCCGATACGCAGCTGGTGGCGCCTGTTACCGTGGGTAACGGGGTGACTATCGCCGCCGGAACAACCGTTACGCGCGATGTGGCCGAGAACGAGCTGGTGTTAAGCCGCGTGCCGCAGGTCAGCAAGCAGGGCTGGAAACGCCCGGTGAAGAAAAAGTAACGGATTTACCCCTCACCCTAACCCTCTCCCCATAGGGGAGAGGGGATCGTTCGGTGCGGTGTTTTTCTCCCTCGCCCCTTTGGGGAGAGGGCCGGGGTGAGGGGATAATATAATCCTCCCCCCACAAGCAGTACCCATAAAAATAACCCCACTCTCTACAAGGCTCGGGGTGCCCGGAAAGGGCGTTACCCAAAGGATTTCGCGTTGTGGCAAGGCGGCAAGCGTATGAGTCCATGGGAGCTTACTTAAGTAAGTGACCGTGGCGAGTACGAGAAGCCAACGCAGCCGCAGCGTGAAAGACGCAGGGAAAATACAGGTCAGCGACAACGCAGGCATAATGCCTAAATTCGGAATCTAAAATTATGTGTGGAATTGTTGGCGCAGTTGCGCAGCGTGATATTGCTGAAATCCTTCTCGAAGGTTTACGTCGTCTGGAATATCGTGGTTACGACTCTGCCGGTCTGGCTGTCGTCGATGCAGAAGGTCATATGACCCGTCTGCGTCGTCTCGGTAAAGTGCAGATGCTGGCCCAGGCCGCGGAAGAACATCCGCTGCACGGTGGTACCGGTATTGCGCACACCCGCTGGGCGACGCACGGCGAACCGTCTGAAGGTAACGCGCACCCGCATGTGTCTGAACACATCGTGGTCGTGCACAACGGCATTATCGAAAACCACGAACCGCTGCGCGAAGAACTGAAAGCGCGCGGCTACACCTTCGTCTCTGAAACTGACACCGAAGTGATTGCTCACCTGGTGCACTGGGAGCTGGAGCAGGGCGGTACACTGCGTGATGCGGTGCTGCGTGCTATCCCTCAGCTGCGCGGTGCGTACGGTACGGTGATCATGGATTCCCGCGATCCGTCCACATTGCTGGCCGCGCGTTCCGGTAGCCCGATGGTTATCGGTCTGGGCATGGGCGAAAACTTCATCGCTTCTGACCAGCTGGCGCTCCTGCCGGTCACTCGTCGCTTTATCTTCCTCGAAGAGGGTGATATCGCGGAAGTGACCCGTCGCAGCGTGACCGTCTTCGATACCAAAGGCGAGCAGGTGAAACGTCAGGAGATCGAATCGAATCTGCAGTACGACGCGGGCGACAAAGGCGCTTACCGTCACTACATGCAGAAAGAGATTTACGAGCAGCCAAACGCCATCAAAAACACGCTGACCGGGCGTATCAGCCACGGTGAAGTGGATCTGAGCGAGCTGGGCGCAAACGCGAACGAACTGCTCGGCAAGGTCGAGCATATTCAGATCGTGGCCTGCGGCACCTCCTACAACTCCGGTATGGTTTCTCGCTACTGGTTTGAATCCCTGGCGGGCGTGCCGTGCGATGTGGAAATCGCGTCTGAATTCCGCTATCGCAAATCCGCGGTGCGTCGTAACAGCCTGATGATCACCCTTTCCCAGTCCGGCGAAACGGCGGATACGCTGGCAGCGCTGCGTCTGTCTAAAGAGCTGGGTTACCTGGGCTCGCTGGCTATCTGTAACGTTCCTGGCTCATCGCTGGTGCGTGAGTCCGATCTGGCGCTGATGACCAAAGCGGGCACAGAAATCGGTGTGGCCTCCACCAAAGCGTTTACCACTCAGCTGACCGTTCTGCTGATGCTGGTGGCGAAGCTTGCGCGTCTGAAAGGTGAAGATGCGTCCGTTGAGCACGAAATCGTTCACGGCCTGCAGGCGCTGCCGAGTCGTATTGAGCAGATGCTGTCTCAGGACAAACGCATTGAAGCGCTGGCGGAAGATTTCTCCGACAAACATCACGCCCTGTTCCTGGGTCGTGGGGATCAGTATCCGATTGCGCTGGAAGGCGCGCTGAAGCTGAAAGAGATCTCCTACATTCACGCTGAAGCCTATGCGGCTGGCGAGCTGAAGCACGGCCCGCTGGCGCTGATTGACGCGGATATGCCGGTCATCGTTGTGGCACCAAACAACGAACTGCTGGAAAAACTGAAGTCTAACATCGAAGAAGTGCGCGCCCGCGGCGGTGTTCTGTACGTCTTCGCCGACAAAGATGCCGGTTTTGTCAGCAACGACAACATGCATATCATCGAGATGCCGCATGTGGAAGAGGTGATTGCACCAATCTTCTACACCGTTCCGCTGCAGCTGCTGGCTTATCACGTTGCCCTGATCAAAGGCACCGACGTTGACCAGCCGCGTAACCTGGCGAAATCGGTTACCGTAGAATAATCCCTTCAGGCTCCACCTTCGGGTGGAGCTTTTTTATCCTGCCCGGCTTGTTTTTAATCAATCCTTTCTCGTTTTTAATAATGACAATTTGTCATCTTCAGCTACTTTTTTCAGTGTCACATAAAGAAAATATTTCTGAAAACGCCTTGTCATAAAAGCGGCTAACGCGATGAAAAATAAGCTTTCTTTTGCTTATTTTTAAGTGAAATTTACGTTGTAATAAAACTGTCATAATTTGTACATTTATCTGTCACCTGTTTGTCCTATTTTGCTCATCGTAGCCACTAAACAACGATTTACGAAAATCTTGCAGGAGACATTATGAAAGTTATGCGTACCACTGTCGCAACTGTTGTCGCCGCGACCTTATCTCTGAGCGCGTTCTCTGTATTTGCAGAAGCAAGCCTGACTGGCGCTGGTGCAACCTTCCCTGCGCCGGTGTATGCCAAATGGGCGGATACCTACCAGAAAGAAACCGGTAACAAGGTTAACTATCAGGGTATCGGCTCCTCCGGTGGCGTTAAACAAATTACCGCGAACACTGTTGATTTCGGCGCATCAGACGCTCCGCTGTCTGATGACAAGCTGGCTCAGGAAGGCCTGTTCCAGTTCCCTACCGTGATCGGCGGTGTGGTTCTGGCCATCAACCTGCCGGGCGTGAAGTCGGGTGAGCTGGTGCTGGACGGCAAAACGCTGGGTGACATCTACCTGGGCAAAATCAAAAAATGGGATGACGAAGCGATCGCTAAACTCAACCCAGGCCTGAAGCTGCCTTCTCAGAACATCGCCGTGGTTCGCCGCGCGGATGGTTCCGGTACCTCTTTCGTGTTCACCAGCTACCTGGCAAAAGTGAACGAAGAGTGGAAATCTAAAGTCGGCTCCGGCTCTACCGTTAACTGGCCAACCGGTCTGGGCGGTAAGGGTAACGACGGTATCGCCGCGTTCGTACAGCGTCTGCCTGGCTCAATTGGTTACGTAGAGTATGCGTACGCTAAGCAGAACAACCTGTCCTACACCAAACTGGTTTCAGCCGACGGCAAACCGGTTAGCCCGACCGAAGAGAACTTTGCTAACGCGGCGAAAGGCGCTGACTGGAGCAAATCCTTCGCGCAGGATCTGACTAACCAGAAAGGCGAAGGTGCATGGCCAATCACCTCTACCACCTTCATCCTGGTTCACAAAGAGCAGAAGAAACCTGAGCAGGGCGCCGAAGTGCTGAAGTTCTTCGACTGGGCGTACAAAAACGGCGGCAAACAGGCTAACGCCCTGGATTACGCCACCCTGCCGGACAACGTGGTTGAGCAGATTCGCGCTGCATGGAAAACCAACGTGAAAGACAGCAGCGGTAAAGCGCTGTACTAACAGGATATATTTAACGAAGATGGCGGGTGGCGCTGCGCTTACCCGCCCTACGGTTTAAGCTGTAGGCCCGGTAAGCGTCAGCGCTACCGGGCATATTCGTAAAAACGTCTCAAACAGAAGAGTAATTTATGGCTGCAACCAAGCCTGCATTTAACCCTCCGGGTAAAAAAGGTGACATGATTTTCAGCGCGCTGGTGAAACTGGCTGCGCTGATTGTGCTATTGCTGCTGGGCGGCATTATCGTGTCTCTGATTTTCTCCTCATGGCCGAGCATCCAGAAATTCGGTTTTTCCTTCCTGTGGACCAAAGAGTGGGACGCGCCGAACGACATCTACGGTGCCCTGGTGCCGATTTACGGCACGCTGATGACCTCGTTCATCGCCCTGCTGATTGCGGTTCCGGTGAGCTTTGGTATTGCCCTGTTCCTGACGGAGCTGGCACCGGGCTGGCTGCGACGCCCGCTGGGTATTGCCATCGAACTGCTGGCGGCTATTCCAAGTATCGTTTACGGCATGTGGGGCCTGTTCATCTTTGCTCCGCTGTTCGCAACGTATTTCCAGGAACCGGTCGGTAACGTGCTTTCCGCCATTCCGTTTGTGGGGGCCCTGTTCTCTGGCCCGGCTTTCGGTATCGGCATTCTGGCGGCAGGTGTGATCCTCGCCATCATGATTATTCCGTACATTGCGGCGGTTATGCGCGATGTCTTCGAACAAACGCCGGTGATGATGAAAGAGTCGGCCTACGGCATCGGCTGCACCACCTGGGAAGTTATCTGGCGCATTGTCCTTCCGTTCACCAAAAATGGGGTGATCGGGGGCGTGATGCTGGGCCTGGGTCGTGCGCTGGGTGAAACCATGGCGGTCACCTTTATCATCGGTAACACCTACCAGCTCGACAGCGCGTCGCTCTACATGCCGGGTAACAGTATTACCTCGGCGCTGGCGAATGAATTTGCGGAAGCGGAATCGGGGCTGCACGTGGCGGCGCTGATGGAGCTGGGTCTGATTCTGTTTGTTATCACCTTTATTGTTCTGGCGATTTCCAAGCTGATGATTATGCGCCTCGCTAAAAATGAGGGGGCACGCTAATGGCAACTCTCGAAATGCAAGCAACCGCTGAACTGGCGGAATCCCGCCGCAAAATGCAGGCCAGACGCCGCATGAAAAACCGTATTGCCCTGTCGCTCTCTATGGCGACGATGGCATTCGGCCTGTTCTGGCTGGTCTGGATCCTCTTCTCGACGGTCGTTCGCGGGATTGACGGGATGTCACTGTCGCTTTTCACCGAAATGACGCCGCCGCCGAACACGGCGGGTGGTGGCCTGGCGAATGCCCTGGCGGGCAGCGGCTTGCTGATCCTCTGGGCGACGGTCTTCGGCACGCCGCTGGGCATCATGGCGGGTATCTACCTGGCTGAATACGGTCGTAAATCCTGGCTGGCGGAAGTCATTCGCTTCATCAACGACATTCTGCTGTCTGCACCTTCTATCGTCGTGGGTCTGTTTGTTTACACCGTGGTGGTGGCGCAGATGGAACACTTCTCCGGTTGGGCGGGTGTTATTGCCCTGGCGCTGCTGCAGGTGCCGATTGTTATTCGTACCACCGAGAACATGCTGAAACTGGTGCCGGACAGCCTGCGCGAAGCGGCTTATGCGCTGGGTACGCCGAAATGGAAGATGATCTCTGCGATTACGCTGAAGGCGTCCGTCTCCGGGATCATGACCGGTATCCTGCTGGCAGTTGCGCGTATCGCGGGTGAAACGGCGCCGCTGCTGTTTACGTCTCTCTCCAACCAGTTCTGGAGCACGGACATGATGCAGCCGATCGCCAACCTGCCGGTGACGATCTTTAAATTTGCGATGAGCCCATTCGCGGAATGGCAGCAGCTGGCCTGGGCCGGGGTGCTGATCATTACCCTTTGCGTACTGTTGCTGAACATTCTGGCGCGCGTCATTTTCGCGAAGAAGAAACACGGTTAATTTTTTACGGCGCGGCAGCTCGCGGCGCCGAATGAGGAAATGAGTCAATGAGTATGGTTGATACTGCCCCGGGTAAGATTCAGGTTCGTGATTTGAACTTCTACTACGGCAAATTCCATGCCCTGAAGAACATCAACCTGGATATCGCGAAGAACCAGGTCACGGCATTTATCGGTCCGTCCGGCTGTGGGAAATCCACGCTGCTGCGCACCTTTAACAAAATGTATTCGCTCTATCCGGAGCAGCGCGCTGAGGGTGAAATCATCCTGGACGGTGAAAACATTCTGACCCAGGCGCAGGATATCGCCCTGCTGCGCGCCAAAGTGGGGATGGTGTTCCAGAAACCAACGCCGTTCCCGATGTCGATTTACGACAACATCGCGTTTGGCGTGCGTCTGTTTGAAAAACTCTCCCGTGCCGATATGGACGAGCGCGTGCAGTGGGCTTTGACCAAGGCCGCATTATGGAACGAAACCAAAGATAAGTTGCACCAGAGCGGTTACTCTCTCTCCGGTGGTCAGCAGCAGCGTCTGTGCATTGCGCGCGGTATTGCTATTCGCCCGGAAGTGTTGCTGCTGGATGAGCCGTGTTCAGCGCTGGACCCGATCTCAACCGGCCGTATTGAAGAGCTGATCACCGAGCTGAAGCAGGATTACACCGTGGTTATCGTGACCCATAACATGCAGCAGGCTGCGCGTTGTTCCGATCACACGGCGTTTATGTACCTGGGCGAGTTGATTGAGTTCAGCGATACGGACGCGCTGTTCACCAGGCCCGCGAAGAAACAAACCGAAGATTATATTACTGGCCGCTACGGTTGATTTGCCTTAGTGCATGTGGAGAAACCATGGACAACCTCAATCTTAATAAACACATTTCCGGCCAGTTCAACGCAGAGCTGGAAAGCATTCGCACCCAGGTAATGACCATGGGCGGCATGGTCGAGCAGCAGCTTTCTGATGCGATTACGGCAATGCACAACCAGGACAGCGAGCTGGCGAAGCGCGTCATTGAAGGCGATAAAAACGTCAACATGATGGAAGTCGCTATCGACGAGGCCTGCGTGCGCATTATCGCGAAACGTCAGCCGACGGCGAGCGACCTGCGTCTGGTGATGGCGATCATCAAAACCATCGCCGAGCTGGAGCGTATTGGTGACGTTGCGGATAAAATCTGCCGCACCGCGCTGGAGAAGTTCTCTCAGCAGCACCAGCCGCTGCTGGTGAGCCTGGAGTCGCTGGGCCGCCACACCGTGCAGATGCTGCACGACGTGCTGGATGCTTTTGCGCGTATGGACCTGGACGAAGCGGTGCGTATCTACCGTGAAGACAAGAAGGTCGACCAGGAGTATGAAGGCATCGTGCGTCAGCTGATGACCTACATGATGGAAGATTCACGTACGATCCCAAGCGTACTGACCGCCCTGTTCTGCGCGCGCTCTATTGAGCGTATCGGCGACCGCTGCCAGAACATTTGCGAATACATCTTCTACTTCGTGAAAGGTCAGGACTTCCGTCACGTGGGCGGCGACGAGCTGGACAAGCTGCTGGCGGGTAAAGATCCGAAAGAGTGATTTTACCCTCACCCTAACCCTCTCCCACAGGGAGAGGGGACAATTCGGTTTTCTCCCTCTCCCCAGGGGAGAGGGTCGGGGTGAGGGGAAAACTCAGCGAGTAATATCCCACCCGCGCGCCTTCCACAGCGCTGGCAGCTGCGCCAGATCGGTAAAGGTCGTCACGTTGGGATGATCGATCGGCTTGTTGTGCGGGTCGGCGCAGAAGTAAAACACCTCCATCCCCGCATCAATCCCCGACTGCGCGCCCGCAGACGAGTCATCCACCAGAATACAGTTCTCTACGTTGACGTTCATCGCTTTTGCCGCATGGAACATCAGCGCCGGGTCTGGCTTCCAGCGCTGGATATCGTAGCCGCTGAACAGTTTTTCCGGGAAATGGTGCAACATCTCAAGCTTGCCCAGCGAGTGCTGCATTTTGCTGACCGGGCCGTTAGAGACGACGCAGACTGGCACCGTCATCGCATCCAGCAACGCGTTAGCCCCGGAGATAACCTCCAGCTCGGAGTCGAACAGGCGTGCGACCCCGGCGCGGTACACCGGTTCCAGATCGGCTTTCGCCAGATCCACTCCGTGTTCTTCGTTAATGATGTCGATGATCTCGTAGAGCTTTACGCCCTTAAAGCGTTTAAACACCTCTTCGAGTTCCAGCGTAATGCCAAATTCCTGGAACATGGTGACATACGCGCGGGAACAAATGACCTCACTGTCGACCAGCGTACCGTCGCAGTCGAAAAATACCGCTTCAATTCCGGACATGCCTTTCCCTTTTAACAAGTTTAACGTTTACGTACGGCAGTTCGCCGGCACGCAATCGTTGCCGTATAAGCAAAATCAATGAAAAAAGTATCACGTAACCGCCACTATTGTCGCATTTTGGTATAGGATAGCGACGAATTTTCCCTCCTTGTTCGGAATTGATGATGAGTCAACAACACACTACCCAGACATCTGGTCAGGGTCTGCTTGAGCGCGTTTTTAAACTGCGCGAGCACGGCACAACGGCACGCACCGAAGTGATCGCTGGTTTCACCACCTTCCTGACGATGGTCTATATCGTTTTTGTGAACCCTCAAATTCTGGGCGTCGCTGGCATGGATACCAGCGCCGTCTTTGTAACAACCTGTCTGATCGCGGCTCTTGGCAGCATCCTGATGGGTGTGTTCGCTAACCTGCCGGTTGCGCTGGCACCGGCAATGGGCCTGAATGCGTTCTTCGCGTTCGTGGTGGTTCAGGCTATGGGTCTGCCGTGGCAGGTTGGCATGGGCGCCATCTTCTGGGGCGCGGTTGGCCTGCTGCTGCTGACCATTTTCCGCGTGCGTTACTGGATGATTGCGAACATTCCCGTGAGCCTGCGCGTGGGCATCACCAGCGGTATCGGTCTGTTCATCGGTATGATGGGGCTGAAAAACGCCGGCGTTATCGTGGCGAACCCGGACACGCTGGTGAGCATCGGTCACCTGACCTCTCATAACGTGCTGCTGGGCGTGCTGGGCTTCTTTATCATCGCGATCCTGGCTTCCCGTAATATTCACGCGGCGGTGCTGGTGTCCATCGTTGTCACCACCCTGCTGGGCTGGATGCTGGGCGATGTTCACTATAACGGTATCGTCTCCGCGCCACCGAGCGTCTCTACCGTGATTGGTCACGTCGATCTGGCGGGTTCCCTGAACCTGGGCCTGGCGGGCGTGATTTTCTCCTTCATGCTGGTCAACCTGTTTGACTCCTCCGGCACGCTGATTGGCGTGACCGATAAAGCGGGCCTGGCGGATGAAAAAGGGAAATTCCCGCGCATGAAGCAGGCGCTGTTTGTGGACAGCGTCTCCTCTGTGACCGGTGCTTTTATCGGAACCTCGTCCGTTACCGCGTACATTGAATCGTCTTCCGGCGTGTCCGTGGGCGGCCGTACCGGCCTGACGGCGGTGGTTGTGGGTATTCTGTTCCTGCTGGTGATCTTCCTCTCTCCGCTGGCGGGTATGGTTCCTCCGTATGCGGCAGCCGGCGCGCTGATCTATGTGGGGGTGCTGATGACCTCCAGCCTGTCACGCGTGAAGTGGGATGATTTAACCGAAGCGGTGCCGGCGTTTATTACCGCCGTGATGATGCCGTTCAGCTTCTCGATTACCGAAGGTATCGCGCTGGGCTTTATCTCTTACTGCGTAATGAAGATCGGTACCGGCCGCTTCCGCGACCTCAGTCCTTGCGTCATCGTTGTGGCGCTGCTGTTTGTGCTGAAGATTGTGTTTATTGACGCCAAATAAACAGCAAGCCCTTTTCTTCGAAAAGGGCTTTAATGTTTGTTCCCTCTCCCTGTGGGAGAGGGCCAGGGTAAGGGCATCAGGCTGCAATAAGCTTACGCCTTCACCCGCTTAATATAATCCCCAAACGCCGTCAGCTGGCCAGACAGATGATCGCGCGTGCTCTGATCCACCACTTCACCCGTTTGTGGGTCGACCTTGTTCTGAATCACACCACCCATAAATTCCGGCTTGTTCATGACCATCGCATCCAGGAACACCAGGATCTGGCGCAGATGATACTGGCAGCGCGCGCCGCCAATCGCGCCCATTGAGCTGGTCTGGATCAGCACCGGCTTGCCTGCCAGCGGCTGCTCAGGTAAGCGGGACAGCCAGTCGATGGCATTCTTCAGGCCACCCGGAACCGAATAGTTGTACTCCGGCGTGACGATGACCACGCCGTCGGCCTGGCGGATCTGCTCTGCCAGCGCCTCAACGCTCTGCGGAAAACCCTCTTCTTGCTGTACGTCAGCGTCATACAGCGGAATATCGCCAATAGACGGCAGGGCGCTAATGTCCATTCCTGCCGGTGCCAGCTGTGGCAGCGTGCGGGCAACCATCCCGTTAAATGAACCTTTGCGCAGGCTTCCCAGTAACGTAACTACTTTCAACGTATCAGACATGATTACTCCTGTTTCATCATGATGACCCTGATTGGATCAGCTAAGGGTGAATGCTTTTTCTGCCGGTAAACTGGTTAAACGCATCAGGCGTGCGGCGGGCTCGTTGGCGCGCTCGGGCACATCAGGAAGGCTACGCCATCCCTGTTGGCTGTCAAATTCCCAGATTTTCATGCGTTCGATGGCGGGGGTAACCGCAATGGACCAAATGAGCACATCCTCTGCGTCGCTGAGCGCCTCTACCAGTGTGGCCTGAGTGGCACGCAGACGTCCGGAGCCTGGCAGCAGCTGCAGTAGGCTGGCGTCGTCTGAGTCGCATCCACAGAGCTTGCGAATGCTCTGGCGCAGGGTAATGAGCTGGGCTCGGGCTTCGACAGGATCGTTCTGGTTGCGTACCCACAGCTTCTCATTGCTGGAGAGCGGATAGTCTTCATGCGCATTACCGCCATGGAAGCTGCGCGTCGCGCGCTGAAGTTCCATATCCAGCCCACAATCCCCTTCGGTGGTCAGCGCGACGCCAATGATATTGCCCGCGTAGGCAATCGAAAAACGAGGGAGGTCCGGGTCGGCAAAGACCGGGCGGCCTTCGGGCTGGGTAATGATGTCCGGCAGCTCGCTGGTGCCGTACAGCATAAACAGCAGTTCTGCCAGAAGCGCTCTGGACGCTAAAAACCGCGTTCTGCGGTGTTCCGGGAGAGTAAGTGCTTCACTGTGACAGGCTGAAGAAATTCTTGCCGATACGAGACGTCCTTCCGTAAGTATCCCTCTTGCAAAGTGCGTAGCCATTTTTCGCTCCTTGATAATGGTCGTAATCGGTTAAACGGTTACATGATTATCGCTTAACTTGACTCCTGTTTTAATCAGTAAATGGGAGTAAGAGAAGCCTCAGGACCGAACTTTACATTTTCTTAGGCAAAAATTGGATCGCTGGCACCGTACAGCGCCTTGATGGTTTCCCGCAGCCAGAGGATTTTCGGATTATGGCTGTTTCGTTTATGCCAGATCAGCGTGAAGGGAACGGTAAGCTTTTCAGCCTGCGCTTCGTCAATGGGAATGGGCAGCGCGATCAGCTTCCGCTGGTGGAGTTGATTGTAGTGATGGCAGTAGTGCGGAGCCGTGGCGATATAGTTATGGCCGGGCTGCGCCGCCATAAACATCGACTGCTCAAAACCCGGCACGCTCATGGCAATGTTTCTCTCCCGACCCATCTCCTTTAGCACTTCGTCCAGTGCCCAGGTGTCGCTGCGTTCCCAGAAGATGCTGATGTGCGGGTAGCGCAGGAAGGTCTCGAGGTTCCATTCATCCTGTAGCGCGGGGTGATCCTCACGCAGATACACGCACGGACGGTCGCTGAACAGGATCTCATAGTCGATGAACCACGGCATTAGCTTCAGCAATTCACGCGAGCGCGGGTGCGTTTCGCGTCCGGTGAATCCCAGATCCACCTCTCCACGCGTAATGGCGTCCAGCGAGTCGTAATCCCAGTGACGCATCTTCACCGTAGCCTGCGGATAGCGCTGGTTCACCTGCTCCAGCAGGGCGTTAAAGCGGATCAGCATCAACGGCGTTTCGGCGGCCAGCACGAACGTTAGCCCGCCCGGGGAATCATGGTGGAATTTGTCGAGGATCTGGTTGCCGATTTGCATCCAGTCAGCCAGATCCTGCTCCAGGCTTACCGTCAGCGGGGTCGGCAGCAGCCCCAACGGCGTTTTGACAAACAGCGGGTCGTCAAACCAGTCACGCAGCTTGGCCAGCGATTTACTCACCGCAGAGGGCGTCACGTTCATCCGTTTCGCCGCTTTGGTGACGCTGCGCTCCTGCAGCAAAAGCTGCAGGCACAGCAACAGGTTAAGATCGAGACTGCTGATGGGCTTCTTCATAATGCGCCGCGGGCTGGATGACCATAAGTAAGGTGATGCACAGTATGCTACAGCCAATCAGAACCCCGATCAGCATATTCAGCGCGTTAAGCCCGATGACCGCCGCCAGCCAAATCCACAGCGACGAGCCGCAGACCTGCGCAATCCCCAGCACAGAGCTTGCCACGCCTGCCCGCAGCGAGAAGGGGCCAAGCGCCTGACTCATCGCCACGCCAAAGCCAACCGAGAACCCGGCGCAAATGAGGGTAATACCCGCCAGCATCACCGCATGCGAGCTGGAGGCCGCCAGGATCGCGCCTGCCGTGAGGAATAAAACCTGTGAGGTCAGCATCAACGTACGCTGGCTAAAAACATTTAGCGCAAAGGGGGTAGAAAACGACACTGCCATACTGACCATGGCGGTTAATGCCATCACCGTTGAATACTCACCCCGATCGAAGCCCATGGTTTCCATCAGTAAAACCGGGGAAACGTTTACATAGGTCAGGATCACCGCCACGCTTAACGTGGTCACGGCCAGACGACTGAGGAAAAAGCGGTTAAGCAGCTTCTCGGCTGGGTGAATGGCTGCGGTATGACCGGTATTCTGCGAGCCCGGGTGGGTCTCTTTCAGCACGGCGATGGACAGGATAAACACCAGCGCGCCCATCGCCGCCATGGTCCAGAACAGGCTCTGCCACGGGAATTTCAGCATGATCAGATATCCCACGACCGGGGCCAGCACCGGGATGATGCAGGTAATGCCGTTCAGCATCGACAGCACCTTAGCGCGACGCTGGGCGCTTAGGGTGTCTCGCAAAATGGCAAACGCGACGACGTAACAGCCACCGGCTCCAATGCCCTGAATAAACCGTCCGGCCAGGAACAAGGTGCTGTTCTGCGCCTGTGAGCAGAGAAGAGAGGCCAGGGCAAAAATGATGGCGCCGGTTATCGCGACGGGCTGACGGCCTGCCTTATCCGCGATCTTCCCGGCAAACACCATCGACGACGCCATCCCCGCGAGATAGGCCGAAAACGCGATGTGCAGCTGCGCTTCGCTGGCGCCCAGATCGCGGGCGATGTGCGGCAATCCCACCAGATACATATCAATGCCGGACGGATAAAGCAGAACTAATGCGAAACTACAAAACAGAAAACGCGCCATAACCCCCCCATAGATGCAGGCATGCAGGATAGGGGGTGAAAAGGGATTAGGCGAGTTGCCATTTGGACAATGGTGATTTCCCGGGAGGAAATCACCATCAGTGAGCGGGCCTTACTTACCGATACAGAAGCTCGAGAAAATTCGTCCCAGCAGATCGTCCGACGTAAACTCCCCGGTGATCTCGCTCAGATTCTGCTGCGCCAGGCGCAGCTCTTCCGCCAGCAGTTCACCCGCCCAAGCGCCGATCAGCTGCGCTTTACCCTGAACGAGGTGGTTTGCCGCCTCTTCCAGCGCCTGCAGGTGGCGACGACGCGCGAGGAAGCCGCCTTCCATGCTGGTGTCAAAGCCCATGCTCTGCTTGAGATGGTTACGCAGGTCGTCAACGCCCTCACCGGTACGCGCCGACAGGCGAATCAGTGAGTGACCATTCACATCGCTGATGCCCAGCGTTTCGCCGGTGACATCCGCTTTGTTACGCACCACGGTGATGGGCAGTTTCGCCGGCAGACGGGCGATAAAGTCTGGCCAGATTTTTGCCGGGTCAACGGCGTCGGTCGTGGTGCCGTCCACCATAAACAGCACGCGGTCTGCCTGCTCGATCTCCTGCCAGGCGCGTTCGATACCGATGCGTTCAACCTCGTCGCTGGCATCGCGCAGGCCGGCGGTATCAATGATATGCAGCGGCATCCCGTCGATGTGGATATGCTCGCGGAGCACGTCGCGGGTGGTGCCGGCAATGTCGGTGACGATCGCCGCTTCACGGCCCGCCAGGGCGTTCAGCAGGCTCGATTTCCCGGCGTTAGGACGTCCGGCAATCACCACCTTCATCCCTTCGCGCAGCAGACTGCCCTGACGCGCTTCGGCGCGCACGGCGTCGAGATCGTTCATTACCTGATTGAGCTGGGCTTCGATTTTGCCGTCAGAGAGGAAGTCGATCTCCTCATCCGGGAAGTCGATAGCCGCTTCCACGTAGATCCGCAGGTGAGTAAGTGCTTCCACAAGGTGATTTACGCGGGCGGAGAATGCCCCCTGCAGCGAGTTCAGGGCGGAGCGGGCCGCCTGTTCAGAACTGGCGTCGATCAGGTCTGCAATCGCTTCTGCCTGCGCCAGGTCGAGCTTGTCGTTGAGGAAGGCACGCTCGGAGAACTCGCCCGGTTTCGCAATGCGCAGGCCAGGCAGGGTCAGGATACGTTTTAACAGCAGGTCGAGGATAACCGGGCCGCCGTGGCCCTGCAGCTCCAGCACGTCTTCGCCGGTGAAGGAGTTCGGGCCGGGGAACCACAGCGCAATGCCCTGGTCCAGCGGCGTGCCGTCGGTATCTTTAAACGGCAGGTAATCAGCGTAGCGCGGCTTTGGCAGTTTACCCAGCACCGCTTCGGCCACCTCGCGCGCCTTCAGGCCGGAGATACGCAGAATGCCTACACCACCGCGTCCCGGTGGGGTTGCCTGGGCGACGATAGTGTCGTTATGGCTCATGGTTGGTCTCGTTCAATACAAATAAAAAAGGCGGTCAATCGACCGCCCTTATTTTAGCGTTAACTTACCGAATCAGGACTTTTTCTTTTCGCGGCTATGCAGGCCACGTTTTTCCAGACCACGATAAATCAGCTGCTGCTGGATGATGGTCACCAGGTTGCTGACGATATAGTACAGCACCAGACCTGACGGGAACCACAGGAAGAACACGGTGAAGATGACCGGCATAAAGGTCATGATCTTCTGCTGCATCGGGTCGGTCACGGTGGTCGGCGACATCTTCTGGATGAAGAACATCGTCACGCCCATCAGGATCGGCAGGATGTAGTACGGGTCCTGTGCGGACAGGTCATGGATCCACAGTGCGAACGGCGCGTGGCGCAGCTCAACGGAACCCATCAGCATGTAGTACAGCGCAAGGAAGATTGGCATCTGAATCAGCAGCGGGAAGCAACCACCCAGTGGGTTTACTTTCTCTGCTTTATACAGGGCCATCATTTCCTGGCTCTGACGCTGTTTGTCATCGCCCAGACGCTCACGCATCGCCGCAATTTTCGGCTGCAGCATACGCATCTTCGCCATGGAGGTGTACTGCGCTTTAGTCAGCGGGTACATGATGCCACGAACGATGAAGGTAATAACGATGATGGAGAAGCCCCAGTTACCCAGGAAGCTGTGGATGAACTTCAGCAGCTTAAACAGCGGCTGAGAGATGAACCACAACCAGCCGTAATCGACGGTCAGATCCAGGTGCGGCGCAACAGCGGCCATTTTGTCCTGAATTTCCGGGCCGACCCACAGGGTGCTTGCCATCTTACCGGTTTGACCCGGCTGAACCAGAACCGGCTGAGATTTGTAGCCGATGGCTGCAAGACCGTTGCCCAGGTTCGCGGTATAGAAGTTATTCGTACCGTCGTTGTTTGGGATCCAGGCCGTTGCGAAATACTGTTGCAGCATCGCAACCCAACCGCCTTTGGAACTAACGTTCAGGTTTTCGTTATCGGCAATGGTGTCGAATTTGTATTTCTCATACTTCGCGTCTGGCGTGGAGTACGCCGCGCCACGGAAGGTATGCAGCGCAAAGTTGCTGCTTCCGGTGTCACGGTGAGACGGCAGATTGATGGACTGCTTCAGCTGGCCAAAGGTCGACAGCTCCAGTGGTTTCGCACTGGCGTTCTGTACGCTGTAGCCCACGTTCACCGCATATTCACCGCGTTTCAGAGTGAAGGTTTTAGTGAAGGTGTTGCCTGCGGCGTCGGTGTACGTCATCGGGATCGCGAGTTCGTTCTGACCATCAGCCAGTACAAAGGTGTCGCTCTCGACGTTATACAGTGGACGCGCACCGTTAGCCGGGTTATCCGGGCCATCACGACCGGTCAGGCCGCTCTGCGCCTGGTAGATAAACTCAGGCGTGGTTTCCAGTAACTGGAACGGTTCGTTAGACTTCAGCTCTTTCGGGTAGGTCAACAGCAGCGCCTGCTCAACATCACCACCACGGGTGTTGATTGTCAGCTCAAGCACATCGGTCTTAACCGTAATCTGTTTCCCCTGGCCACTGGCCGGTACGCCCTGGTCGGCGGCGCTACCCGCTGCGGTGGTCGTAGTCTGCGTGGTCTGCTGCTGGGGTTGAGGATTTTTATCCTGCTCCCATGCCTGCCAGATCATGAAAGACACGAACAACAAAGCGATGATAAGAAGATTGCGTTGCGAATCCATCGTTAGTGTTCTCTGGTATCAAAGGGTCCTGGGGGGACGGGGTCGTCTCCACCGGGGTGTAAAGGGTGGCATTTTAATACGCGTTTCACCGTCAACCAACTGCCTTTTATCACTCCAAACCTGCGCAATGCCTCAATTCCGTAGCTTGAGCATGTTGGTGTGAAACGGCAGTGCGGCCCGAGTAGCGGACTAATCAGGCGTTGATAGACCCGAATGAGGGCTATCAGGACCCGTGAGCCAGGCGACAGTGGCGGCGCCATAATTTTTCCAACGCTTCCGAGAGAGCACGGTTATCGAGGTCGGCAACCCCTTTCTTCGCCACCACCACGAAATCCATTGAAGGCAGTTCGTGCTGACGTAAACGGAAGCTTTCACGCGTCAGACGTTTAATCCGATTGCGTTCATGCGCACGCTTAACATTTTTCTTGGCGACTGTGAGACCGATGCGGGGATGCCCCAGCGAATTTTGGCGGCCGAGGATGGTGATTTGCGGCGTGCCAGCCCGTAGTGGCTGCTGGAAGACGAAAGTGAAATGAGCGGGAGTTAACAAACGTAACTCCCTGGGAAATGCTAGCTTAACCACTCAGGGGTTAGCTTTATTACTTGGAAACGGTCAGACGAGCGCGGCCTTTAGCACGACGACGTGCCAGAACCTGACGACCATTTTTAGTAGCCATACGAGCACGGAAGCCGTGAGAACGGTTGCGCTTCAGTACAGACGGTTGAAAAGTGCGTTTCATGGCGATTTCTACCTAAACTTGAATAAATTCACTGACTTTTGCGTATACCCGAACGAGTTTCGAACGACTAACGCCTCAGCGTGGGTGATTAAAGAGGCCGGATTGTAATAATTGTACACTCCGGAGTCAATTCTCTTTCCTTATTTCCCGCGTATTTCCGCACGTTTTCGCGTGGAAAATGAGCAACGGACGACGCAGGAAGATGAGCATCACGCGCCGGGTCGAGGATTATACGGCCTCGCCAACAAAGCGCAAGGATCGTCCCGGATCTTCGTTAGATCATTTAAGCAATAAATTGTCTGTGCTCATTAATTTTTCCAATATGCGGACTAAATCGTGGGGCACTGGCGCCAGGATCGTTTACACTTATCCGGTTCCGGATCTTCCTGTGGATAAATCGGGAAGAATCTGTGAGAAACAGAAGATCTCTGGCTCAGTTTAGGCTATGATCCGCGGTCCCGATCGGGATCCAGCGATCCTGGCCGGGTATGACACAAAATCGTTCACGCTGTATCAAGGCGGCAAAGGAGCGAGTCCCCTGGAGCGTACGCAAGTACGTGACTGGGGCGAGCGAGTGCAGCCAACGCAGAGACGGCTTGAACGATGAAGTGTATAACCGCAGATAGCGGTTCGCACATCACCCTTTTGCACAGGGTCATGTCGATGTGCGCCAACAATCATGAATATTCAATAGTTTTCTTTTATTGTTCGAGTGGAGTCCGCCGTGTCACTTTCGCTTTGGCAGCAGTGTCTTGCCCGATTGCAGGATGAGTTACCAGCCACAGAATTCAGTATGTGGATCCGCCCATTGCAGGCGGAACTGAGCGATAACACGCTGGCTTTGTATGCGCCAAACCGTTTTGTGCTCGATTGGGTAAGGGACAAGTACCTTAATAACATCAATGGACTGCTGAACGATTTCTGCGGGTCAGATGCCCCGCAGCTGCGCTTTGAAGTGGGCACAAAGCCGGTGACCCAAACCGTCCGTGAAACCGTGAACGTAGCAGCGCCCGCTCAGGCCGCGCCTGCTCCAGCCCCTCGCGTCGCACCCGCTCGTCAGGGCTGGGATAATGTCCCCGCACCGGCTGAGCCAACCTACCGCTCTAACGTTAACGTGAAACACACGTTCGATAACTTCGTTGAAGGTAAGTCGAACCAGCTGGCGCGCGCGGCGGCTCGTCAGGTTGCTGATAATCCCGGTGGGGCCTACAACCCGCTGTTCCTTTACGGCGGCACGGGTCTGGGTAAAACGCACCTGCTGCATGCAGTGGGTAACGGCATTATGGCGCGCAAGCCCAATGCCAAAGTGGTGTATATGCACTCCGAGCGCTTCGTTCAGGACATGGTAAAAGCCCTGCAAAACAATGCGATCGAAGAGTTTAAACGCTACTATCGTTCCGTTGACGCGCTGCTCATCGATGACATCCAGTTCTTTGCGAATAAAGAACGATCGCAGGAAGAGTTTTTCCACACCTTCAATGCCCTGCTGGAAGGCAATCAGCAGATCATTTTGACCTCGGATCGTTATCCAAAAGAGATCAACGGCGTTGAAGATCGTCTGAAATCCCGCTTCGGCTGGGGCCTGACCGTGGCGATCGAGCCACCGGAGCTGGAAACCCGCGTCGCGATCCTGATGAAGAAAGCCGATGAAAACGACATTCGCCTGCCGGGCGAAGTGGCGTTCTTCATTGCCAAGCGTCTGCGCTCCAACGTGCGCGAGCTGGAAGGGGCGCTGAACCGCGTTATCGCCAATGCCAACTTTACCGGTCGTGCGATCACCATCGATTTTGTGCGTGAAGCGCTGCGCGATTTGCTGGCATTGCAGGAAAAACTGGTCACTATCGACAATATTCAAAAGACGGTGGCTGAGTACTACAAGATCAAAGTGGCAGATTTACTGTCTAAACGTCGTTCCCGCTCGGTGGCGCGTCCGCGTCAGATGGCGATGGCGCTGGCAAAGGAGTTAACCAACCACAGTCTGCCGGAAATCGGGGATGCGTTTGGTGGCCGTGACCATACGACCGTGCTGCACGCTTGTCGTAAGATTGAGCAGTTACGCGAAGAAAGCCACGACATAAAAGAAGATTTTTCCAATTTAATCAGAACATTATCATCGTGACGCTATGAAATTTACCGTTGAACGTGAACATTTATTAAAACCGCTGCAACAGGTGAGTGGCCCATTAGGTGGCCGCCCAACGCTGCCTATTCTCGGAAACCTGCTGCTTCAGGTCGCGGACGGTACGCTGTCGCTGACCGGTACAGATCTGGAAATGGAAATGATCGCGCGCGTTACGCTGACGCAGCCGCACGACGCGGGCGCGACCACGGTTCCGGCACGTAAATTCTTTGATATCTGCCGCGGGCTGCCGGAAGGCGCTGAAATCGCCGTGCAGCTGGAAGGCGACCGTATGCTGGTGCGCTCTGGCCGCAGCCGTTTCTCGCTCTCCACGCTGCCTGCTGCGGACTTCCCGAACCTGGACGACTGGCAGAGCGAAGTTGAATTCACCCTGCCGCAGGCGACGATGAAGCGTCTGATTGAAGCCACGCAGTTCTCCATGGCGCATCAGGACGTCCGTTACTACTTAAACGGCATGCTGTTCGAAACCGAAGGTGAAGAGCTGCGTACCGTAGCCACCGACGGCCACCGTCTGGCGGTCTGTTCTATGCCGATTGGCGACGCGCTGCCAAACCATTCGGTGATCGTGCCGCGTAAAGGGGTGATTGAGCTGATGCGTATGCTCGACGGCGGCGACACGCCGCTGCGCGTGCAGATCGGCAGCAACAACATCCGCGCACACGTGGGCGATTTTGTTTTCACTTCGAAGCTGGTTGACGGTCGTTTCCCGGATTATCGCCGCGTATTGCCGAAGAATCCGGACAAAACGCTGGAAGCGGGCTGCGATAGCCTCAAGCAGGCCTTTGCCCGTGCAGCCATTCTCTCCAACGAGAAATTCCGCGGCGTGCGCCTGTACGTGAGTGAAAACCAGATCAAAATCACCGCTAACAACCCGGAGCAGGAAGAGGCAGAAGAGATTCTGGACGTCACCTACGCCGGCGCTGAGATGGAAATCGGCTTTAACGTCAGCTACGTACTGGATGTGCTGAATGCGCTGAAATGCGAAAACGTACGCATTCTGCTGACCGACTCCGTTTCAAGCGTACAGATTGAAGATGCCGCATCACAGTCGGCTGCCTATGTTGTTATGCCAATGAGACTGTAATGTCGCTCACCCGTCTGTTGATCCGCGACTTTCGCAATATCGAAAGCGCGGATCTCGCTTTATCTCCTGGCTTTAACTTCCTGGTTGGCGCAAACGGCAGCGGCAAAACCAGCGTGCTTGAGGCCATCTATACGCTCGGCCACGGTCGGGCGTTTCGCAGTTTGCAGATTGGTCGCGTCATTCGCCACGAGCAGGAATCCTTTGTTCTGCACGGGCGTTTGCAGGGGGCGGAGCGGGAAACCGCTATCGGCCTGACCAAAGACAAGCAGGGCGACAGCAAGGTGCGCATCGACGGCACCGACGGCCATAAAGTGGCGGAGCTGGCGCTGCTGATGCCAATGCAGCTGATTACGCCGGAGGGGTTTACTTTACTCAACGGCGGCCCCAAATACAGAAGAGCGTTCCTCGACTGGGGATGCTTTCACAACGAAGCCGGTTTCTTTAACGCCTGGAGCAACCTGAAGCGTCTGCTCAAGCAGCGTAACGCTGCACTGCGCCAGGTTACCCGTTACGCCCAGCTGCGTCCGTGGGACATGGAGTTAATCCCTCTCGCGGAACAAATCAGCAACTGGCGTGCCGAATACAGCGCAGGTATCGCCGAAGACATGGCCGACACCTGCAAACAGTTTTTACCCGAGTTCTCTCTCACCTTCTCTTTCCAGCGCGGCTGGGAGAAAGAGACGGATTATGCCGAGGTGTTAGAGAGAAGCTTCGAGCGTGACCGCATGTTGACCTACACCGCGCACGGCCCGCACAAGGCGGATTTCCGCATTCGTGCCGACGGTGCACCGGTGGAAGACACGCTGTCGCGCGGGCAGCTCAAGCTCCTGATGTGTGCGCTGCGCCTGGCACAGGGAGAGTTTCTCACACGCGAGAGCGGAAGACGCTGCCTGTACCTGATAGATGATTTTGCCTCGGAACTTGACGACGCGCGGCGCGGGCTGCTTGCCAGCCGCTTAAAAGCCACTCAGTCGCAGGTTTTCGTCAGCGCCATTAGCGCTGAACACGTTATAGACATGTCGGACGAAAATTCGAAGATGTTTACCGTGGAAAAGGGTAAAATAACGGATTAACCCAAGTTGAAATGAGCGAGAAACGTTGATGTCGAATTCTTATGACTCCTCCAGTATCAAAGTCCTGAAAGGGCTGGATGCGGTGCGTAAGCGCCCGGGTATGTATATCGGCGACACGGATGACGGCACCGGTCTGCACCACATGGTATTCGAGGTGGTAGATAACGCTATCGACGAAGCGCTCGCGGGTCACTGTAAAGACATCGTGGTCACCATCCATGCGGACAACTCCGTCTCCGTCACCGATGATGGTCGTGGCATCCCAACCGGTATTCACCCGGAAGAGGGCGTCTCTGCCGCGGAAGTGATCATGACCGTGCTGCACGCAGGCGGTAAGTTTGACGATAACTCCTATAAAGTTTCCGGCGGCCTGCACGGCGTAGGCGTCTCCGTGGTTAACGCCCTGTCGCAGAAGCTGGAGCTGGTTATCCAGCGAGAAGGCAAAATTCACCGTCAGCTCTATACGCACGGCGTGCCGCAGGCACCGCTGGCCGTTACCGGCGATACCGACAAAACCGGTACCATGGTGCGTTTCTGGCCGAGCCATGAAACCTTCACCAACGTCACCGAATTCGAGTACGACATCCTGGCGAAACGCCTGCGTGAACTGTCGTTCCTGAACTCCGGCGTCTCTATTCGCCTGCGCGACAAGCGTGACGGCAAAGAAGACCACTTCCACTACGAAGGCGGTATCAAGGCGTTCGTTGAGTATCTGAACAAGAACAAAACGCCTATTCACCCGAATATCTTCTACTTCTCCACCGAAAAAGACGGTATCGGTGTGGAAGTGGCGCTGCAGTGGAACGACGGTTTCCAGGAAAACATCTACTGCTTCACCAATAATATTCCACAGCGTGACGGCGGTACGCACCTTGCAGGCTTCCGTGCGGCGATGACCCGTACCCTGAACGCCTACATGGACAAAGAAGGCTACAGCAAGAAAGCAAAAGTCAGCGCCACCGGTGATGACGCCCGTGAAGGCCTGATTGCCGTTGTCTCCGTGAAGGTGCCGGATCCGAAGTTCTCCTCACAGACCAAAGACAAGCTGGTCTCTTCCGAGGTGAAATCGGCGGTTGAACAGCAGATGAACGAACTGCTGAGCGAATACCTGCTGGAAAACCCGTCCGACGCGAAAATCGTGGTGGGTAAAATTATTGATGCGGCGCGTGCCCGTGAAGCGGCGCGTAAAGCCCGTGAAATGACCCGTCGTAAAGGCGCGCTGGACTTAGCAGGCCTGCCGGGCAAACTGGCTGACTGCCAGGAACGTGACCCGGCGCTGTCCGAACTGTACCTCGTGGAAGGGGACTCCGCGGGCGGTTCTGCGAAGCAGGGCCGTAACCGTAAGAACCAGGCTATCCTGCCGCTGAAGGGTAAAATCCTCAACGTTGAGAAAGCCCGTTTCGACAAGATGCTCTCTTCTCAGGAAGTGGCGACGCTCATTACCGCGCTGGGCTGCGGCATCGGCCGTGATGAGTACAACCCGGACAAACTGCGCTACCACAGCATCATCATCATGACCGATGCGGACGTCGACGGCTCGCACATTCGTACGCTGCTGTTGACCTTCTTCTATCGTCAGATGCCTGAAATCGTTGAGCGTGGTCACGTCTACATTGCACAGCCGCCGCTGTACAAGGTGAAGAAAGGCAAGCAGGAACAGTACATTAAAGACGACGAAGCGATGGATCAGTACCAAATCGCGATCGCCCTTGATGGCGCGACCCTGCACGCGAACTCGCACGCCCCTGCACTGGCCGGTGAGCCGCTGGAGCGTCTGGTGTCCGAGTTCAACGCCACGCAGAAAATGATTACGCGTATGGAACGCCGTTATCCGAAAACGCTGCTGAAGGAGCTGGTTTATCAGCCAACCCTGACCGAAGCCGATCTGAGCGACGAGCAGACCGTGACCCGCTGGGTGAATGCCCTGGTGACCGATCTCAACGAGAAAGAGCAGCACGGCAGCATGTGGAAATGCGATATCCAGCAGAACGCCGATAAGCAGTTCGAGCCTATTATTCGCGTGCGTACCCACGGCGTTGACACCGACTATCCGCTGGAGCACGAGTTTGTGACCGGTCCGGAATACCGTCGTATCTGCACGCTCGGCGAGACGCTGCGTGGCCTGATCGAAGACGATGCGTTCATCGAGCGTGGCGAACGTCGTCAGCCGGTAGCCAGCTTCGAGCAGGCGCTGGACTGGCTGGTGAAAGAGTCTCGTCGTGGTCTTGCGATCCAGCGCTATAAAGGTCTGGGCGAAATGAACCCGGACCAGCTGTGGGAAACCACCATGGATCCGGAAAGCCGCCGCATGCTGCGCGTGACCGTTAAGGACGCGATTGCCGCGGACCAGCTGTTCACGACCCTGATGGGCGATGCGGTTGAACCACGTCGTGCCTTCATCGAAGAGAACGCCCTGAAAGCGGCAAATATCGATATTTAATCGTCGTTATACCGCACGATAACTGGCCGCGCTTTTAGCGCGGCTTTTTTATGGGCGCTGGAAGGTCCAGTGACATCGCTGCCGGTAAACGGCTCGCCAGCGTATCTATCGCTATTCTTACCCTCAGCGGCAGATGCGGCGTCTGCTGCCACACCGCATGAACGTTGAAATGCACATCCGGTGCCTGCTTCAGGAGCGGGACGAGTTTACCCTGGTGAATATCTTTGACGACCATCCAGCAGGGCAGCCATGCAATGCCGTGTCCGGCCAGCGCGGCGTCGCAGATCGCCTGCAAATCATCCATATTGAGCGACGATCGGGGTGTAAAGGTGTGCGACGTTCCTTCGTTATCCATCAGCTGCCAGGACAACACTCTGCCTGCGCTCAAATAGTTAATGGCCGTATGCTGGGATAAATCATTAACGCTTTGTGGCTGGCCTTTCTTCAGCAGATACTCCGGCGCGGCGCACAGCACCATGCGGTGTTCTCCCAGCTTTCTGGCGACCAGCACGCTGCTGTCCTGAAGCGTGCCGTTACGCACCGCCATATCAAACCCCTCCTCAACCAGATCCACCACGCGGTCGCTGAATGACATTTCCAGTTCAAGCCCGGGGTGTTCCTGCGCCAGCGCTATCAGCAAGGGGGCGACGCACTGGCGACCAAACAGCACCGGCATGGAAACGCGCAGGCGGCCGCTGACCTGCTGTTTCCCCGTTTCAAGCAGCGATTCCGCACCCCGAATCTCCTCCAGCGCGCGCAGACAGCGTTCATAAAAAAGGGCGCCGTTATCGGTCAGACTCTGGCTGCGGGTGGTGCGCTGAAAAAGACGTACCCCAAGCCGCTGTTCGAGGCGAGCGATGCTTTTTCCGACCGCCGAACGTGACAAATGCAGGCGAATCGCGGCCTGCGCGAAACTTCCCGCCTCAACGGCGGCCACGAAAACAGGAATATCCTTCAGCGTATCGGTCATGGATTGTATCTGTTATGGCGTCAATAAAGAGAAAACTTATCGCCACTGGCGACCTTTAGTCAACGGTAGACTGTCAGGACTAAAGCTTATCTGATGGCAGGAGAAATAAAATGACAGAGACAATGCAACGCTGGTCCATGGATGCCCTCGGGCGCGAGAACCTCCAGCTGACTCAGGCGCCCGTTCCACAGCCAGGTCCGGGTGAAGTGCGCGTAAGGGTAAATGCCGTTGCGCTTAACTATCGCGATAAAATGGTTGTTGAAGGCACAATGCCGATCCCGCTTTCCTTCCCGTTTACCCCGGCGTCTGACATGGCGGGCGTGGTGGACAGCATTGGTGAAGGCGTTACGCGCTTCCAGCCCGGCGCGCGCGTCATCTCAACCTTCTTCCCGGAGTGGATCGACGGTAAGCCGCAGGCGGACGCGCGCAATCTGCCCTATAAAACGTCCGGTGGATACTTCCAGGGCATGCTGTCCGAGCATGTGATTGTGAAGGAAGACGCGCTGGTGGCCTCTCCGGAGACCCTGGATGACGCCGAGGCCAGCACCTTACCCTGCGCAGGGCTTACCGCCTGGTTTGCGCTGGTGGAACGCGGCCAGCTCCGCGCCGGGCAATCGGTGCTGGTGCAGGGCACGGGCGGCGTGGCGATATTCGCCCTTCAGATTGCAAAAGCGCACGGCGCGGAGGTGTTTGTCACCTCGGGGAGCGATGAGAAACTGGCGCTGGCCAAAACGCTGGGGGCCAGCCACGGCATCAACCGGCTGAAAGGCGACTGGGCTGAAAATACGCTGGCGCTCACGCAGGATCGCGGTATCGACCATATTATTGAAACCGTCGGTGGAGAGAATCTGAAGCATTCCCTGCGCGCCGTTGCCGTTCACGGACGTATCTCCGTCATTGGCGTGCTGGCCGGGACGGAGATTACCCTCTCTGCTGGCGAACTTTTGCTGAAATCCCCCGTCATTCAGGGGATTGGCGTGGGGCACCGCCGGGCGCTGGAAGATTTTGTCCGCGCTGTTGACGTCACGGGGCTGAAGCCGGTGATTGAGCATCGCTACCGTTTTAACGAGCTTGAACAGGCGTTTGAACATCTGGATCGCGGCGCGTTCGGTAAAATTGTGCTCACCCGCGAGTAAGCCTTTGTTCCCCGGAATAAGCGTAAAAGGGGCATTCCTGTTGCGCAATATAGCTCTATTTTTGTGTGCTTAATCGCGTTAGCATGAGGCAGCACTCATTTATTCCGGGGAACTCATGGCTATCAAACTCATTGCAATCGACATGGACGGCACGCTGCTGCTGCCAGACCACACCATCTCTCCAGCCGTTAAAAACGCGATCGCCGCGGCGCGCGCTAAGGGCGTGAATGTGGTCCTGACCACGGGGCGTCCGTATGCGGGTGTACACAGCTACCTGAAAGAGCTGCACATGAATCAGCCGGGCGACTACTGCATCACCTATAACGGCGCGCTGGTGCAGAAAGCCGCAGATGGCAGTACGGTTGCGCAAACCGCGCTGAGCTACGATGACTATCTGTTCCTGGAAAAACTGTCCCGTGAAGTGGGTTCCCACTTCCACGCGCTCGATCGCAATACGCTCTATACCGCCAACCGCGATATCAGCTACTACACGGTACATGAATCCTACGTTGCGACCATTCCGCTGGTGTTCTGTGAAGCGGAGAAAATGGACCCGGCGACGCAGTTCCTGAAAGTGATGATGATCGACGAGCCGGAGATCCTGGATAAAGCGATTGCGCGCATTCCGGCGGAGGTAAAAGAGAAGTACACCGTGCTGAAAAGCGCACCGTACTTCCTCGAAATCCTCGATAAACGCGTCAATAAAGGCACCGGTGTCAAATCACTGGCCGATGCGCTGGGCATTAAACAGGACGAGATCATGGCGCTGGGCGACCAGGAAAATGACATC
This sequence comes from Enterobacter cloacae complex sp. S3, assembly GCF_014930495.1. Classification (NCBI taxonomy): domain Bacteria; kingdom Pseudomonadati; phylum Pseudomonadota; class Gammaproteobacteria; order Enterobacterales; family Enterobacteriaceae; genus Enterobacter; species Enterobacter cloacae complex sp. S3. The sequence goes on along the minus strand of NZ_JADBRD010000045.1, from coordinate 47,607 downwards.
GCGATGATTGAATTCGCCGGTATGGGCGTGGCGATGGATAACGCGATCCCATCGGTGAAAGAAGTGGCTAACTTCGTGACCAAATCCAACCTCGAAGACGGCGTGGCTTATGCCATCGAGAAGTTTGTGCTGAACTAAAAACCCGCTTGCGATACCCTGATGCGATAACTGCGCATCAGGGTATCCTCATGAAACAAATCACCTTCGCTTCCCGCAACCACCAGCTGACCAACATCAATACCTGGACGCCGGACAGCCAGTGGCTGGTCTACGACGTGCGCCCGTCCGGTGCGTCGTTCACCGGTGAAACCATCGAACGGGTCAATGTCGCGACGGGTGAGGTAGAGGTGGTTTATCGCGCGACTGACGGCGCGCATGTCGGCGTGGTGACCGTTCATCCTGCAGAAGAGAAATATGTCTTTATCCACGGCCCGAAAAACCCGGATGCGGACTGGCACTACGATTTTCATCATCGTCAGGGAGTGGTTGCACAAAACGGTCAGGTGAGCAACCTAGACGCGATGGATATCACAGCGCCTTACACCGCAGGCGCGCTGCGCGGCGGCAGCCACGTCCATGTCTTCAGCCCGAACGGGCAGCTCGTCAGCTTTACCTATAACGACCATGTTCTGCACGAGCGCGATCCTAAACTTGATTTACGCAACGTCGGCGTGGCTGCGCCTTACGGCCCGGTGAACCCGCAGGGGAACCACCCCCGTGAATATTCGGGAACCTTCTGGAGCGTGCTGGTTAGCCGCACCACGCACAACCCACGGCCGGGCAGCGATGAAATCAACCGCGCTTACGAAGAGGGCTGGGTGGGCAACGGCAGGCTGGCGTTTATCGGCGATACCCTTTCCGCGCAGGGCGAAAAAGTACCCGAACTGTTTATCGTCGACCTGCCGAAAGACGAGCAGGGCTGGAAGCGTGCGGGCGATGCGCCGCTACAGGGCACGACGGAGACCCTGCCTGCGCCGCCTGCGGGTGTGAATCAGCGTCGTTTGACCTTTACGCATCAGAGGGCGTACCCGGGCCTGGTGAACGTGCCGCGTCACTGGGTTCGCAGCAACCCGCAGGGGACGCAGATTGCGTTTCTGATGCGGGATGATAACGGCATTGTGCAGCTGTGGCTGATCTCTCCTGAGGGCGGCGAGCCGCGCCAGTTGACGCGTACCGGGAGTGATATTCAGTCAGCATTTAACTGGCATCCTGCGGGCGACAGTCTGGGGTTTGTGCTCGAAAATCGGATCGCCTGCTGCGACGCACGGACCGGAGAGGTGACGTTTTTGACGTCCGATCATGGCAACCCACCGTCTGCTGATGCGGTCGTGTTTTCCCCTGACGGGCGCGTTATTGCGTGGATGGAGGAGACAGCCGGTTTCCGTCAGCTTTGGGTGACGGAAACCGCGCAGTACTAGCGTGGAGGCATTTCAGCGGGCGGGATGACGGCGTTTGTCGCCAGATTTTCCTGCTCGCTTTTCTCTACACGCGAGCGTACGGAGTTGTCCTTACGAAACATATCCCACGGCAGCAGAAGCGTATCCGCCACGGCCGTAAACGGCATATCCAGGATAACCAGGGATTTGGTGCCCCAGTTTGTATCGTCATCGGAGAGCATCGCCGCGCTGGCGCGCGTCCCCGGATATGTTCCTTCTTTACCGCCGGTGTGAGACATCACGCTCGAACACCCGCAAAGTAAAACTACCCCGCTGAACGTCGTCAGCTTTATCAGAACATTTTTCATCATCACTCAGTCATCGTTAATGGCACTGCATAGACCTGCAACTCAGGGTTATAGCGAGCCTTATCCAAAATGGATAGCCCGATAACCCCGCACTGTGGCAGCCATCGCAATTTAACCCTTTGTGCTGTTGTCCCAGTCTAAGCGAGATGCAGGAAAGTGCAAAAAAAAGTGCAGCTGTCGTTCTTGAAAAGCCCGATTGCAGACCCATTTTAAGAATGTGGCCCGATAACGAACTCGCCTGATGGGTGTTCGGGGGCGCAAAGGCCTGTCCATGGTGGAAGGCTACAATTTCTCGCTGATTTCAGGAGTTTTATTTATGCGTAACTTCGATCTTTCTCCGCTATACCGTTCTGCAATTGGTTTTGACCGCCTGTTTAACCATTTAGAAAATAACCAAAGCCAGAGCAACGGCTACCCTCCATACAATGTTGAGCTGGTTGACGAAAACCACTACCGCATCGCTATTGCCGTCGCCGGTTTTGCAGAAAACGAACTGGAGATCACCGCGCAGGACAACCTGCTGGTGGTGAAAGGTTCCCATACGGCCGAGCAGAAAGAACGTACCTATCTTTATCAGGGCATCGCCGAGCGCAACTTTGAACGCAAGTTCCAGTTAGCCGAGAACATTCATGTTAAAGGCGCGAACCTGGTTAACGGCCTGCTGTTTATCGAACTGGAACGTGTGATTCCGGAAGAGAAAAAACCGCGTCGTATCGAAATTAACTAATTACGCGGGTCGCGTAAGCGGCCCACCCAGACTTGCTTGCCGTAACGGGAGCATATGCGAATCCATCAGGATTTGCAGGAACAACTGTGCACAAAATTACACTGTGCCGAACTCGCTTCTCAGAAGGAGATTTAGTATGCGTAACTACGATTTATCCCCCCTGCTGCGTCAGTGGATTGGTTTTGACAAACTGGCTAACGCCCTGCAAAGCACCACCGAGCAACAGACGTTTCCGCCGTACAACATCGAAAAAAGCGACGATAACCACTATCGCATCACCCTTGCGCTTGCCGGTTTCCGCCAGGACGATCTGGACATCCAGCTTGAAGGCACTCGCCTGACCGTGAAAGGTACGCCGGAAAAACAAGAGACCGAGACCAAATGCCTGCATCAGGGGCTGGTTAATCAGCCGTTTAGCCTGAGCTTTACCCTGGCAGACCATATGGAAGTGTCCGGCGCAACGTTTACCAACGGTCTGCTGCATATCGACCTGATCCGCAACGTGCCGGAAGCCATCGCGCCGCAGCGTATCGCCATTAGCGAGCGGCCTGCGTTGAATAGCTAATAGCGTGCGGGCTGATGCCATCACCCCGGCCCTCTCCTGTAGGGAGAGGGTGAAAAGATAAAGCCCTGCCCCGGCAGGGCTTTTTTGTGCGCCATCGCCCATACAATCGCATCCGGCTCTGAGAGAATCCTTAGCATAACTAAGGTTATGCACAGGAAGTGGATCATGAGTGATATCGCGTTAACCGTAAGCGTGTTGGCCCTGGTCGCTGTTGTTGGCCTGTGGATAGGGAATATCAAAATCCGTGGCGTCGGGTTTGGGATAGGCGGGGTGCTGTTTGGCGGCATTTTTGTCGGGCACTTCGCCGACAAGCTCGGGCTGGTCCTCAGCGCCGAAATGCTCCACTTCACTCAGGAGTTCGGCCTGATCCTCTTCGTTTATACCATCGGTATTCAGGTGGGACCGGGCTTTTTCGCCTCACTTCGGGTCTCCGGATTACGGCTCAACCTGTTTGCCCTCGGCATAGTGGTGATGGGCGGGCTGGTCACCGCAATTCTGCACAAAATCTTCGATATCCCGCTTCCCGTGGTGCTGGGCATTTTCTCCGGGGCGGTTACCAACACGCCTGCGCTCGGCGCCGGGCAGCAAATCCTGCGCGATTTGGGTATCGAACCCGGCATCGTCGACCAGATGGGGATGAGCTACGCCATGGCCTACCCGTTTGGGATTTGCGGCATTCTGCTTTCCATGTGGCTGGTACGCGTCCTGTTTCGCATTAACGTCGACAAAGAGGCAAAGGACCACGAAACCACGCTCACCAACGGCCATATGCCGATCAAAACCATCAACATTCGGGTCGATAACCCCAACCTGAACAATATGGCGATTCAGGACGTGCCGATCCTCAACAGCGCCAATATCATCTGCTCCCGCCTCAAGCGTGACGATATGCTGATGGTGCCCGCGCCCGGCACCGTCATTCGGCAGGGCGATCTGCTGCACCTGGTCGGGCAGCCCGGGGATTTAAACAACGCGCGGCTGGTGATTGGCCAGGAAGTGGATACTTCACTCTCAACCCGCGGCACCGATATGCGCGTGGAACGCGTTGTGGTGACTAACGAACACGTTCTTGGCAAGAAAATACGCGATCTGCAGGTAAAAGAGCGCTATGACGTGGTGATCTCTCGCCTTAACCGTGCGGGTGTTGAACTGGTCGCCAGCCCGGAGGCCAGCCTGCAGTTCGGGGATATCCTCAACCTGGTCGGGCGCCCGTCGTCCATCGACGCCGTGGCGGATATGGTGGGTAACGCCCAGCAAAAACTGCAGCAGGTGCAGATGCTGCCGGTGTTTATCGGTATCGGGCTCGGCGTGCTGCTCGGTTCTATTCCTGTGTACGTGCCGGGCTTCCCGGTGGCGCTCAAGCTGGGCCTGGCGGGCGGGCCGCTGATTATGGCGCTGATCCTCGGGCGTATCGGCTGTATCGGCAAGCTCTACTGGTTTATGCCGCCGAGCGCCAACCTGGCGCTGCGCGAGCTGGGCATCGTGCTGTTCCTGGCGGTGGTCGGCCTGAAATCCGGCGGTGATTTTGTCGATACCCTGGTCAAGGGCGAAGGGATGAGCTGGGTAGGCTACGGCATCTTTATCACGGCGATCCCGCTGTTGACGGTGGGAATACTGGCGCGGATGTTCGCCAAAATGAACTACCTGACGCTGTGCGGGATGCTGGCGGGCTCCATGACCGATCCGCCAGCGCTGGCTTTTGCCAACAACCTGCACACCACCAGCGGTGCGGCCGCGCTCTCCTATGCCACCGTCTATCCGCTGGTGATGTTCCTGCGCATCATCACCCCGCAGCTACTGGCGGTGCTGTTCTGGGGGATGAGCTAGCAGGTCATCCGGGTGGATGCGCCGCAGATGGTAGTCCACCTGGTAATCACTGGTATTTCGGAACATCACGGAATAATTGAGGAACTCGCCGCTGTCGCTGTAGGAGAGAGAGGTAATTCGCAGCAGCGGCGTCTGTTCCGGCAGGTTCATATAACCGGCCAGCGTTTTATCTGCCAGCACCGGCGTCAGGCTCTCGTAGTTGCCGCTGATGGTGATCCCGCACTCCTTCTCGATGTAATCAAACTTAGACCCCTCAAGATGCGCCAGCGACAGATTGCGGAACAGCTTCACCGGCATAAAGCTGTCCTCCAGCATCAGCGGCTTCCCGTCCACGTAGCGCACCCGCCGGGAAAAGTAGATCCGTTCATCCACCTGAATCCGCAGCTGGCTGGCGATGGCGGGCGGGGCGGGCATCACTTCAAACTGTAAGACCTTACTCTGCACCTCTTTTCCCTGCTGACGCAGCACCTCCACCAGCCCGGTCAGGTTGGTGGTTTCGTGGTGAACGTCTTTGCGTGAGACAAAGGTTCCGCTGCCGTGCCGACGCTCAACCAGCCCCCAGCTCACCAGCAGATCCAGCGCCTTGCGGATGGTCATTCGCGCCACGCCGAACTCCTGCGCCAGCGCTTTTTCGCCGGGCAGCGGGCTGCCGACGTTGTAGTCCGACGAATTCAGCCGCAGCCGCAATCTGTCAGCAATGGATTTGTAGATCACCAGTAGACCTCTCTGCCGTTATCAGGGTGTGGATTGCGTTCTGACATGTCCATATTTACGTCAAAAAGTAGACCTGATTGGTCAAAATAAAACCATGAATGCGATCACGAATCGCAGCGGCACGCCATGTTCGCGCATCAGTAACTTCTTATGCTCACCTCAGGCCAGCAAAAAACCATAAAGGCCTCTACCCCTACAGGTTGTTTCATGAGGATTTAAAAATGCTCAGTCAAATACAACGTTTTGGCGGTGCCATGTTTACCCCGGTGTTGCTGTTTCCGTTCGCCGGGATCGTGGTGGGAATCGCCATCATGCTTCGCAACCCGCTGTTTGTCGGCGAAGCCTTAACGGCCCCCGATCATCTTTTCGCGCAGATTGTTCACATCATTGAAGAGGGCGGCTGGGCGGTGTTTCGCAATATGCCGCTGATTTTTGCCGTTGGCTTACCGATTGGCCTGGCGAAGCAGGCGCAGGGCCGCGCCTGTCTTGCGGTGCTGATTAGCTTCCTGACCTGGAACTACTTTATTAACGCGATGGGGATGACCTGGGGCCACTTCTTCGGCGTCGACTTCTCCGCCGAACCGACGGCCGGAAGCGGGCTGGCGATGATTGCCGGTATCAAAACGCTCGATACCAGCATCATCGGTGCCATTGTGATCTCAGGCATCGTCACCGCCATCCACAACCGCTACTTCGACAAGCCGCTGCCGGTGTTTCTGGGGATTTTCCAGGGCAGCTCGTTTGTCGTTATCCTCGCGTTCTTCGTCATGATCCCCTGCGCCTGGCTGACGCTGCTGGGCTGGCCGAAAGTGCAGATGGGCATTGAGTCCCTGCAGGCGTTTCTGCGCTCCGCCGGTGCGCTGGGCGTGTGGGTGTATACCTTCCTGGAACGCATTCTGATCCCAACCGGATTGCACCACTTCGTCTACGGTCCGTTCATCTTCGGCCCGGCGGCGGTAGAAGGCGGCATTCAGGTCTACTGGGCACAGCACCTGCAGGAATTCAGCCAGAGCACCCTGCCGCTGAAAACCCTCTTCCCGGAAGGCGGATTCGCGCTGCACGGCAACTCAAAAGTGTTTGGCTCGGTCGGGATTGCGCTGGCGATCTGGTATACCGCGTCGCCGGAAAACCGCGTCAAGGTGGCGGGGCTGCTGGTCCCGGCCACGCTCACCGCCGTGCTGGTGGGCATCACTGAACCGCTTGAGTTCACCTTCCTGTTTATCTCGCCGCTGCTGTTTGCCGTGCACGCCGTGCTGGCGGCGACTATGGCAACGGTGATGTACGCCTTTGGCGTGGTCGGGAACATGGGCGGCGGCCTGCTGGACCAGTTCCTGCCGCAAAACTGGATCCCAATGTTCCACAACCACGCCTCGACGGTATTCACCCAGATCGGCATTGGCGTCTGCTTCACCGGGATTTACTTCGTGGTCTTCAAAACGCTGATCGAACGTCTGAACCTGAAAACGCCGGGCCGGGAAGAGAGCGAAATCAAACTCTACAGCAAGGCCGACTATAAGGCGGCGCGCGGGCAAACCACCGCCCCGGCGGCGGCCAGCCAGCAGGTAGGGCAGGCCGCCGGATTCCTGCAGGCTCTCGGCGGCGCGGCCAACATCGAAAGCATCAACAACTGCGCCACCCGCTTGCGCATTGCGCTGGTGGATATGGCGAAAACCCAAAGCGATGACGTCTTCAAAGCCCTCGGCGCCCACGGCGTGGTGCGACGCGGCAACGGCATTCAGGTGATTGTCGGCCTGCACGTTCCTCAGGTGCGCGACCAGCTGGAATCGCTGATGAAAACCCCTTTAACAAATGAACAAACCACCCTGACAGAGGCTATATCATGAAAAAATTCTCAGTTGTTATTGCAGGCGGCGGCAGCACCTTTACGCCTGGTATCGTCCTGATGCTGTTAGCCAACCGTGACCGTTTCCCGCTGCGCGCGCTGAAGTTCTATGACAACGACGGCGCACGTCAAGAGACCATCGCCGAAGCGTGCAAAATCATCCTCAGGGAGCAGGCGCCGGAGATTGAATTCAGCTACACCACCGATCCTAAAGCGGCGTTTACCGACGTGGATTTCGTGATGGCGCATATCCGCGTGGGCAAATACCCGATGCGTGAAAAAGATGAAAAAATCCCGCTGCGCCACGGCGTGCTGGGCCAGGAAACCTGCGGACCGGGCGGCATCTCCTACGGCATGCGCTCTATCGGCGGCGTGCTGGAGCTGGTTGATTATATGCAGCAGTACTCCCCGAACGCGTGGATGCTGAACTATTCCAACCCGGCGGCGATTGTCGCGGAAGCCACGCGCCGCCTGCGTCCGAACGCCAAAATCCTCAACATCTGCGATATGCCGATCGGCATTGAAGGGCGCATGGCGCAGATTGTCGGCCTGAAAAACCGCAAAGAGATGCGCGTGCGCTACTACGGCCTGAACCACTTCGGCTGGTGGACGTCGATTGAAGATCTCAACGGCAACGATCTGATGCCGAAACTGCGCGAATACGTGGCGAAAAACGGCTATGTGCCGCCTTCGGAAGATGCGCATACCGAAGCGAGCTGGAACGATACCTTTGCCAAAGCCAGAGACGTACAGGCGCTTGATCCGGATACCATGCCAAACACCTACCTGAAGTATTACCTGTTCCCGGACTACGTGGTCGCCCACTCCAACCCGGAACGCACCCGCGCCAATGAGGTCATGGATCACCGTGAAAAGCACGTGTTCAGCGCCTGCCGGGCGATTATTGAAGCCGGTCACTCCGCCGCCGGTGAGCTGGAAATCGACGAACATGCGTCGTACATCGTCGATCTGGCGACGGCGATTGCCTTCAACACCCAGGAGCGGATGCTGCTGATTGTGCCAAACAACGGGGCCATCCATAACTTTGATGCCGACGCGATGGTGGAGATCCCTTGCCTGGTAGGCCATAACGGCCCAGAGCCGCTTACGGTGGGCGATATTCCACACTTCCAGAAAGGGCTGATGAGCCAGCAGGTGGCGGTGGAAAAACTGGTGGTGGATGCCTGGGAGCAGCGCTCGTACCAGAAACTCTGGCAGGCGATCACCCTGTCGAAAACCGTGCCGAGCGCGTCCGTCGCGAAAGCGATTCTGGATGACCTGATCGAGGCCAATAAGGACTTCTGGCCAGCGCTGCACTAATCGTCCTGACCGGCATCGCCCGATGCCGGTCTCCTTGTCCTTGTCGATTTACGCTATGCTGAAGCCTGCCTGGAGCACGACAAGGAACCCTCATGAAAATTTCCCGCCTCGGCGAAGCGCCGGACTACCGCTTCTCTTTGGCTAATGAACGCACTTTTTTAGCGTGGATCCGCACCGCGCTGGGCTTTCTTGCCGCCGGCGTCGGCCTCGACCAGCTCGCGCCCGATTTCGCCACGCCGCCGATCCGTGAAGTGCTGGCGCTGCTGCTGTGCCTGTTTGCGGGCGTGCTGGCGATTTACGGCTACCTGCGCTGGCTGCGCAATGAGAAGGCGATGCGTCTGAAGCAGGATCTGCCCTATACGCGCGGGCTGCTGATTATCAGCACGATTCTGCTGACGGTGGCGGGCGTGGTGATGGTGCTGGTGTTCTATGGCGGATAGCCGCAAAGCGCGGCGCGAGGCGGACCCCGGCCTGCAGCCGGAGCGGACGTCGCTGGCCTGGCTGCGCACGCTGCTGGGGTATGGCGCTTTGATTGCCCTGGCGATTAAGCACAACTGGCACCGCACGGGGGTGCCATTCTGGATTTCTATTGTTGTGCTGGCGCTGGTGGCCATCATTTTATGGCGCTATACCCGCAGCCGTAACCTGATGGACGTGGCGCAGAACGATTTTGTACAGCCGAAAGCGATGCGGGATAAGTTCCTGATCGCGCTCGCTGTTCTCTCGCTGTCGCTGCTGTTTGCGGTAACCCATATTCAGCAAATTTTGAGCCTGTAAGCCCGGTGGCGGCTACGCCTTACCGGGCCTACGATTAACGGCCTTTTGCTAAATACTTCGCCATCTCGTCTTCCGGCACCATTCCGCCGCCGGTCGCCCACACCAGGTGGGTAACGTTGGTATGCGAATGAACGCGCACCGGCCCGGCCATCCCCGCCAGCGCCGACGGCTCCAGGCGGATCCCTTCCTCCTGAGCGAGCCAGCCGAGCATGTCATACATGCTCTGGTCGGAAAGGGTGTAGAACCCGTCGAGCAGGCGCTCCATCGCGCGGCCCACGAAGCCGGAGGCGCGTCCTACCGCCAGCCCGTCCGCCGCCGTCACGTTATCAATGCCCAGATCCTGCACCGCGATCTCATCGTGCAGGCCGGTGTAGACGCCAAGCAGCATGCACGGGGAGTGCGTTGGCTCCGCGAAGAAGCAGTGGACGTTATCGCCAAAGGCCAGCTTCAGGCCAAATGCTACGCCGCCGGGGCCGCCGCCGACGCCGCACGGCAGGTAAACGTACAGAGGATGGTCCGCATCCACCACGCGGCCCTGTTCGGCAAATTGCGCCTTCAGCCGCTCGCCTGCAACGGCGTAGCCCAGGAAAAGGGTGCGGGAGTTTTCATCGTCAATGAAGGAACAGTTCGGATCGCTTTCCGCCGCTTTTCGTCCCTGCTCCACCGCCACGCCGTAATCCTGCTCATATTCCACGACGATGACGCCGTGGCTGCGCAGTTTGGCTTTCTTCCACTCTCGGGCGTCGGCGGACATATGCACCGTCACCTTAAAGCCGATGCGTGCGCTCATAATGCCGATGGACATCCCGAGGTTGCCGGTTGAGCCTACCGCAATGCTGTACTGGCTGAAGAAGTCCTTAAAGCGCGGCTCCAGCAGAATGCTGTAGTCGTCGTCTATGCTCAGCAACCCGGCTTCCAGCGCCAGTTTTTCCGCATGGGTCAGCACCTCATAGATGCCGCCGCGCGCTTTAATCGAGCCGGAAATCGGCAGATGGCTGTCTTTTTTCAGCAGCAGCGTGCCGGGAATAGGCTTACCAGATTCTCTCTCCAGCCGCTTTTGCATCGCCGGGATCGCGACCAGTTCGGATTCGATAATCCCGCCCGTTGCCGCCGTTTCCGGGAAGGCTTTCGCCAGATACGGCGCGAAGCGGTTGAGGCGCGCGTGCGCGTCGTCCACGTCGTCTTTGGTCAGCCCGACATAGGGCAACCCTTCTGCAAGCGTCGTGGTGCGCGGGTTAAGCCAGGTGGTTTCTTTCAGGGCGATCAGATCCTCAACCAGAGGAAACTGTGCGGTTAAAGTAGTGATAGTTGCGTTTTCCATAATACGTCTCTTCGCGCTCAGATAATGAAGGAAAGCAGGAATGTGCCGCCAAGTGCAAGCACCGAGGCGATAAACGTCGCCGTCGTATAGTATTTGAAGGTCTCATTCAGGGTCGCGCCGCAGTATTGCTTCACCAGCCAGAAGAGGGAATCGGTCACGATCGTGCAGCCAATGGCGCCGGAACCGATGGCAATGGTGATGATCTCCGGACTCACGTTCGGATAGAGCGGCAGCATCGGCGCGACTATCGCCGTCGCGCCCATCATCGCCACCGTCGCGGAGCCGACGGCGGCATGCAGAACCAGCGCCACCAGCCAGGCGAGCAGGATAGGGTGCATGTGCAGGTTCGAGAGAATATGCGCCAGCGAGTCTGCCAGCCCGCTGGTTTTCAGGATGGCGTTAAACGCGCCGCCCGCGCCGATAATCAGCAAAATGTTGGCGATAGAGCCGAAGCCGTGCTCGGTGTGCGTCAGCATCGTGCCCATGCCCATATGCTGGCGTATCCCCAGCAGGTAGTAGGCGACAAACACGGCGATAAACATCGCGGTGATCGGGTTGCCGATAAACTCCAGCAGCGTATACAGCGTGCCTTCTTTTGCCATATTCAGCTCGGCAATGGTTTTCACCAGCATCAGGGCAATCGGCAGCAGCACCGTGAACAGCGTGGCGCCCAGCGACGGCAGGGTGTGCTCTTCCCGCACCTTCAGGTCTGAAAATTCCGCCGGAACCGGTTTAAACGGCAGACGGTTGCCGAGCAGTTTCAGGAACAGCGGGCCGCCGACCAGCGAGGCCATCAGGCCTACCATCAAACCGTAGACAATGACCGTTCCGACGTCCGCGCCTAATTTATTGGTCACAAACAGCGCGGCCGGATGCGGCGGCACCACGCAGTGCACCGCCATCAGCGCGGTACAGAGCGGAATGGCCAGCTTGAGCAGCGACGTGTTGGTCTTTTTGGCGATGGAAAACGCCAGCGGGATCAGCAGTACCACACCCACTTCCACGAACAGCGTGATCCCGCAGATAAGACCCACCAGCACCATAATCACGTCTGCGGATAGCCAGCGGCAGCGCTGCAGTGCGATCCCGATGCGCTCGGCCGCGCCGGAGACTTCCATCATCTTGCCGAGAATGGTGCCCAGACCAATCACCGCCGCCAGGAAGCCCAGCGTACCGCCAATTCCGCTCTCAATGGCATTCACCATATCCAGCGGGCTCATCCCCATCATCGCGCCGACGAAAAAGCTCGCCAGCAGCAGCGCGAGGAACGGGTGAAACTTCAGCTTAACGATGGTTAAAACAATTAACACAATGCTGACCAGCAGCGTTGCCACAACCCAGACCTGAGATCCCATATCTCACCTCACCCTTATGTCATCTGTGGGTATTGGACGAAAAAACGGCGTGGGCTGACAAACGATATAAATTGGCGTTCAGGTGAGCCAGATTGGATCAACTGAGTGACTGCGGTCTAAAAAGCGCACTTAATTCGTATTAGGTTCACATAAATTCACCCTTGAGCGGTATGCTGAGCGCAGAAAACTCGCGTGAGAATTGTGATGACCGATGCGAATGAAGCCAGAAACCGCCTGTTAAACGGCTGGCAGCTGTCGAAAATGTACACCTTTGAAGTGGCCGCCCGGCATGAGTCTTTCGCCCTGGCGGCGGAGGAGCTGTCGCTCAGCCCAAGCGCGGTGAGCCACCGCATCAACCTGCTGGAAGAGGAGCTGGGCATTCAGCTGTTCGTCCGCTCGCACCGTAAAGTTGAGCTGACGCAGGAGGGAAAGCGTGTTTACTGGACGCTTAAGTCGTCCCTCGACACCCTGAATCAGGAGATCCTGGACATCAAAAACCAGGCGCTGTCCGGCACGCTGACGGTCTACTCCCGGCCGTCGATCGCTCAGTGCTGGCTGGTGCCCATGCTGGGGGACTTTACCCGCCGCTATCCGTCGATTTCACTCACCATCCTGACCGGCAATGATTACGTCAATATGCAGCGAACGGGCGTCGATCTGGCGCTCTATTTCGACGATACGCCGCCAAACCACCTCTCTCATCACTTCCTGATGGACGAGGAGATTTTGCCCGTCTGCTCGCCGAAGTATGCCCGCGAGCATGAGCTGCTGAAAAACCCCGATAACCTCAGCCACTGCACGCTGCTGCACGACCGTCAGGCCTGGAGCAACGATTCCGGTACGGATGAGTGGCTGAGCTGGGCGCAACATTTTGCGGTGAATATGCCGCCATCGTCGGGTATTGGTTTCGATCGTTCCGATTTAGCGATTATTGCGGCCATCAACCACGTCGGCGTCGCGATGGGCAGAAAGCGGCTGGTGCAGAAACGGCTCGAACGGGGCGAGCTTATCGCCCCGTTTGGTGAAAAGACCCTGAAATGCCATCAGCACTACTATATCTCGACGCTCTCTGGCCGACAGTGGCCGAAAATAGACGCCTTTATCGGCTGGCTGAGAGAACTGGCAGGTTGAAGAATTATTACGCTTTCGCTCTACACGAAATGTGAAAAAGCGTGCTAAATACAGGTAATGCTTTCGATTTATCCAGGGTAAACCGTGTTAAAGCCTTTTATTGCCTGTGCATTACTGATCTCTTCCGGCTGGGCGATTGCCGCTGAGCCGCCGCTGACGGCTGCCCGTTATGCGCAGCAGCTGGGCGTCGGGATGGATGTGGACTGGGCGCGCACCGAGCGCGGCATACGCGAATTCGACCCGCTGGTAGTACGCGATTTTCGTGCAAAAGGCATTACCCACGTGCGCATTCGCGTCGCCGATGAGCCGACGGAAGCGCGGCTAATTCACCTGCGCAAGCTGGTGGAAGCCTGCGAGCAGTATGGCGTGATCCCGATTATCGCTTATCAGGCTGATGAGTATAAAAACGACCCGAAAGCCGATAACGAGAAAGAGACGATTAACTGGTGGATTGCCGTGGCGCACTATTTCGGTCAGAGCTATCCGCTGCTGGGTTTTGATCTCATTTATGAGCCAGCCGACAAGCTTAACCACAACCTCGCGTCGCTAAACCGGGTATATGAAAAAACCATTAAAGCGATCCACGACATGGACCCGCAGCGGATGATCTTTATTGCGCCACGCCTGCGCGCCGCGCCGGAGGATTTATCCAGCCTGAAGCTGCCCGCGCACAGCCAAAACTACCTGCTGGCGGAGTGGCATATTTTCCCGTGGGGGCCGCTGAAAAATAGCGGTAAATATCCGTGGACGTCCGGCACGGCGGCGGAGAAAGCGGCTATCCATAATCGCATCAATACCGCGCTGCGCTGGCAGCAAAAAACCGGACACGTGAGCTGGGTCGGGGGCTGGGGCGTGGGAGAGTCAAACCACCTTACGCCAACCGCTTCGCAAATGGCGTTCTCCACCTTTATGGCCTGCGAGCTGCAAAAGGCGAAAATCCCGTATGCGCTGAACGCGGATTTCCAGTTTTACGACGGGGAAGAGGGGGCCTGGCGGCCCGCGCCGGAGCCGTTGTTGCAGGCGATGATTGCGCCCGTTTGTGAAAAGCCCGGCGAGAAGCCGGGCCATCATGCGGTTAAACCGGCTGCTCGTGATGCGGAACACGCGACGCCAGCGGCAGCCAGCACAGTAAAATCAGCAGCCCCATCAGCGTCATCAGCAGGCCCAAACTAGCCTGCCCGGTCTGCGGCATCATGGCCGAGAGCCAGGCCAGCGCGCCGGAGCCGATATTCTGCAAACCGCCTACCAGCGCGCCAGCCGTGCCAGCGAGGAACGGGAACGGCTCCATCGCGCCGCTGGTCGCCAGCGGGAACAGCATCCCCGCGCCGAAGAAGAACAGCGCTGCCGGGATGAGCAGCGTCCAGACCGTCATCACGCCAAACAGCCCCGGTATCCACATCATCAGACCCGCCAGCAGACAGCTGATCACCGACTGCCACATCAGGGTGGAGAAGCGTTTGTTCGGGCGTCCGGCAAACCACGCGCCGAAGAACGCCGCCGGGATCGGCAGAATAAACAGAATACTCACTACCATGCTGCTCAGGCCCAGACCCGCGCCCAGCAGCACGCCGGAACAGGCTTCAAACACCGCAATGCCCGCCAGGCCGCCGATCAGCATCAGCAGGTAGCAGGTAAACGACCCGTTGCCGAACAGCGTTTTATAGCTGGTGATAAGCTTCGTGCGCGGCGCGTCCTGCGGGCGCGTTTCCGGCATCCAGCGCGCCATGCTGAAGGTGACAATCACGCACAGAACCAGCAGGAAGGCGTAGCAGGCGCGCCAGGACCACATCGTGTCCAGCAGGCCGCCAATCAGCGGGGCGAGAAGCGGGCTGACCAGAATACCCATATTCAACAGGCTGTTGGCATGACGGAGCTGGGTGCCCTGATACATATCGCGCGGTAAGGTTCGCGCCATCACCCCACCGACGCCGGTCCCGACGCCCTGCAGGGCGCTGGCGGCAATCAGTACGGTCAGGCTGTGCGTGGTAATGGCAATCACCGTCGCCACCATGAAAATGCTCATGCCCACCAGGATCACCGGGCGACGCCCGATGCGGTCAGACAGCGGGCCGTAAAAGAGCTGCGAAACGCCATAGGTCAGCAGGTAGGCTGCCATCACGCTCTGCACCGCGCCCTCGCGGACGTTCAATTCCTTTGCCATGTCGGCAATCGCCGGAATGTAGATGGTTTGCGCCATCTGACCGACGGCCACCAGTAACACCAGCATCAACAATAAGTTAACGTTCCTTTGTTTTTTCATGTCGCTGAATACTTTTGCCAAAAGAGAAAAATGAAGAATAAGTGACTGAGCATTCCCATAAATGCGCGAGGAATCTACCACAGAGAGATGACAATTTAAGCATTGTCGTGGTGAATGAAAAAACCGGGAAAGGCAGGATTTGTAAACAAGAACGGCAACTAATGTTGCCAGTGATTTACGCCAGGCGCAGCAGAATGGCTCCGGCGGCAATACCCAGCGCCGCCGCGATGCGCAGGCCCGCAACCTTCTCTTTTAAAAGGACAAACGCGATCAGCGCCCCGAAAAGAATCGAGGTTTCACGCAGCGCCGCGACCACCGCCAGCGGTGCCTGCGTCATGGCCCAAAGCGCCAGACCGTAAGAGCCCATGGTGCCCACCCCGCCGAGTAACCCCTTTTTCCAGTGCAGGCGCAGGTAGCCGGACGCCTCGCGCCGACGCGCCACCATCGCCCAGCTCAGCAGGCAGAAGCCATTCATAAAGAAGGTCCACAGCGTGTAGCCCAGCGCGGTGTCCGACAGCCGCACGCCGGTGCCGTCCACCAGCGTATACCCGGCAATGAAGCAGGCGTTCAGCAGCGCCAGCCAGATCCCTTTGCGTGACTGCATGCGGCCATGCATCGCCATCGCCAGAATCGAAAGGCAAATTACCCCGATGCCGGACCAGGCGAGCCAGGAGAGACGATCGCCGAGCGCCAGCACGCCGATCAGCGCCACCAGCAGCGGGGCGGTGCCGCGCATCAGGGGATAGGTCTGGCTCATATCGGAGACCTGATAGGTCTTCGCTACCAGCACGGTGTACACCACCTGTAAGGCGCAGGAGACGATCAAAAACGGCCAGCTTGCAGCAGATGGCTGTGGGGAAAACGGCAGTAAGACCAGAGCGATAAGCGTGGCGGATCCGCTGACGCTTATCGCGGAATAGAGCTTGTCCGTTCCGGCCTTAACGATGGCGTTCCAGCTGGCATGCAGCAGCGCGGCGAAGAGCAAAATGCAGAAAACGGTGGTGGTCATGGCGTATCGGGTGATGAATTGTCACTCAACTGTAACATTCACACCCTGATGCTGCCAGCCGGTTACACGGCACAAAAAAGGCGGTGCGTCACCCGCGGTTCGTCCGAGACCAGCGTAAAACCCGCCCGATTATAAAACCCGTAGGCACTGTCCGGCGCGTGGGTATTCAGAAAATCAAACCAGATGCTGGCATCGGCCATCACCACGGTTAAAAGCTGTTTGCCAATGCCCAGCCCGCGGCACTTCTCGCTGACGTAGAGATGGCGAATACGTCCGGCGCGCGGCTGCTGGCTGAACGGATCGCGGTTGAGGCCGCATACGCCGACCAGCTTGCCGTTAAGAAACGCGCCCAGCAGCTTTTCTCCCGGCGCGTTAAAGCGGTTCTCGCCGCGCTGCCAGTTCTCTTCCAGCCTGCGCAGCATGTTGAAATTCAGTGCGATACTTTCAGCCTTCAGGGCGATATACCCCGGTTCATCCGGTGTGACGGGCTCAATTAACAGACGCGACATAGCATTCCCTCGTTATTAAAGAGGGGCGGTTGCCCGCCCCTCTCAGGTGCGACTTGAACCTGAATTACCGAAGGAATTTCAGGACAGCATCAAGCAGTTGCAGTACTGCAACAATGAGTTTGAGGATAAGTATCACCATATCCACTACGCTCATACGCGTCTCCTTTTGGTTAAAAGGAGCACGATGCTGGCGTACCTTTCCGCCGCCTGTTGCCAGCACCTGGATTGACGTAACACAGTGTGCTCACTTCAGGGGTTAAGGCACTGACGGCACCACCCGTTTCAGCCAGGACTTCGTTGCGCCGGTAAAACTGCGGCCCCCTCGCTCACTGCGAACACCCTCAGTATAGATAAATACTGTATGTATGAACAGTATTTTTTGGACAAAATCAGGAAGGCGATCCATACTCAAAAACGTCAAAATCCGTGCCTGAATTGCGCGTTCGTCTTCGATCGCGTATACTTTTTGCGTTGACGTAACACAGTGTGTTCTGCGGCGACCAACCGCAAAACCCTGATAAAAACCTCGCTCCGGCGGGGTTTTTTGTTTTCTGATGTGCCTCATAAAAAACTGCTGGATGAGCGAGGGTTCTGCTGTTTGGCTTCGATGTGGGCTAGCCGGATTGCTTAAGCCGCTCTGTTTAATGGAGAGGTATTAGATTCATTTTGTAAGATAACACCACTTAATATGTAAACTAATATAACTTACTAATACCTCTCAAGTAATTTAATTACTTCGCGTATAACACTAATAAATAAAAGTGAGCCAACTTATTTTTTACGTGAATGTTTAGTTGAAATAATTTCACTTGTTTGAAACTCAGCGCTTTCCAATGTATATTCCAGGAGTCGCAAATATTGTATGGATACATTATGCAAGCATCTGATTATTTAAAGATGAAGTTCCAGAGTGACAGGCAGTTGGCTATTTATGGACAGCAAGGCGTTGCAGGGACATGGAGAGCATTAAAGGAGATCGGTTCTGATATTTACTCAGGAATCGAGCGTGTAAGCTGGTACTCATCATGCTTAATCCCCAGCTATCACGATGTGTGTGATGAGCTTCTCTCAGAAGAAAAGAGGATGTATCTCTCAATTCTCTCGCTTTACCGTTATCGCGATGTAATAGAACACATGCTCTATCTTTATTTTGAACGTGTTATTACCGATTCTGAAAATGGAAATGAACAAAATCGCGTTCGTAAGATGGATTCAAAAGTCACCGGGCTTGTTAAAAACATACCAACAAACAAGGCCGCGCGTTTAGCGATAGCATTGGGGCTGGCCAAATCCCTTTCCGAATCTGGCCTGCTCTCTGAAATCGTCGTCGAACGGCTTGCACGCCGCGTACCTAACGTTGTCATGGCGCTTCAATTGATTGGAACGGAACAGAAGTGCGCTTTTGCTGCCCGTCGCCTGAAAACGTTGGACCCCAGGTATTACGCGACCCTGTATGCCGCACAACTGGAGATGCTTTACTACTTTTTTGAGCCTTTCCTGTCTGAACTCATTAAGAAGGTGCAAATGGGATTCTATAAGGATTTCGATACAATTTATGACGACTTAAAGGACAAGGAGCATGTTTAAGAGTCTGCTATCAATTCTGTTTTCGGATGTTTTATTCCCCGTTTATATTTTTGCGTGCGCCTCTTTGTTCCTGTGGTTGATGCCTGACCACTGGGTATTACTAACATTCATTTCTATTGTTGTATTTATTATTGTGCATCCGATAATTTTCGGCCGCTTTGATAAGTACGATTAAATTTTATAAAAAGGATTTTATATGTCAAACCCAGCTTATTTGTTTCTAACAGATGAAAATGGTTCTCCCATGGTTGGACCTTGCCTTGTGTCAGGGCGTGAAGGTGCAATTGAACTCAAATCGTTCACTCATAATGTTAACATTCCAGTCGACGGGAATACCGGAAAATTGACGGGGACGCGCATACACATGCCCGTCATGTTTCAGAAGGAATTTGATCGTGTAACCCCGATTTTATTTCGGGCGCTGAGTACAGGAAGAACGCTCCAGTCAGCCACCATTAAGATGTACCAGATTAATGAGGCGGGTTTAGAACAGGAATATTTTAATATCCTCCTCGAGAATGTGAAAATCACCTCAATCACACCAGACCTGTACCCAGGCGCAAACACCGGAACACACCTTGAGACGGTTCTCATCCGCTACGAGAAAATCACCTGGAAGCATTGCGACGGCAATGTCATCTATAGTGACTCCTGGAATGAGCGAGCAACTTACTGAAACGTGATCCCTGACGCATTTTTGCGCAGATGAAAATATTTCCATTGTCACGCCCGAAAACCTGTGTTTGTATAAATTCCATCAATGATTCCAAACACAGGTCCCCAATGACTTCATCCATCTTCACTTCGACCCTACTAAAAACTGCGCAACCAGCCGCAGTGGTCGTCGTGCGTGTGGTGGTGGTCGTCGGCAATGCGCCGTAGGGACTGGATCAACACACGAATCCAAAACCCCGCCGGCGCAAACCGGGCGGGGTTTTTCGTTTAGGACCCTCCCCGGAACGTCGGCCCAGAAGAAAAGGACTGGAGCATGGCAAGTTCGGGCACAACATCCACCAAGACGCGTTTTACTGGCGCGCAGCTGATCGTTCATCTGCTGGAACGGCAGGGCATCACCACGGTTGCGGGCATCCCGGGCGGCACGGTGCTGCCGCTGTACGATGCGTTAAGCCAAAGCACGCAGATCCGCCACGTGCTGGCGCGCCACGAGCAGGGGGCAGGCTTTATTGCTCAGGGCATGGCGCGTACGCAGGGTAAACCGGCGGTCTGTATGGCCTGCAGCGGCCCGGGCGCAACCAACCTGGTGACCGCCATCGCCGACGCGCGTCTCGACTCCATTCCGCTGATCTGCATTACCGGCCAGGTACCGTCCTCAATGATCGGCACCGATGCGTTCCAGGAAGTGGACACCTACGGCATCTCTATCCCCATCACCAAACATAACTATTTAGTTCGCGACATCAGCGAGCTTCCTCAGGTTATCAGCGATGCGTTCCGCATTGCGCAGTCCGGCCGCCCGGGCCCGGTGTGGATAGACATTCCTAAGGATGTCCAGACCGCTGAGATCGAGATCGACGTCCTGCCGGAGCCGGGCGAGCGTGCCCCCGCGCCGGAATTCAGCGCTGAGAGCGTGCGCGATGCCGCCGACATGATTAACGCCGCCAAACGCCCGGTGCTCTATCTGGGCGGCGGAGCGATTAACGCTGCGGATGAAATCCGCCAGTTTGCAGAGAAAGCCAACCTGCCGACCACCATGACTCTGATGGCGCTGGGCATGCTGCCTAAAGCGCACCCGCTCTCTCTCGGCATGCTGGGCATGCACGGCGCGCGCAGCACCAACTACATCCTGCAAGAGGCTGATTTGCTGATTGTTATGGGCGCGCGTTTTGATGACCGGGCGATCGGCAAAACCGAGCAGTTCTGCCCGAACGCCAAAATCATTCACGTGGATATCGACCGCGCCGAGCTGGGTAAAATCAAGCAGCCGCACGTGGCGATTCAGGGCGACGTGGCCGAGGTTCTGGCGCAGCTGATCCCGCAGACGGACGCAGCCGACCGCGCCGACTGGCGCCAGCTGGTGGCCGATCTGCAGCGCGAGTTCCCGGGCGCCATCCCAACCGAAGGCGACCCGCTGAGCCACTACGGACTGATCAACGCCGTGGCAGCCTGCGTGGACGACAGCGCGATTATCACCACCGACGTGGGCCAGCATCAAATGTGGACCGCCCAGGCCTACCCGCTGAACCGTCCGCGCCAGTGGCTGACCTCCGGCGGTCTGGGAACCATGGGCTTCGGCCTGCCCGCAGCCGTGGGTGCGGCGCTCGCCAACCCGGACCGCAAGGTCATCTGCTTCTCCGGCGACGGTAGCCTGATGATGAACATTCAGGAAATGGCGACCGCGGCCGAAAACCAGTTAGACGTGAAAATCATCCTGATGAACAACGAGGCGCTGGGGCTGGTGCACCAGCAGCAGAGCCTGTTCTACAAGCAGGGCGTGTTTGCCGCGACCTACCCGGGGATGATTAACTTCATGCAGATTGCCGCCGGCTTTGGCCTGCACACCTGCGATCTGAACGCCGAAGAGGATGCCCACGCGGCGCTGCAGGACGCGATTTCTCGCCCCGGCCCGGCGCTGATCCACGTGCGTATCGACCCTGAACAAAAAGTGTATCCGATGGTGCCGCCGGGAGCGGCAAATACTGAGATGGTGGGAGAATAAGCCATGCAGAAACAACATGATAACGTCATTCTGGAACTCACCGTCCGCAACCACCCTGGCGTCATGACCCACGTCTGCGGGCTCTTTGCCCGCCGGGCGTTTAACGTGGAAGGCATTCTCTGTCTGCCGATTCAGGGCAGCGAGCACAGCCGCATCTGGCTGCTGGTCAACGATGACCAGCGTCTGGAGCAGATGATGGCGCAGATCGACAAGCTGGAAGACGTCACCAGAGTGGCGCGCAACCAGTCCGATCCCACCATGTTTAACAAAATTGCGGTGTTTTTCGAATAAATCGCTTAAGGTAAGCGCCCTGGTCGGCCTGTAGGCGTCGCGCTTGCAGGCCGGATAAGCGCAGCGCCATCCGGCGTTTTCAGACCGCAGGAAGACACATGACCACCATCGCTCTCATCGACGACCACCTTATCGTCCGCTCCGGCTTTGCCCAGCTTTTAAACCTCGAACCGGATTTTCAGGTCGTGGCCGAGTTTGGCTCCGGTCGCGAGGCGCTGGCGGGCCTGCCGGGGCGCGGGGTGCAGGTCTGTATCTGCGACATCTCGATGCCGGATCTCTCCGGGCTGGAGCTGCTAAGCCAGCTGCCGAAAGGGATGGCGACGATCATGCTGTCGGTCCACGACAGCCCGGCGCTGGTCGAGCAGGCCCTCAACGCGGGCGCGCGCGGCTTTCTCTCCAAGCGCTGTAGCCCCGACGAACTGATCGCCGCCGTGCGAACCGTCTCCACCGGCGGCTGCTATTTAACGCCGGATATCGCCATCAAGCTGGCGGCCGGACGTCAGGATCCGCTCACCCGACGCGAGCGCCAGGTGGCTGAGAAGCTCGCGCAGGGGATGTCGGTGAAAGAGATTGCCGCCGAGCTGGAGCTGTCCCCGAAAACCGTGCACGTCCACCGCGCCAACCTGATGGAAAAACTCAACGTCAGCAACGACGTCGAGCTGGCGCGCCGCATGTTTGACAGCTGGCAATGAGTTCCGCTTTTTCACGGCTGATCGCCGTTGTCGCCAGCTTTTTTATCTTCTCCGCCGCCTGGTTTTGCCTGTGGAGCATCAGCCTGCACCTGGTGGAACGCCCGGAGCTGGCGGTGCTGCTGTTTCCCTTCGGCCTGCGTCTGGGGTTAATGCTCCAGTGTCCGCGCGCCTACTGGCCCGTTTTGCTCGGTGCTGAATGGCTGATGCTGGTCTGGCTGGCGCAGGAGGTTGCCCTCGCGCACCTGCCCTTATTGATGACCGGAAGCCTGCTCACGCTTCTCCCGGTTGCCCTCATTTCCCGCTACCGCCACCAGCGCGACTGGCGCACGCTGCTGCTGCAGTCGCTTCCGTGGATCGGCGAGAAGGAGATGCTCAACGCCCTGCTGCTGACCCTCACCGGCGGCCTGACGCTCGCGCCAACCTGTCTGGTGATCTGGCACTACCTCACCAGCACCGTCTGGCAGCCTCTCGGCCCGGCGCTGGTTTCCCAGCCGGTGAACTGGCGCGCCCGGCACCTCATCTGGTATCTGCTGCTGTTTGTGGTGAGCCTGTGGCTCCAGCTTGGCCTGCCCGCCGAGCTTTCTCGCTTCACGCCGTTTTGTCTGGCGCTGCCGATTATCGCCCTGGCCTGGCACTACGGCTGGCAGGGGGCGCTGATCGCCACGCTGATGAACGCCATCGCGCTGATCGCCAGCCAGACCTGGCACGATCACCCTGTGGATTTACTGCTTTCCCTGCTGGCACAGAGCCTGACCGGGCTGCTGCTCGGCGCGGGCATTCAGCGCCTGCGCGAGCTGAACCAGTCCCTGCAAACCGAGCTGGCGCGCAACCGCCGTCTGGCGGAGCGTCTGCTGGAAACCGAAGAGAGCGTGCGGCAGGAGGTCGCCCGCGAGCTGCACGACGATATCGGCCAGACCATCACCGCCATCCGCACCCAGGCGGGCATTGTCCAGCGCCTGGCGGCAGAAAACGCAGGCGTGAAGCAGGGCGGGGCGCATATCGAACAGCTTTCGCTGGGCGTCTATGATTCCGTTCGTCGCCTGTTAGGACGGCTGCGCCCGCGCCAGCTTGACGACCTTACGCTGGAGCAGGCGGTGCGTTCCCTGATGCGCGAGATGGAGCTGGAAAGCCGCGGAATAGTCAGCCATCTCGACTGGCGCATTAACGAATCTACGCTCAGCGAAGGCCAGCGCGTGACGCTGTTCCGCGTCTGTCAGGAGGGGCTGAACAACATCGTCAAGCACGCCAGCGCCAGCGCGGTCACGATCCAGGGCTGGCAGCAGGACGACAGCCTGAAGCTGATAATTGAAGACGACGGCTGCGGCCTGCCGCCGGGTTCCGGCCAGCAGGGCTTTGGCCTGGCGGGCATGCGCGAGCGCGTGAAGGCGCTGGGCGGCACGCTGAACCTCTCCTGCACCCACGGGACGCGCGTCAGCGTCAGCCTGCCGCTACGGAGTTACCATGTTTAAAACCCCTGCCAGCGCCGCGCCGATTGGCGATAAAGCGGAAATCGACGCCCGCTACCGCTACTGGCGTCGCCATATCCTGATGACCATCTGGCTCGGCTACGCGCTGTTCTACTTCACCCGCAAAAGCTTCAACGCCGCCGCGCCTGAAATCCTCGCCAGCGGCGTGATGACGCGCACCGATATCGGCCTGCTGGCGACGCTGTTTTACATCACCTACGGCCTGTCGAAGTTCTTCTCCGGCATCGTCAGCGACCGCTCCAATGCGCGCTATTTCATGGGCGTTGGGCTGATCGCCACCGGGGTGGTGAATATCCTGTTTGGCTTTTCGACGTCGCTTTGGGCCTTTGCCCTGCTGTGGGCGCTGAACGCCTTTTTCCAGGGCTGGGGCGCGCCGGTCTGCGCCCGCCTGCTCACCGCCTGGTATTCGCGCAACGAGCGCGGCGGCTGGTGGGCAATCTGGAACACCGCGCATAACGTCGGCGGGGCGCTGATTCCGATGGTGGTGGGGGCGGCGGCGCTGCACTACGGCTGGCGCGCGGGGATGATGATTGCCGGTGGCCTGGCGATAATTGCCGGGCTGTTTCTCTGCTGGCGCCTGCGCGACCGGCCGCAAACCGTCGGCCTGCCTGCGGTGGGCGACTGGCGGCATGACGAAATGGAGATTGCCCAGCAGCAGGAGGGCGCGGGGCTGACCCGCAGGGAGATCCTCACCAAGTACGTGCTGAAAAACCCTTACATCTGGCTGCTGTCGCTCTGCTACGTGCTGGTCTACGTGGTGCGCGCGGCGATCAACGACTGGGGCAACCTGTACATGTCCGAGACGCTCGGCGTGGATCTGGTGACCGCCAACTCGGCGGTGACGATGTTCGAGCTGGGCGGGTTTATCGGCGCGCTGGTGGCGGGCTGGGGATCGGACAAGCTGTTCAACGGCAATCGTGGACCGATGAACCTGATTTTCGCCGCCGGGATTTTGCTCTCCGTCGGCTCGCTGTGGCTGATGCCGTTCGCCAGCTACGTGATGCAGGCGGCGTGCTTCTTCACCACCGGCTTCTTCGTGTTTGGCCCGCAGATGCTGATCGGCATGGCGGCGGCAGAGTGTTCGCACAAAGAGGCGGCAGGCGCGGCGACGGGCTTTGTCGGGCTGTTTGCCTACCTCGGCGCATCGCTCTCCGGCTGGCCGCTGGCGCGGGTGATCGACGTCTGGCACTGGAGCGGATTCTTTGCGGTGATCGCCATCGCGGCGGGGATTTCCGCGCTGCTGCTGCTGCCCTTCCTGCACGCGCAGGCGCCGCGCGAGGTGAGCGAAGCGTGATGCGTCTCACCTTTTCACCCCGAATGGCGCAAAACCAGGAAATTTTCCCGGTTTTACCTGGACGCTGTCTCAGGCATCTCTCCCGGCTGATTTTTACAATGCCTGCCATTCGCAGGTAAAAATCAGCTCAGGAGCAAACCATGCTGGCCTTCCTCAACCAGGTGCGCAAGCCGACCCTGGATCTGCCGCTCGACGTGCGGCGCAAGATGTGGTTCAAACCGTTCATGCAGTCCTATCTGGTGGTCTTCATCGGCTACCTGACCATGTACCTGATCCGCAAAAACTTTAACATCGCGCAGAACGACATGATCTCAACCTACGGGCTGAGCATGACGCAGCTGGGGATGATTGGCCTGGGCTTCTCCATCACCTACGGCGTGGGTAAAACCGTCGTTTCCTACTATGCGGACGGCAAAAACACCAAGCAGTTCCTGCCGTTTATGCTGATCCTCTCCGCCATCTGTATGCTCGGCTTCAGCGCCAGCATGGGCGCGGGCTCCGTCAGCCTGTTCATGATGATCGCCTTCTACGCCCTGAGCGGCTTCTTCCAGAGTACCGGCGGGTCGTGCAGCTATTCCACCATCACCAAATGGACCCCGCGCCGCAAGCGTGGTTCGTACCTCGGCATGTGGAACATCTCCCACAACCTCGGCGGGGCGGGGGCGGCTGGCGTAGCGCTGTTTGGCGCAAACTACCTGTTCGACGGCCACGTGATCGGCATGTTTATCTTCCCGTCGATTATCGCCCTGATTGTCGGCTTTATCGGCCTGCGCTACGGCAGCGACTCCCCGGAATCTTACGGCCTCGGCAAAGCCGAAGAGCTGTTCGGCGAGGAGATCAGCGAAGAGGACAAAGAGACCGAAGAAAACGAGATGTCCAAATGGCAGATCTTTGTTGAGTACGTGCTGAAAAACAAAGTGATCTGGCTGCTGTGCTTCTCAAACATCTTCCTGTACGTGGTGCGTATTGGTATTGACCAGTGGTCGACCGTATATGCCTTCCAGGAGCTGAAGCTCTCTAAAGAAGTGGCGATTCAGGGCTTCACCCTGTTTGAAGTGGGCGCCCTGGTCGGCACCCTGCTGTGGGGCTGGCTCTCGGATCTCGCCAACGGTCGTCGTGCGCTGGTGGCCTGCGTCGCGCTGGCGCTGATTATCGCCACGCTCGGCGTCTACCAGCACGCCAGTAACCAGTACATTTACCTGGCGTCCCTGTTCGCGCTCGGCTTCCTGGTGTTTGGTCCACAGCTGCTAATCGGCGTGGCGGCAGTCGGCTTCGTACCGAAAAAAGCGATCGGCGCCGCCGATGGGATTAAAGGCACCTTCGCCTACCTGATCGGCGACAGCTTCGCCAAGCTGGGTCTGGGGATGATCGCCGACGGCACGCCAATTTTCGGCCTCACCGGCTGGGCGGGCACCTTCGCGGCGCTGGATGCGGCAGCCATCGGCTGTATCGTCCTGATGGCGATGGTAGCGGTGCTGGAAGAACGTAAAATTCGCCGTGAGAATCGTGCGCAGAAATTAAAAACAGCCTGAGTATGCAGGTAACTTCTTTGCCCGGTGTGTGATGCCGGGCTTTTTTATGGCTGTCGCTGTCGACGCCCTGCGTTTCCCGCTATGATGAGCGGCTATTCATAGGAGAACGCATGGTCTGGATAATGCTGGCAACGCTTGCCGTGGTGTTTGTGGTGGGATTTCGCGTCCTGACCTCAGATTCCCGCCGCGCCATCAAACGTTTGAGCGAGCGTCTGGGGATCACCCCGATGCCGGTCGAGTCGATGATCGACCAGTTCGGTAAAACGCCCGGCAATGAGTTTATCCGCTACCTTGAGCGACCCGACGAGGCGCATCTGCAAAACGCTGCGCAGGTGCTGCTGATCTGGCAGGTTTGCATCGTCGACGGCAGCGAGGAGAACCTGCACGCCTGGCACCGCATGCTGCGTAAAGCCCGCCTTGCCGCACCCATTACCGATGCGCAAATTCGTCAGGCGCTTGGCTTCATGCGCGAGATGGAGCCCGATCCGCAGGAGCTAAACGCTTTCCAGCTTCGCTATAACCAGCTCTTCCTGCCGGAAGAGGGCGTGTTTTACCTGCACTGATCCCCTGTAAAAACGACAAAAGTTGTCAAATCGTTAAATCCGTCACACTTTTGATGATAAACTGCGCGACTTTTCCGCACGTTTTTATCTTCAGGTGACGCCATGACAGAACATATCCAGCCCACGACCAGACCGCAGACCAAAGAGGTTTCTCGCCCCAACTGGTCGGCCGTTTTCGCCGTGGCGTTCTGCGTCGCCTGCCTGATTACCGTTGAGTTTCTGCCGGTGAGCCTGCTGACGCCGATGGCGCAGGATTTGGGCATTTCTGAGGGCGTGGCGGGGCAGTCCGTCACCGTTACCGCCTTCGTGGCGATGTTCGCCAGCCTGTTTATCACCCAGGTGATTGGCACCATCGACCGCCGCAAGGTGGTCATTCTGTTCAGCGTGCTGCTGACGCTCTCCTGCCTGCTGGTCTCCTTCGCGGAAAGCTTCACCCTGCTGCTGCTGGGGCGCGCCTGCCTGGGGCTGGGATTAGGCGGCTTCTGGGCGATGTCGGCCTCGCTGACCATGCGCCTGGTGCCCGCGCGGACGGTGCCAAAAGCGCTTTCCGTTATCTTCGGTGCGGTCTCTATCGCGCTGGTGATCGCCGCGCCGTTAGGCAGTTTCCTCGGCGGGATTATCGGCTGGCGTAACGTCTTTAACGCGGCGGCGGTGATGGGCCTGCTCTGCATCATCTGGGTGTGGAAAGCGCTGCCGTCCCTGCCGGGCGAAGCGGCGCACCACAAACAGAACATGTTCGCGCTGCTGAAGCGCCCCGGCGTGCTGGCGGGGATGACCGCCATCTTTATGTCCTTTGCCGGGCAGTTTGCCTTCTTCACCTATATCCGCCCGGTGTTTATGACCATGGCGGGCTTTGACGTGGACGGCCTGACGCTGGTGCTGCTGAGCTTTGGTATCGCCAGCTTTGTCGGCACCTCGCTGTCTTCCCAGTTCCTGAAACGCTCCCTGAAGGTGGCGCTGGCGGGTGCGCCGCTGGTGCTGGCAGCGAGCGCGGCGGTGCTGGTGCTGTGGGGCAGCGATAAGTGGGTGGCGTCTGCCATCGCGATTATCTGGGGGTTGGCCTTTGCCCTGGTGCCGGTGGGCTGGTCGACGTGGATCACCCGCACGCTGGCCGATCAGGCGGAAAAAGCCGGGTCGATTCAGGTGGCGGTGATCCAGCTGGCGAACACCTGCGGCGCGGCCATTGGCGGCGTGGCGCTCGACCATTTGGGGCTGACGTCACCTCTGGTGATCTCCGGCACGCTGATGCTGCTGACCGCGCTGCTGGTGGCGGGGAAGGTTAAGGCGAAGTAAGTCAATTTCCCCCCTCACCCCGGCCCTCTCCCCAAAGGGGCGAGGGTGAAAAGACAGCACCGAGCCGTCCCCTCTCCCCTGTGGGGAGAGGGTTAGGGTGAGGGGACATCAGGCTACGCCGATGTCTGAACCCGTCTTCTCGAATCCATTGAAATCAACACTACCGACGACACAATCAATAGCGTCCCCAGCCAGTCCGGCAGGGTGAACGCCACTCCCAGCAAAATCACCGACAGCAGCGCGCTGCTCAGCGGCTCGGCGCAGCTCAGAATGCTCGCCTTCGGCCCGCCAATCATCTGCGCGCCTTTCAGATACAGGCTGAACGTCAGCGCCGTGCCAATCACCACCAGGTAGAAAAACGCCAGCAGCAGGCTGCCGTCAATCACAAAGGTGGTCCCGCGCCCGGCGTAGAACGGCGTCAGCATTAACCCGGCAATCAACATGCTCCAGCCGACAATCGGCAGCGTGCCGTAGCGGGCGATCAGCGTTGACGGATAGGTGGTGTAAAACGCGGCGGCAAACGCCGAGGCGATGCCGAAGAACAGCGCGGCAGGCGAGATGGAGAGCGAGGTTGGGTCGCCGTGGGTGACCAGCAGAAACGTACCGACAAGCGACGTCATGATGGCCGACAGCACAAACACGCCGGGACGCTTTTTCCGCGCCAGGGCGAACCAGGCCACGATAATGGTCGGCGAGAGGAACTGCAGCACGGTAGCGGTGGCTGCGTTGGATTTCTCAATCGTCAGCAGGAAGGTGAGCTGCACGGTGAGCGCGCCGACGAGTGAGAAAATCAGCAGGCTGAGGGCGTCTTTGCGATGTTTGATGACCGAGAAAATCTTATCGCCGTGCACGAAAGAAAGCGTCAGCAGGATCACGCCGGTAAACAGCAGGCGAACCATGGTCAGGTAAGGCGAAGAAATGTGGCTTTTCTCCATGATGTACTGCGCGCAAACGCCGGAACTGCCCCATAAAACGGCGGCGATCAGGACGTTTAGCATCCCTTTACGTGTGGAACCCATTTTCTCCCCTGCGATGTTGTCGTTAATTCGGTCAACAGCATAGCATGGTTGCGTGCGGCCTGATGCCCTCACCCCGGACCGTACACCCACGGGGAGAGGGAGCAAACACTAAAAACGGCAACTTGCGTTGCCGTTTTGCTTCTACCTTGCCTAGAACCACGCCTCCCACATCGCGCCGACGTTGAAGTCGTCGAGCGTTTCGTCTTTGGTGTTGTTCACGCGCGCGGTGCGTTCGTTATCCACTTTGCCGCCGGTCACGTAGAAGCGCAGCATCGGGCGGAACTCCGGCCCCATGGCGATAGACATGTTCTGGGACAGGGTCAGCTTCCAGCCCTTGTTGTCGCCGCCGTTGTCGTAATCAACATGCTGCCAGCCCGCTTCCAGCCAGGTGGAGTGAACGTCGTTCCACCAGTGCATTGGTCGCACGATGGCGTTGTAGTTTTTGCGGTTGTCGGTCTTATCGCGGCTGTTGTCGTAGTCGTGGAAGGCGAGGATGTACTCCACCTGCGTGGCCTGGGTGAATTTGTACAGCCCTTCGAAGCTGGCGTAGACCGTGGTCAGATCCTCGGTTTTGTTGAACACGCTGTTGTCCGCGTTATCGGAGTAGCGGGCGATCACCTTGTTCACGCCGCTGTCGTTGGTGTGGCTCAACACCACGCCGCCTTGCCACGCGTTCAGACGCTCGTCGCTCTCCACCGCCTTGGAGTCAAAGCCGTAGTTGGCGTACAGCTCCATGTCGATCGGGCCAAGCTTCATGCCGTGGATTTTTGAGGTCGCGGCGTAGTTGCCTTTGTCGCCCGTGCCGGAACCGCCGGTACAGGTGATGCGCGACGGGTTGGCTTCATCTTCCATCACTTCCGGGCTACAGGATTCCACCGCCGCCACGGCGGCCACGTCGAACTGCACGCCGCCGATGTCGAAGTTCTTCACCCCGGCGCCCTGGCCGTCGTGGTTCATCCAGAAGTAATCGTTGATGCCCTGCTGCGGACGCTGGTGGAAGTCACGGCCTGCCCAGAAATAGGCGTTCGGGTTGGAGGCCATAATGTTGGTCACCCCCGCGTAGGCTTTTTTCAGGTTAACTTCGTCGCCCCAGTGGTCGATCATCACGTTAACGTCCCAGATGGCGCCGTTTTCACCCTTGAAGGCCTTGGATAGCTGGAATTCCCCGCCGTTGCCTTCGTTGCCCAGACGACCAATGGCGGACGCGCCGTTGTACGAGCCGTCCACCGCCACGTATTTCTGATCGGCGGCCTGGAAGTGCGCGCCGTAGCGGGCGTAGCCGGTAAATTTAATTCCGAACGGGATCGCCATATCCGGAGATTGCGCCGCGCTTTGCGGCTCGGTCACCACGTCCGCTTTTTTCGCGACCGCCGCATCCATTTTAGCCTGACGTTCGGCCAGGGCTTTATCCACCGCTTTCGCCACAATGGCGTCGATTTGCTCCTGGGTGAATTCCTGTGCGAGCACGGAAATTGGGCAAAGCGCGGCGATAACCGCCATGGTTAATGGAAGTTTTTTAATCGTATTCATGGTTATCTCAATATAGTTTAATTTTATTCAGACAATAACCATCCCGCTCCGATCTGACAGAGTATGTCGCTATCATCAGAACAAGTGGATCTCTATTTAGGGTACAGAGGTATTACAATAATTATTTCGCCATAGACTATCTCTGATATAAATGAATAATTTCTTCGGACAGTTCACGCGCTAATAAGGAATTCATTAAATGATCCTGCGCGTGCACCATAATTAACGTCATCGGCTGGCGGCCTTCGCCCGCATCCTGCTCGATCAGTTTGGTCTGCATCTTGTGCGCCTGGCGCGCGTAGCCGTCGGCTTCGCGCAGCAGGCTTTTGGCTTCGTCAATATTGCCCTGGCGCGCCGCGTGCAGCGCTTCAAAGCACAGGCTGCGGGACTGTCCGGCATTGACGATAATTTCCATTACGGCTTCTTCTAATGCGATCATCATCATTACTCTTTTTCAAAACTATTATTTAACGCGGTGGCGGCAAACCACTCTCCGCTTTTCTTAATGGTGCGTTTCTGCGTCTCTAAATCGAGCTGGATAAATCCGTAGCGATTTTTATACGCGTTGCACCACGACCAGTTATCAATAAACGTCCACATATGGTAGCCGAGACAATTGCACCCTTCGCTAATACCCTTATGCAGCCAGGCTAAATGTTCGGAAATAAACTCGATGCGGTATTGATCGTTAATCTGGCCATTTTCAATAAAGCGCTGCTCGTTTTCGACGCCCATGCCGTTTTCAGAAATAAAGCAGCGTGGGTTGCCGTAATTGTCGCGCAGGTTGACCAGAATATCGTAAATACCCGGCTCGTAGATTTCCCAGCCGCGGTACGGGTTCATCTTGCGGCCCGGCATCTCGTAATTATCGAAGAACCACTCCGGCATAAACGGCGCCTGCGGGTTCACCGCGCTGTCGCGACACTTCACGCGACGCGGCTGATAGTAGTTCACGCCGAGCAGGTCGATTTTCCCTTCCGCTATCAGGAAACCGTCTTCCGGTTTACAGGCGGGTAATTGATCGCAGGATTTCAGCAGCGCTACGAGATCTGCCGGGTATTCGCCGCGCAGGACCGGGTCAAGGAAGCTGCGGTTAAACATCAGATCCGCGATGTGCGCCGCCTTCACGTCTGCCGGGTTCTGCGAACGCGGGTACGACGGCGTCAGGTTCAGCACGATCCCAATCTCCCCCGCGTAATGCCCGGCGCGGTAGGCCTGAACCGCCTTCGCATGGGCCAGCACGGTGTGATACGCCACGGTGGCTGCCCGACGAAAATCCACCACGTTCGGGTAGTGGAAATCGTAGAGATAACCGCCTTCCACCGGCACGATCGGCTCGTTGAAGGTAAACCAGTGCAGCACGCGATCGCCGAACAGCTCAAAGCAAATCTGCGCATAGCGGGCGTAGGCGTCCACCACGTCGCGGTTTTCCCAGCCGCCGATCTCCTGCATCGCCATCGGCATGTCGAAATGGAACAGGGTCATAAACGGCGTGATGCCCTGTTCATTCAGCTCATCAATGACCTGATTGTAAAAATCGACCGCTTCCGGGTTCACTTCACCGATACCGTCGGGGATCAGGCGCGCCCAGCTAATCGAGGTGCGAAAGCTGTTGTGGTTCAGCTGCTTTAACAGCTGAATATCCGTTTTCCAGTGCTGATAAAACGTGGAGGTCTGCTGCGGCCCCACGCCGTTGTGAAAACGGTTTGGCTCGCGGGCAAACCAGTAATCCCACGTGGTTTCCCCCTCTCTTGCCCCTTCCGTCTGGAGAGCGGAGCTTGCGCTGCCCCACCAGAAGTTATCGGGAAATGCGTATTTCATGACTCTTCCTCTTTGACTTAATTGCTGGCGGTCTCGGCGGCGCCGACGGTTGCCTGGGCCTTCTGCTCTTCGTTTTTGATGAGCGTACGCTCATAGGCGCGCAGGAACGGCAGGTACATCAGCGCGGACATCACCATACAGACCAGGCACATCACCACCGGGCTCAGCGCCCAGTTTGCCGCCCACGAGGCGCCAATCGGTGCAGGGGTGGTCCACGGGGTTAACGAGACGACCTGCGCCAGCCAGCCGAGCTTGGTTGCCGCATACGCCAGGCAGGCGTTGACCAGCGGAACGAACACGAACGGGATAAACAGCATCGGGTTCATGATGATCGGCGCGCCGAACAGAATCGGTTCGTTGATGTTGAAGAAGCTTGGCACCACGCCCATTTTGCCGATGGTGCGCAGGTGGGTAACGCGGCTGCGCAGCAGCAGGAACGCCAGCGGCAGCGTGGAGCCTACGCCGCCAATCAGCAGGTAGTGATCCCAGAAGCCCTGGAGGTAAACGTGCGGCAGCGCCGCGCCGGCCGCCAGCGCCGCCTGGTTTGCGGAGAGGTTTGCCATCCAGAACGGGTTCATGATGCCGGTGACGATCAGCGAGCCGTGAATACCGGCGAACCAGAAGATCTGGCACAGCAGCACGGAGAGCAGAATGGCGGGCAGGGAGTCAGAGGCGGACACCAGCGGCTCAAGCAGGTGCATGATCGCCTGCGGGATAATCATCCCGGTCTGCGCTTCGATGAAAAGGTTTAGCGGGTGCAGCGTGCCGATCACCACCATCACCGGGATCAGGATTTCAAACGAGCGCGCCACGCCGGTTGGCACTTCCTTCGGCAGGCGAATGGTCACGTTGTTCTGCTTCAGCCACGCGTAAACGCGGGTGGCGTAAATTGCGGTGATCAGGGCGGTGAAGATGCCCTGGCCGGAGAGATACTGGGTCGAAATTTTGCCGTCGGCATAGGGGGCGGCGACCAGCAGGAAGGCCATAAAGGCCAGCAGGCCGGACATCACCGGGTCGAGGTTGAACTGACGCCCCAGGCTTGCCCCAATCCCCACCGAAATGAAGAAGGTCATCACGCCCATGCTGAGGTTAAACGGCAGCATCAGCTGTTCGCGATAGGTCTGGGAGAAATCCAGCCAGCCGCGGGCAAAGCTGTTGGTGGTATCCGCCGAGAAAGGCGGGAAGATGAACACCAGCATAAACGAGCCGATGATCATAAACGGCAGCGCGGCGGTAAAGCCGTCGCGGATGGCAATCACATACTTTTGCTGGCCCAGCTTTGCGGCCAGCGGGGTAATTGACTGCTCAATCACCGCGACCATGGATTGATATAACGAACTCATGTGAACACCTTTTAGTGTGCCGCTTCGATGAGCGACAGAGCATAGTCCAGTACTTTATCGCCACGCTGCATGCCGTAGTCCATCATGTCGATGGGCTGCACCGGAATGCCTTGCGTCGCCGCCTTGTCTGAGAGTGTCTGTAACATGTATTTCACTTGCGGTCCGAGAAGGACAACCTGGTATTGCGGAAACTGCGTATCAAATTCGGAAACACCGTACGCATCAATCTTCACCGGCAAACCACGCTCTTTCGCGACATCGACCATTTTGCTGACCAACAGGCTGGTGGACATCCCGGCAGAGCAGCACAGCATAATCTTGAACATCGACAACCATCCTCTAAATGTAAAAAGTTATTGCGAGGTTGATTGGACATTATACGGAAACCGGTTTCCATTCATAAAAGACAGAAGTGTGACAACCATCAAGATCCCTTACTTATGAGGCTAATTAACCGGATGTGGGTCACATAATTTGGCTGTTTTTACATCATTTTGAGTGGAAACGGAAAATCGGTTTCCATGGAAAACGGAAACGGATATACTCCGTTCTGGCTATAATGTGAGCCGAAGCGGTGATGGAATTTGCAGGCGCGAGGTAAGCCTGCCAGGGGAAAGAGATGTCGACAATCAATGATGTATCACGTCTTGCCGGGGTGTCTAAAGCCACGGTATCGCGAGTGTTGAGTGGGTCGCGTGGCGTAAAGGAAGCCAGCCGTCAGGCCGTTCTGAAGGCCGTGGATGAGCTGAACTATCGTCCCAACGTGATTGCCCAGTCGCTGCTGAGCCAGTCGACGGGCTGCATTGGAGTCATTTGCGCGCAGGAAAATATTAACCAGACCACCGGCTATCTCTACGCGCTGGAAAAACAGCTCAGCCAGCATCAAAAACACCTCCTGCTGCGCTTCGCGCACAGCAAGGCGGAAGTGATGCACGCCCTTGAAGAACTTTCCTGCGGACTCTGCGATGATATCCTGGTGATTGGCGCCCGTTTCCCGCTGGACGTGGAGATGGACAACGTCATTCTGGTGGACTGCATGGAGTCTGATAATTCCAACAGCATTCAGTTCGATCACGCCTTTGCCGCCGAAACCGCATGTAACTACCTCACCAGCCAGGGGCGTCGCCAGATTGCGCTGATCCACCCCCACGGCAGCGGTTTTGCCGACCAGGTGCTGCTCGGCTACAAGCACGCGCTGGAGAAAAATTTCCTGCCTTTTAATCGCAGCCTGGTCTTTATGGACGCGACTTCTTCATCCGTTGCGCTGCAGGAGCTGCTTAACAACGCCAGCACCCTGAATTTCAACGCGCTGCTGGTGGCGGACGAGCAGGAAGCCCAGCGGGTGATCCCGCAGCTGCAGGCGTTTAATAAATCGGTGCCGGACGACATTATGGTCTTCAGCCTTGCCGGATCGCTGCACCTGCCGGGCATTCCGGTGATCCCGGCGATTGAATATTCCATGGACGCGATGGCGGCGCGTATTGTGAGCTGGCTGACGGAGAAAACGCAGATGCTCGGGTCCTATGTTCTGCGCGGGGATCTCATCATTCCGGATATGCGGAAGCGTTAAACATGTTTTCCAGGCCGGGTAAGCGCAGCGCCACCCGGCGGGAATTCAATAATCTTCCATACAATCCACCTGACCAATCGCCCCCCAGTAGGCATCCAGGTTGTCGCGCTTCACGGCGGTGATGGCATTTTTAATCAGCAGCTGATTGGCCTCGGACGACAAAATCATCTCCTGCCAGGCTTTATCGCTCTGCTTTTTCTGTGGCGTACAGGTTTTCTTAATATCTTTAAGGACCTGCTGCTTTATTTGCGCCTCTTTCGCGGGGTCATCCTTTTCCTGAGCATGGACAAACGCGGCGAAGAGCAGACAAACCAGCAGGCAGACCAGGTGCGCAGCTTTCATCAACAACCCCCTTTAGAAGTCACATGCTTCCCATGAAATATATCGTTACATTCAGTGTAGCGACGCCAGCCGAAAGTATGAATTTTCTCTTCACCGCCTGTCATGAACTTCCCGGCAAGCGCTACTGAATACCGCCCCCCAGCGACTGCCACAGCGTGATGCGGTTCTCCAGGTCGGTTTGCTGCAGCGCGATCAGCGATTCCTGCGCCGACCACAGCGACCGCTGCGCGGTCAGTACCGTCAGATAATCCCCCGCGCCCGCCTTATAGCTGCGCGTTGCCACGTCCAGCGTTTTTTGCTCCGCCGCGACGTATTCGCGCTGGGCGTCGAGCTGTTCGCTCAGGGTTTCTCGTCGCGCCAGCGCGTCGGCCACGTCCTTAAACGCGCTCTGGATGGCTTTCTCATAGGTGGCGATCAGCCCCTTCTTCTCCGCTTCCGCGTAGCGCAGCTGCGCCAGGTTGTTTCCGCCGCTGAACAGCGGCAGGGTGATGGACGGCGCGAACGACCAGACCTTCATCCTGTGGCTGAACAGGGAGGAGAGCGAGTCGCTGCCGACGCCCGCGCTGGCGGTCAGTGAAATGGTCGGGAAGAAGTTGGCCCGCGCCGCGCCGATGTTGGCGTTGGCGCTCAGCAGGTTATGTTCCGCCTCCTGAATGTCCGGGCGGCGCAGCAGAGCGCTGGAGCTGACGCCCGCCGGGATCAGCGTGATGGCATTGTCGCTCAGGCTCTCCAGCGTGCCGGGAAGCAGGTTGTCCGGCACCGTATCGCCCGCCAGCAGATTAAGGGCATTTTTGTCCTGCATCACCAGCGTCCGGTAGCTTGCGACGCTGGCGCGCGCCTGCTGGTACACCGCCATTGCCGAGCTGACGTCCGTGGCGGCCGCCACGCCAACGTCCTGCTGGCGCTTCACAATCTTCAGCGAATTCGCCGCGCTCTCCAGCGTGGATTTCGCCAGCGCCAGGTTGCTGTTATCCGCCGCCAGCGTCACCCAGGCCGTGGTCAGCTCGCTGACCATCGTCAGGCGCGTGTTCTGCGCGGTGAACTCGCTGGCAAGCCAGGTTTCACGCGCGGCGCGGGAGAGGCTCTGGTTGCGGCCAAACAGATCCAGCTCGAAGCTGGAGACCGCGCCGTTGGCTTCATCGCTTGTCGCGACGCCGCTTGCCAGCGTGCGGCTGCGGGTGTGGCTCAGCTCCGCGTCCACCGTCGGGAACAGGGACGAGCGCGTTTCACCGTACTGGGCGCGGGCGGCGTCGATATCAGCAATCGCTTTTTGCACGTCGCGGTTGCTGTTAAGCGCCATCGTCACCACGCTTTTCAGCCGCGCATCGTTCATCACCTGCTGCCACTGGCTCACCACGGCGGTGGCTTCGCCGTGCGCGCCGGGCAAGGTTGCCGGGACGGGTGCGTCCGGGCGTTGCCAGGTTGGATCTAACGACACACAGCCCGCGCTCAGCAGGGCTAACGCTAAAATAGATACACGAAACATTATGACCTCCGGTTTGCGTGCTTACCGGAGAACAGACGTTTCACCAGTACAAAGAATAAGGGGACGAAGAAGATCGCCAGCAGCGTCGCGGCCAGCGTCCCGCCGATAATGCCGGTACCGATCGCCACGCGGCTGTTGGCGCCTGCACCGGTTGCCACGGCCAGCGGCGTAACCCCTGCGATAAACGCCAGCGAGGTCATGATGATCGGCCGCAGACGCGTCTGGGCGGCACGCAGCGCGGCGCGCGTCAGAGAGTACCCTTCAGCGACTTTGGCTTCGGCAAACTCGACAATCAGGATGGCGTTCTTCGACGACAGGCCGATAGTGGTGAGCAGCGCCACCTGGAAGTAAACGTCGTTGTTCAGGCCGCGCAGCGAGGCGGCCATGGCCGCGCCCAGCACGCCAAGCGGGATCACCAGGATGACCGAAATCGGCACCGACCAGCTCTCATACAGCGCTGCCAGGCACAGGAACACGACGAGGATGGAGAGGGCATACAGGCTCATCGCCTGACCGCTCGCCAGTTTTTCCTGCAACGACAAACCGCTCCACGCCCAGGTGCTGCCGGACGGCAGGCTGTTTGCCAGCTGCTCCATTTTGCCCATCGCCGTGCCGGAGCTCGCGCCGCTAGCGTTTTCTCCCTGAATCTCATACGCCGCCGAGCCGTTGTAGCGCACCAGGCTTTCCGGGCCGTACTCCCAGCGGGTGGTGGCAAAGGCGGAGAACGGGGTCATGGTGCTGTCACTGCCGCGCACAAACCATTTGTTGAGATCCGACGGCACGGCGCGGGTGTCGCTGTCGCCCTGGATGTAGACCTTTTTCACGCGGCCGCGGTCGATAAAATCGTTCACGTAGGTCCCGCCCCAGGCGCTGGAGAGGGTGTCGGTAACGTCGCTCAGGGACAGCCCCAGCGACACGGCCTTGTTGTTATCGATATCCACCTGAAGCTGCGGCATCTGCGGCAGATCGTTGGCGCGCACGGCGTGCAGCGAGCTGTCCTGGTTGGCTTCGCCAATCAGCTTGTTACGCAGCTTCAGCAGCGCGTCGCGGTCGGTGCCGCCGCTGGCCATCAGCTCAAAGGTAAAGCCGTTGCTCTGGCCCAGGCCGTCCACCGCAGGCGGCGTCATGGCAAAGATGGTCGCATCGCGGATGGCGCTTAGCTCCTGCGTGGCGCGCAGGGCGATGGCCTGCGCGGTGTTTGCATCGCCTTTACGTTCGGACCAGTTTTTCAGGGAGACAAACGCCATCCCGGCGTTCTGGCCGCTGCCGCTGAAGCTGAAGCCCT
This sequence comes from Enterobacter cloacae complex sp. S3, assembly GCF_014930495.1. Lineage (NCBI taxonomy): Bacteria > Pseudomonadati > Pseudomonadota > Gammaproteobacteria > Enterobacterales > Enterobacteriaceae > Enterobacter > Enterobacter cloacae complex sp. S3. The sequence continues at coordinate 8,693 of NZ_JADBRD010000045.1, read as the reverse complement.
CAATGGTGAAGATCACGTTGGTGTTGGCTTTCTCTTTCGTGAGGAACCACTCGCGCACCTGGCGGCTGACTTCGGCGGTACGTACCGTCGTCGCGCCGGCGGGCAGGGTGTACTGCACCATGATTTCGCCCTGATCTTCCGTTGGCAGGAAGCTGCCCGGCAGCTTAAGCATGGCGAAGCCCATCGCGCCGCAGAGCAGGGCATAGATAACCAGCATGCCGCCGGAACGGCGCAGGGCGCGCAGGACCTTGTTCTGATAGCCGCGCTCGGTCCTGCTGTAGAAGCGGTTAAACGCGCCGAAGAAGCCCTTTTTGTGCGGCGTCGTGTGGCTCAGGATCGAGCCGCAGAGTGCGGGCGTCAGTGTCAACGCCACCACCACGGAGAGGAACATCGCCGAAATGATGGTGACCGAGAACTGACGGTAAATCACCCCGGTGGATCCGCCGAAGAAGGCCATCGGCAGGAATACCGCAGAGAGCACCAGCGCAATGGCGACCAGCGCGCCGGAGATTTCGCCCATCGATTTCTCGGTGGCTTCCCGCGCGGGCAGGCCTTCGTCGCGCATAATACGCTCGACGTTTTCCACCACCACGATGGCGTCATCCACCAAAAGCCCTATCGCCAGCACCATCGCAAACAGCGTCAGGGTATTGATGGAGTAGCCGAACAGCGCCAGCACGCCAAACGTGCCCAGCAGAACGACGGGTACCGCCAGCGCCGGGATCAGCGTCGCGCGGATGTTTTGCAGGAACAGGTACATCACCACCACCACGAGGATAATGGCTTCGAACAGGGTCTGAATCACGTCCTCAACGGAGATCTTGATGAACTCGGTGCTGTCTTTCGGGTAGGCCACGTCGTAGCCTTCCGGCATCGACTTTTTGAACTCGGCGATCTTGTCTTTTACCGCCGTCGCAGTGTTGAGCGCGTTCGCACCCGGTGAAAGCATCACCGCCATACCCGCCGCCGGGTGGCCGTTCAGCTTCGCAGTGGCGGTATAATCTTCGCTGCCCATCTCCACGCGGGCGACGTCGCTGATGCGCACGATAGCGCCGCTGGACTGGCTCTTCACGATGATGTTTTTAAACTGATCGACCGTCTGCAGGCGCGACTGGGCGCGCACGGTGGCGGTCAGCTGCTGGGCGTTCGACGAGGGCAGCGCGCCGATTTTACCGGCGGAGACCTGCACGTTCTGCGCTTCAATCGCGCTCTGCACGTCGGACGGCATCAGCGAGTAGGACGCCAGCTTCGCCGGGTCAAGCCAGATGCGCATGGCGTATTCCGCCCCAAACACCTGCAGGCTGCCGACGCCCTCCACGCGCGCCAGCGGGTCCTGCATATTGCTCACCAGCCAGTCGGCGATATCCGAGCTGCTGGCGGAGTCGGTTTTGTCGTACACGCCCATGATCAGCAGGAAGTTGCTCTGCGATTTCTCGACGGTAATGCCGGACTGCTGCACCTCGGTCGGCAGGCGCGATTCCGCCTGCTGAACTTTGTTCTGCACTTGCACCTGGGCGGTGTCCGGGTCGGTTCCCTGCTCGAAGGTGACGGTAATGCTCACCGACCCGTCCGAGCTGCTGGTGGAGGTGAAGTAGAGCAGGTTATCCAGGCCGGTCAGCTGCTGCTCGATCACCTGCGTCACGCTGTTTTCCAGCGTCTGCGCGGAGGCACCGGTGTAGGTGGCAGAGATTTTGATCGACGGCGGGGCGACGTCCGGGTACTGCGCGACCGGCAGCGTACGGATCGCCAGCATCCCGGCGAGCATGATAAGAATGGCGATAACCCAGGCAAAGACCGGGCGACGCACGAAGAAGCGGGAAAACATCAGGCTTTTCCTCCCGCAGCTTTCATCTCTTCGGCCTTCACTTCCTGCCCGGCGGTCACTTTGTCGATACCTTCCACAATCAGCTTGTCGCCCGCCTTGAGGCCGCTCAGCACCAGCCATTTGTCGCCGTAGGTGTCGCCCGTCTCCAGCTGACGCTGCTCGACCTTATTGCTGGCATTCACCACCAGCGCGGTGGCGGTGCCTTTGGCATCGCGGGTGATGCCCTGCTGCGGGGCGAGGATCGCGTCGTTCATGATGCCTTCATCCACCCTGGCGCGAACGAACATCCCCGGCAGGAGCTGGTGCTGCGGGTTCGGGAAGACGGCGCGCAGCGTGACCGAGCCGGTTGATTCATCCACCGCCACTTCGGTTAACGCCAGGCGGCCTTTCTCACCGTAGGTGCTGCCGTCTTCGAGGATTAAGGAGACGCTTAGCGTATCGCTATTGGTGGCAAGGATTTGCCTGCGTAAACGCAGCAGATCGGCGCTGGAACGCGTGAGATCGACGTACATGCTGTCCAGTCCGCGAACGGTGGCGAGCGCGGTATCCTGCTGGGCGGTCACCAGCGCGCCGGGCGTGACGGAGGAGATGCCGATGCGTCCGGCAATCGGCGCGGTAACGGTGGTCCAGTTGAGGTTAATGCGCGCGCTCTCCTGCGCGGCCTTCTTTGACTCGACGCTGGCCTTGTCCTGCGCGCAGGTGGACTTCGCGTCCTCTGCGTCCTGGCGCGACACGCCGTCGTCTTTCACCAGCTGCGCATAGCGCTGGGCCTTCTGGCAGTCGGCCGCTACCAGCGCCTGAGCCTGCTTCAGCGCCGCGGCGGCTTCATCAAACGCCGCGCGGTAGCTGGAAGGGTCAATTTGATACAGCGCCTGTCCGGCTTTCACGGCATCGCCTTCGGTGAACAGCCGCTTCTGGATAATGCCGCCCACCTGCGGGCGCACTTCGGCGCTCATGGCGGCGGTGGTGCGGCCGGTCAGTTCGCTGACGACGGAAACAGGCTGGCTCATGAGCGTGACAATCCCCACATCCGGAAGAGGACGCTGGGGAGCAGATGTTTGCGCATTATCGCACCCGGTCAGGAGAAATAATGCCGCGATGGAGGTTGTTATGTTTTTCATAATCTTTTTCCAGGGTGAACGACGCCAGCCCCGTTAATGGCTTAACGGGGAGGAGGACAATTTAAAGGCACAGCGATACCGCATCTCCGGCTGAGCCAGAAATGTAAAAAAGGGGAATTACTTATTCCCGCTAATTATTCATATGCGATTACTTCGCAGAGAAAAGCATATTTAAAATATCCTGATAAAGGGGTTCTAATTGTTCTGACGGGACTTTTAAGGGGGTTAATCGACGATAAATCGTCCCCTCAATCATCACGGCGGTAATCTCCACGCAGCAGCGAATATGCTCGTCGCTCAGGTGGGGAAACTGCTTTTTCAGGTGCGCACAGGCGTTGGCGAACATGCGCGATTCGGCTTCGATCAGCATCGTCGCCACCTGCGGATTACGCGTGGCCTCAGCGGACATTTCCAGCATCAGCGCATCGTCATCTTCGTTGAGGGTCTGTCGCCAGGCGAGCGCCTGCGGCATCCCTTCCACCAGGGTTTTACCCTGCATCTCCTCAATGCGCGAGTCGATGATGCGGCGGATCATCTCTTCGATAATCGCGTCTTTGTTGCTGAAATAACGGTAAATTTGCCCGACGCTGAGCTTCGCCTCGCTGGCGATCTGCGACATGCTGGCGGCGTGAAATCCGCTGGCGCGAAAGCAGCGACGCGCGGCGGTGATGATCTCGTCCTGACGTTGTTTTTGTCGTTCTTCCAGTTTCGTACTCATCGTCGGCTACCGTGTAAAAGTGAGAATGATCGTTCTCAGTATACGTTTTGGGTGCGTATTGGAAAGGCCTTTTTTATTTAGATATTGAGGGAATGTTTCCGTATTTAAAAAATGGAGGGAATGAGGAGTTTTTGTGGAGGTTAAGCTATGAGATATTCAGATTGCATAGAAAATAAGGAGAGAAAAATGCACCTGAGCATAACAAATAATGTAACGCCCGCTGAAAAAGAAGAGTTATTTGTGGGGTTAAGAGCCTATAACGGGCAATTTTTGGATATGGCGACCTTTAGCGGCGACATTGGCGTTTACGTACGAGACGATAAAGGCGTCATGCTCGGCGGGCTAATTGGGGTGCGTAAAGGCGACTGGCTGAATATCGACTATCTCTGGGTCAGTGAGACCGTGCGCGGATCCGGCGTGGGCAGCCAGCTCATCAAAACGGCCGAAGAGGAAGCCAGACGCAAAGGCTGCAAGCACGCGCTGGTCGATACCGCCAGCTTCCAGGCGCGCCCGTTCTATGAAAAACAGGGCTACCGGCTGCAGATGTCTTTGCAGGATTATCCTTATCCGGGCATGCAGCGGCATTATCTGGCGAAAGCGCTTTAAGCCCCGGATCTGTTGGCCGGGTAAGCGCAGCGCCACCCGGCAAAACCCGCATATAACTTATCCTTCTTATTGATTCTTTTTCGGTTTTTATTTCACCGCTTCGTTGTCGATATAGTCACTACAACATTTAGCAAAAGGAACTGTCTTGTGAAACGTCGATTGGGTGCTCTGGTACTTGCTGGCCTGCTGCTGGCAGGGTGCGATCAAAGTGGCAGCGATGCCAAACACATTAAAGTGGGCGTCATCAACGGCGCTGAACAGGACGTGGCGGAAGTCGCCAAAAAGGTGGCAAAAGAGAAATATGGCCTGGACGTGGAGCTGGTCGGCTTCAGCGGCTCGCTGTTGCCCAACGATGCCACCAACCAGGGGGAACTGGATGCCAACGTCTTCCAGCATCGCCCGTTCCTCGCTGAGGATAACAAGGCGCATAACTACAAGCTGGTGGCCGTGGCGAACACTTTTGTTTTTCCGATGGCCGGCTATTCCCGCAAAATCAAATCCGTCTCTGACCTGAAGGACGGGGCGACCATTGCCATTCCAAACGACCCGACCAACCTTGGCCGCGCGCTGTTGCTGCTGCAAAAGGAGAAGCTCATTACCCTGAAGCCGGACACCGGGCTGCTGCCGACGGCGCTGGATATTACCGCCAACCCTAAACAGCTGAAAATTATGGAGCTGGAAGGGGCACAGCTGCCGCGCGTGCTGGACGATCCGAAAGTGGATGTCGCCATCATCAGCACTACCTATATTCAGCAAACCGGGCTGTCGCCGGTGCATGACAGCGTCTTTATTGAAGACAAAAACTCGCCGTACGTGAACATCGTGGTAACGCGCGAAGACAACAAGGACGCGGAGAACGTGAAGACGTTTATCCAGTCGTATCAGTCGCCTGAAGTGGCAAAAGCGGCTGAGACGATCTTTAACGGCGGGGCGGTGCCGGGCTGGTAAACGATCTGACGGAAAACGGGTTGCTTAAATTGGCCCGATTCCATCGGTAATCGCCCTTTAACCCACTGCGGCAAGTGCGACGGCTGGCTATCCTCCTTATCACACCCACCGGAGGATAGCCCATGAACATTACCCACATTCGCAACGCCACCCAGCTGATTTCCTACGCCGGAAAACGTCTTTTAATCGACCCGATGCTGGCCCCGAAGGGGGCTTATCCGGGCTTTCCCGGCACGGCGTATGCCGAACGCCGTAACCCGACGGTCGAACTCCCCGTTGACGTCAACACGCTGCTGGATACCGACGCGGTGATCGTCACCCATACCCATGACGATCACTGGGATCGCACCGCGGCGGAGCTGATCGCCAAAGACAAACCGATCTACGTGCAAAACGATCGTGACGCCGCGCTGCTGCGAAGCCAGGGATTCAGCAACCTGACGGTCATGACCGACGCGACCTTCTTCGGCGATATTCAGATTACGAAAACCCACGGCGGGCAGCACGGCACCGATCGCGCTTACGCCGTGCCGGAGCTGGCGGAGCGTCTGGGCGAGGCCTGCGGCGTGGTGCTGCGTCATCCCGATGAGAAGACGCTCTATCTTGCCGGGGATACCGTCTGGCGTGACGAGGTGGCGGCCGATCTGCAAAAGCACCAGCCGGACGTGGTGGTACTGAACGCTGGCTATGCCCACGTCATTGGTTTTGGGCCCATTATTATGGGGCAGGAGGACGTGCTCAACGTTCATTTCCTGCTGCCGCAGGCCAGCATTGTGGCGATCCATATGGAGGCGATTAACCACTGCCTGTTGACCCGCAGCGCGCTGCGTGAGTACGTTGAAGCCAATCAGGTGAGTGACGCAGTGAGCATTCCCCAGGATGGCGAAACCGTTATATTCTGAGTGCATTAAAGGGAAAGGAGGAACTGATGTCGCTAATCAACGTCGCGATTGTCGCGGTAGACGGGTTCAGCCCGTTCCACTACTCCGTTCCCTGCATTCTGTTTGGCGATTCGGTCTCCGGCGAAAAGCGCTTTAACGTGACGATCTGCGCCGAAACGCCGGGTTTTCTCACCTCAAAAGACGGATTTGCCCTCAACGCCACGCAGGACTACACCGCCATTGGTCAGGCCGATATTGTCGTCGTTCCCTACTGGCAGCACGTCCTTGAACGCCCGCCCCAGACGCTGCTCGACAGCCTGGTGCAGGCGAGAGACAACGGCGCGGAAATCGTCGGGCTGTGTCTGGGATCGTTTGTGCTGGCCTGGGCGGGGCTCCTCGACGGCAAACGTGCGGCCACCCACTGGGAGTTCGAGCATCAGTTCCAGTCCCTTTTCCCGCACGTTCAGCTGGATATCAATGCGCTCTACGTGGATGACGGCAATATCATCACCTCCGCCGGAACCGCGGCGGCGCTGGACTGCTGCCTGTATATCATTCGTCAGCGCTTTGGCAGCGTGGTCGCCAACCAGATTGCCCGTCGGATGATTGTTCCGCCCCACCGCGAGGGCGGTCAGGCGCAGTTCATCGCCCAGCCGGTACCCAAAGATACCCGCGACGGACGCATTAACTGCCTGATCGATTATCTTCAGCAGCACATTACCGAACCGCATAGCCTGGACTCACTGGCGGAGGTGGTTTCGATGAGCCGCCGCACCCTGACCCGTCATTTTATTCAAGCCACGGGGATGAGCGTCGCCGACTGGCTTACCGCCGAACGCCTGCGGCGCAGCCAGCTCCTGCTTGAAGCCGGAAATATGCCGATTGAGCGCGTGGCCGAACTGGTGGGATTTAATTCCGCCGTCACCTGGCGGCAGCAGTTTAAGGCGCGTTTTGGGGTGAGCCCTGCGGAATGGAGAAAAACGTTCCGTCTTCACAGCTAGTGTATTACGGCTAACTCAAGATTTAAGGGTTAGTTAAATCACTTCTTATTTTTTCTTAATCCACCTCTCATTTTTCTGAAAAAATATTTTATTTGCTTCGCCCTAACGCAAATTAGATATACTCGCATTAAGAATGCTCTTATATTTCGAAAATATTAATTGCGAATAAATTTTGTGGCATGGATGAATAGCAATAAAATAGAAAGAAGAATAATTTCATTAGCAAATTATATTATTTTTATCTTATCGGGTGCGCTTTTTTCAGCAAGCGTTAACGCTGCACCCTTGTCGCCAGCCGATCGCGATACTATTCAGCAGCAACAGCAGCAGCTTTTATTACAGAACCAGCAACAGCGTGAAGAGCTGGAGCGGAGTATTCCTCGTCCCGCGCCTGACAGGCCTCTGCCTGCAGCCGGCGCCGGGCCCTGCTTCACCATTGATACCATTACCCTTTCCGGCACGACCCTCATTTCCCCGAAAACCCGGCAGGCCCTTGTTGCGCCGTGGCAGGGCCGGTGTCTGGATATGGCGAAAATAACGGAGCTTCTCGCCCGTATTTCTGACTGGTATATCAGCCGGGGATATATCACCAGCCGCGCCTTTCTTACCGAGCAGGATCTCTCCGGCGGTCAGCTGAATATTGTGGTGCTGGAAGGGCGGCTGGAAGCGATCCGTCTGGAAGGTGAAACGCCGCGCATGCTGAAAATGGCGTTTCCGGGACGGACAGGCGGTATCCTTAATTTACGCGACATCGAACAGGGGATGGAGCAAATTAACCGTTTGCGCGCCGAACCGGTTCAGATTGAAATTCTGCCGGGAACGCAGGCCGGATATTCCATCGTTAATCTCACGGGCAAGCCGGAATTTCCGTTAAGTGCATCCGTGAGCCTGGATAATAGCGGGCAGAAGAGCACCGGTGAAAACCAGCTTAACGGCGTGCTCACCGCCAATAATATGCTGGGGCTGGCGGATAAATGGTTTGTCAGCGGCGGGCGCAGCAGCGATTTTGCCAGCGCGTACGATGCGCAGAATTTCCAGGCGGGCGTCAGCGTGCCGTCTGGCTACGGCCTGCTGGACTACAGCTACGCCTGGAGTAACTACCGGACCACCATCAGTAACCAGGGGTTCAACTGGCTCTCCACGGGCGATACGAAAACCCACCGCCTTAACGCGTCCTGGGTGGTTTTCCGCAACGGGGATGTCAAAACCGGCATTGCGGCGGGCGTGGTTCAGCGCTCCAGCCGCAACTGGCTGAACGACGCGCCGCTTAAGAGCAGCACGCGCAACCTCTCGAGCCTGGTCCTGGGAATTACCCACACGCAAAAAATGCTGGGCGGCGTGGCGACCTTCAACCCGACCTGGAGCCACGGCATGCCGTGGTTCAATGCCGAAACCGACGAAAATAAATCCGGGGATATGCCGCGGGCGGAATTCCGTAAATGGAGCCTGAACGCCAGCTTCCAGCGTCCTGTTGCCCGCAACGCGTGGTGGCTGACCAGCGCCTACGGCCAGTGGTCGCCCGACCGGCTGTACGGCGCCGAGCGCCTGACGCTCGGCGGGGAAAGCTCCGTACGCGGTTTTAAAGAACAGTAC
>NZ_JADBRD010000044.1:0-727 GCF_014930495.1 Enterobacter cloacae complex sp. S3 | reverse complement strand
GGCACTGTTGCAAAGTTAGCGATGAGGCAGCCTTTTGTCTTATTCAAAGGCCTTACATTTCAAAAACTCTGCTTACCAGGCGCATTTCGCCCAGGGGATCACCATAATAAAATGCTGAGGCCTGGCCTTTGCGTAGTGCACGCATCACCTCAATACCTTTGATGGTGGCGTAAGCCGTCTTCATGGATTTAAATCCCAGCGTGGCGCCGATTATCCGTTTCAGTTTGCCATGATCGCATTCAATCACGTTGTTCCGGTACTTAATCTGTCGGTGTTCAACGTCAGACGGGCACCGGCCTTCGCGTTTGAGCAGAGCAAGCGCGCGACCATAGGCGGGCGCTTTATCCGTGTTGATGAATCGCGGGATCTGCCACTTCTTCACGTTGTTGAGGATTTTACCCAGAAACCGGTATGCAGCTTTGCTGTTACGACGGGAGGAGAGATAAAAATCGACAGTGCGGCCCCGGCTGTCGACGGCCCGGTACAGATACGCCCAGCGGCCATTGACCTTCACGTAGGTTTCATCCATGTGCCACGGGCAAAGATCGGAAGGGTTACGCCAGTACCAGCGCAGCCGTTTTTCCATTTCAGGCGCATAACGCTGAACCCAGCGGTAAATCGTGGGGGGGTGGGGGTGGGGGGGGGGGGGGTGGGGTGGGGGGGGGGGGTGGGGGGGGGGGTGGGGGTGGGGGGGGGGGGGGGGGGGGGGGTGGGGTGGCTGGGGGGG
>NZ_JADBRD010000043.1:0-21156 GCF_014930495.1 Enterobacter cloacae complex sp. S3 | reverse complement strand
CAACTTTTTGGGGTCAGTACAACCCGAGGCTACTCTCCCTCAACTCCGACAAGTTGAGAGTAGCCTCTTATTCTTTTTTTGACAAGGCGTAAAAGGCATGACGCCATTAAAAACTGCGTTAGGCATCGTCTTTATTATTTGCCTGACGATAGTGATCTTTACCTTTATTACTCGAGGTAAGTTATGCGAGTTTTCAATAAAGGGTGAACATCAGGAGGTGGCGGCAAAATTAGCCTGTAACGCAGGCTAACCTCTACGGGCGGAACCACTGTTCCGCCCGGCTTGCAGGATGCTGAGGTCTTAATGCACCCATTTTTTTCTTCTGTCGCCGCGATTATACTGCGCGGCGTGTACCCCGATGATAAGAACCCATGAAACATATTTTTCTGTTGTTGTTACTTTTTACATCGCTTGTCCGTGCCGACGAGATTGGCAGTCAGTACAAAGAACAGGCTGAAGCGGGTGACGCCCGTGCCCAGTATTATTTGGCCGATACATACTTTAGCTCCGGTGACAGCAAGCAGGCCGCGCTGTGGGCCGAGAAAGCCGCTAAAGGTGGCGATGTCGACGCCATGGGGCTGCTCTCTCAAATCCTCTTTACCCAGGGAAATTATGCGCAAGCTAAGGCACTGGCGCAGCAGGCAACCATCGCGGGCAGCAAACGCGGCGCGATCATGCTGGCGCGCGTGCTGGTCAACACTCAGGCAGGTAAAACTGACTATCCTCAGGCCATCAAACTGCTGCAAACGGCGGCCGAAGATATCGATAACGACTCTGCGGTAGATGCGCAAATGCTGCTCGGGCTGATTTATGCCAACGGCGTTGAAGTGGTTCAGGACGACGTGCAGGCCGCCTCGTGGTTCAAGCGGAGCTCGGCACTTTCACGCACGGGCTACTCCGAATACTGGGCAGGGATGTTGTTCAGGCAGGGTGAGAAAGGCTTTATCACGCCCAATAAACAGAAAGCGCTGTACTGGTTGAACCTGAGCTGCACTGAAGGGTTTGATACGGGATGCGAAGAGTTTGATGCGCTGAGCGGAGAGTAAAGCATTGCCCGGTGGCGCTGCGCTTATCGGGCCTACGGCTTGTGTAGGCCGGGTAAGGCGAAGCCGCCACCCGGCTTTTAACATTACTGGTCAGCCGTCTTATCAAAACGACCCAGCACCTCGCGTTCATACGCCAGCGCTTTTTTACGATCGAATTTGTGTTCCCACTTGGCGATAACCAGCACCGCCAGGGCATTCCCCACCACGTTCAGCGCGGTACGCGCCATGTCGAGGATACGGTCGACACCGGCGATAAACGCCAGACCTTCCAGCGGAATACCGACGCTGCCAAGCGTCGCCAGCAGCACCACGAAGGAGACGCCCGGAACGCCTGCAATACCTTTGGACGTCACCATCAGCGTCAGCACCAGCACGATTTCCTGCCACAGCGACAGGTCAATGCCGTACAGCTGCGCAATAAAGATAGCGGCGATGCTCTGGTACAGCGTCGAACCGTCCAGGTTAAAGGAGTAGCCGGTCGGTACCACGAAGCTGGTAATAGAGGCAGGCGCGCCGTAGGCTTCCATCTTCTCAATGATGCGCGGCAGCACGCTCTCAGAACTTGCCGTGGAGTACGCCAGAATCAGCTCATCTTTCAGGATGCGAATCAGGATCCAGATGCTCAGCCCGCACAGGCGCGCCACGATCCCCAGCACCACCAGCGCGAAGAACAGAATGGCGAAGTGCACCAGGAGCACCAGCTTCGCCAGCGGCCACAGGGAGGCAAAACCGAAGTTCGCCACGGTCACCGCGATAAGCGCAAACACCCCTACCGGCGCATAGCGCATCACCATGTGCGTCACTTTAAACATGGTTTCGGAGATAGAGCGGAACACGGTCACCAGCGGCTCACGGTGCGTCGCCGGCAGGGAAGAGAGCCCCAGACCAAACAGCACCGAGAAGAAGATGATAGGCAGCATCTCGCCCTTCGCCATCGACGCCACGATATTGGTCGGCACCAGCGACAGGATAGTGCCCATCAGGCCATGCGCATGGCTCTGCACGTCAGCGGTCGTACTTTGGTATTTCGAAATATCCACCGTTGCCAGCTGCGACATATCGATCCCGGACCCCGGCTGGAACACGTTCGCCAGCGTGATACCGAGGATAATCGCAACCGTAGTGATCACTTCGAAATAGATAATGGTTTTCGCACCAATACGGCCTAACTGCTTCGCATCGCCGACGCCCGCAATACCGACCACCAGCGTCGAGATCACAATCGGCACCACAATCATCTTGATCAGATGAATAAAGATATCCCCTGCCGGTGAAAGCAGGTTCGCAATCAGCCATTCGCGGCTGTCGCTATGATAGTGGAGGTAACTGCCCAGCAAGATGCCCAGCACAAGGGCGATTAAGATCTGCCAGGCAAGGCTGACTTTAACGTTTTTCATAGAAACTGACTTCCTCAATGAAGCGCCTTGTTCACTCAAACTGCATGAACAGGGAGACATACTGAAAGGGTATGAATTGTGTTGCGTTGGTTTATGGGATTTTTTAACGCGGCGTATGAGTATCATTTGCGCGACCTGTTGCGCAAGCCTTAAAGAACGACGCGTTTCACTCACAAAAGCGACGATGACGGGAGTTTGTTCTAATTCTGATAAATAACCTTTTGTTATAAAAACGCTTTTTTAAACATAAATGTGAATAATCGTCAGCATCAATTATTTTCCTTCAAAGTTTCATTCGCTCATTTTTCATACTCTTCAAACAATGCGTGATCTGTAGCCCAAATAATAAACAAAGCTTGTAAAGCCCCTACAATTAACGTTTTTGCGACATATTATTAACATCTTACAAGGAGAAAAAAAGCCATGAGCCAAATACATAAACACGACATTCCCGCAAATATTGCGGACCGTTGCCTGATCACCCCGGAGCAGTACCACGAGAAATATCAGCAATCTATCACCGCCCCGGACACCTTCTGGGGTGAGCAGGGCCATATCCTTGACTGGATCAAACCTTATCAGAAGGTGAAGAACACCTCCTTTGCGCCCGGCAATGTCTCCATTAAATGGTATGAAGATGGCACCCTGAACCTGGCGGCGAACTGCCTCGATCGTCACCTCGCCGAGCGCGGGAATGAGACGGCCATCATCTGGGAAGGTGATGACGCTTCGCAAAGCAAACATATTACGTACAAAGAGCTGCACCGCGACGTGTGCCGCTTCGCCAACGTCCTGCTGGAAAAGGGCATTAAAAAAGGCGATGTAGTCGCTATTTATATGCCGATGGTGCCGGAAGCTGCGGTGGCCATGCTGGCCTGCGCGCGTATCGGCGCGATCCACTCGGTCATTTTCGGCGGGTTCTCGCCAGAGGCGGTAGCGGGCCGCATTGTCGATTCCAGTTCAAAACTGGTGATCACCGCCGATGAAGGCGTGCGCGCCGGACGCGGTATCCCACTGAAGAAAAACGTCGACGAAGCGCTGAAAAACCCGAACGTCAAAACGGTCAGTAACGTCATCGTCCTTAAGCGTACCGGCGGCAAAATCGACTGGACCGAGGGGCGCGACCTGTGGTGGAGCGACCTGATTGAGAACGCGAGCGACCAGCATCAGCCGGAAGAGATGAACGCAGAAGATCCGCTGTTCATTCTTTATACCTCCGGCTCCACCGGTAAGCCGAAAGGCGTCCTGCACACCACCGGCGGCTATCTGGTCTATGCGGCCACCACCTTCAAATACGTCTTCGACTACCATCCGGGCGACATCTACTGGTGTACCGCCGACGTGGGCTGGGTTACCGGACACAGCTATCTGCTGTACGGCCCGCTGGCCTGTGGCGCAACAACGCTGATGTTTGAGGGCGTACCAAACTGGCCGACCCCGGCGCGTATGTGTCAGGTGGTCGACAAACACCAGATCAACATTCTCTACACCGCGCCAACGGCGATCCGCGCACTGATGGCGGAAGGCGATAAAGCCATCGAAGGCACTGACCGATCTTCATTGCGCATCCTCGGTTCCGTGGGTGAGCCAATCAACCCGGAAGCCTGGGAGTGGTACTGGAAGAAAATCGGCAACGAGAAATGCCCGGTGATGGACACCTGGTGGCAGACCGAAACCGGCGGCTTCATGATCACTCCGATGCCGGGCGCCACGCAGCTGAAGGCCGGTTCCGCAACCCGTCCGTTCTTCGGCGTGCAGCCTGCGCTGGTGGATAACGAAGGCAACCCGCTGGAAGGCGCCACCGAAGGCAACCTGGTGATCACAGATTCCTGGCCGGGTCAGGCGCGTACCCTGTTCGGCGATCACGATCGCTTCGAGCAGACCTACTTCTCGACCTTTAAAAACATGTACTTCAGCGGCGACGGCGCGCGTCGTGACGAAGACGGCTATTACTGGATAACCGGGCGCGTGGACGACGTGCTGAACGTCTCCGGCCACCGTCTGGGCACCGCTGAGATTGAATCGGCGCTGGTGTCGCATCCGAAGATTGCCGAAGCGGCGGTTGTGGGCATTCCGCACAACATCAAAGGCCAGGCGATTTACGCCTATGTCACTCTGAACCACGGTGAAGAACCGTCGCCTGAGCTCTACGCTGAGGTGCGCAACTGGGTGCGTAAAGAGATTGGCCCGCTGGCGACGCCGGACGTGCTGCACTGGACCGACTCGCTGCCGAAAACCCGTTCCGGCAAAATTATGCGTCGTATTTTGCGCAAAATCGCGGCTGGAGACACCAGCAACCTCGGTGATACCTCAACGCTCGCGGATCCTGGCGTGGTGGAAAAACTGCTCGAAGAGAAGCAGGCCATCGCGATGCCTTCCTAGTGTTTTCTCCCTCTCCCTGTGGGAGAGGGCTGGGGTGAGGGCATCAGACCGCACCTTCCTCCCCTCACCCTAACCCTCTCCCCAAAAGGGAGAGGTGACTAAAAACAAACCTACCTTACCTTTGGAGACTCTGTGATGAATAACGATATTTGTCAGCAGATAGAGAATAGTGCGCACTACAGGGAGCTCGTCGATAAGCGGCAACGGTTTGCCTTCATCCTTTCCATCATCATGCTGGTTATCTACGTCGGCTTTATTCTGCTGATCGCCTTTGCCCCGCACTGGCTGGGCACCCCGCTGCACGAGGGGACCAGCGTGACGCGAGGTATTCCGATTGGCATTGGCGTGATTGTGATTTCATTCCTGCTGACCGGCGTCTACGTCTGGCGCGCGAACGGTGAATTCGATCGACTTAATAAAGCGGTACTGCAAGAGGTAAAAGCATCATGAAGAGAGTTCTGACGGCGCTCGCCGCCACGCTTCCCTTTGCCGCCCACGCGGCGGATGCCATTACCGGCGAGGTCCAGCGCCAGCCAACCAACTGGCAGGCCATTGTGATGTTCCTGATTTTCGTCCTGCTGACGCTGTACATCACCTACTGGGCGTCGAAACGCGTGCGCTCCCGTAACGATTACTACACCGCTGGCGGCAACATTACCGGCTTCCAGAACGGGCTGGCGATTGCGGGTGACTTTATGTCCGCCGCCTCGTTCCTCGGGATCTCCGCGCTGGTGTATACATCCGGCTATGACGGCCTGATTTATTCCCTCGGCTTCCTCGTCGGCTGGCCGATCATCCTGTTCCTGATTGCCGAACGCCTGCGTAACCTGGGCCGCTATACCTTCGCTGACGTGGCCTCCTATCGCCTGAAGCAGGGGCCGATTCGCACCCTCTCCGCCTGCGGTTCGCTGGTGGTGGTGGCGCTGTACCTGATTGCGCAGATGGTCGGCGCGGGTAAATTGATCGAACTGCTGTTCGGCCTGAACTACCACGTCGCGGTGGTGCTGGTTGGCGTGCTGATGGTGATGTACGTGCTGTTCGGCGGCATGCTGGCAACCACCTGGGTGCAGATCATCAAAGCCGTCCTGCTGCTGTTCGGCGCCAGCTTTATGGCCTTTATGGTGATGAAGCACGTCGGATTCAGCTTCAATAACCTGTTCACCGAGGCGATGGCGGTCCACCCGAAAGGGGAAGCGATCATGAGCCCGGGCGGGCTGGTGAAAGACCCGATATCCGCGCTCTCGCTTGGTCTCGGCCTGATGTTCGGTACCGCGGGCCTGCCGCATATCCTGATGCGCTTCTTCACCGTGAGCGATGCGCGTGAAGCGCGCAAGAGCGTCTTCTACGCCACCGGTTTCATGGGTTACTTCTACATCCTGACCTTTATCATCGGCTTTGGCGCGATCATGCTGGTGGGGGCGAACCCGGCGTTTAAAGACGCGGCGGGCGCGCTGATTGGCGGTAACAACATGGCGGCGGTGCATCTGGCGGACGCGGTGGGCGGTAACCTGTTCCTCGGCTTTATCTCCGCCGTGGCCTTCGCCACCATTCTTGCGGTGGTTGCAGGGCTGACGCTCGCCGGCGCGTCTGCGGTGTCGCATGACCTCTACGCCAACGTTATCCGCAAAGGCGCGAGCGAGCGCGACGAGCTGAAGGTCTCGAAAATCACCGTGCTGGTGCTGGGCGTGGTGGCGATTCTGTTAGGCATTCTGTTTGAGAAGCAGAACATCGCCTTTATGGTGGGGCTGGCCTTCTCGATTGCGGCAAGCTGTAACTTCCCGATCATCCTGCTCTCCATGTACTGGTCGAAGCTGACCACGCGCGGCGCGATGATTGGCGGCTGGCTGGGGCTGCTGACGGCGGTGATCCTGATGATTCTGGGCCCGACCATCTGGGTGCAGATCCTCGGTCACGCAAGCGCTATCTTCCCGTATGAATACCCGGCGCTGTTCTCTATCGCCGTGGCGTTTATCGGCATCTGGTTCTTCTCGGCCACCGACAATTCGCCGGAGGGTAACCTGGAGCGAGAGAAATTCCGCGCCCAGTTCATCCGTTCTCAAACCGGCCTGGGCGTTGAGCAGGGCCGCGCGCACTAAGCCTTTCTCCCCGGTCATTCTGGCCGGGGAGCTTAAAACATCACCCACGCCACCAGCGGCGCAATCAGCACCATCACTACGCCTGAGAGCATCATCACCAGGCTCGCGACAACGCCCTCCTGCTGCCCCAGCTCATACGAACGTGCCGTACCCGCCCCGTGCGACGCCGCGCCAAACCCCGCGCCTTTCGCCATCCCTTCCCGGATAGAAAGCCGCAGAAAGAGCATATCGCCGACGGCCATCCCAAAGACGCCCGTCACCACCACAAACAGCGCCACCAGATCCGGCTGCCCGCCGAGCGGTTTAGCGGCCGCCAGCGCAAACGGCGTGGTTACCGAACGCACCGCCAGGCTGCGCTGAATTTCATCGGGCAGCGTAAACAGCCGCGCCAGCCAGACGGAGCTGCACACCGCCACCACCGTGGCGGTGATGACGCCCGCGCTGAGCGACATCCAGTGGCGTTTGATAATCGCCAGGTTGTCGTAAACGGGGACGGCAAAAGCGATGGTCGCCGGGCCGAGCAGCCACAGCAGCCAGTGGGATTCGCCAATGTAGTTTTGCCAGGAGATGTGGCCGAAGACCAGCATCAGCACCAGCAGGATCGGCGTAAAGACCAGCGGCATCAGCGGCAGGGCATGAAAGCGGCGATACAGCCGCTTGTTGGCAAAGTAGATCGCCAGCGTCGCAATCAGGCACAAGACGCTGATCTGAAAATTAGTCATGTTTGTGCCTGCTGATTTCAAAGCGATACACTTTATCCACCACCCAGGCGGTTGCCCCCAGCACCATCAGCGTACTCAGCGCGATAACCGCAAAGATTCGCCAGCCGTCCATCATCAGCAGCTGCGCATAGTTCACCACCGCCACCACCGCCGGAACAAAGAACAGCAGCATCTCCGCCAGCAGCCAGCGCGCCCCGGCGCGCACCCAGTTAAGGGGGATCACGCGGCACAGAATAAGCGTCAGCATTAGCAGCATCCCGACAAGATTGGCGGGCAGCGGCAGATGCAGCCAGCCGACAAGATATTCCGCGAAAACAAACAGTCCCGCGTAGAGCAGTACCTGCACCGGGACCTGGAGTCGTTGCACAACGGCAGGCGTAACACGGCTTAACGCCACGGCCATGGGGGTTTTCCTCAAAAATGAGACGAGGCGCCAGTATAGAGAGCGCACGGTATGGACTGAAATGAATTAAAATCATCAAAGGTATAGTTTCGAGGAATAATCATGGACATAAGAACGCTGCGCTATTTTGTCGAAGTGGTTCGTCAGCAAAGTTTTACCCGCGCAGCGGAGAAGTTGTTTGTTACCCAGCCCACCATCAGCAAAATGCTGAAAAACCTCGAAGATGAACTGAACTGTACCCTGCTGATCCGCGACGGGCGCAAGCTGTTGCTGACCGACACCGGACGCGTGGTATTCGAACGCGGGCTGGCGATTCTGGCGGAGTTTCGCCAGCTGGAAGCAGAGCTGGGCGATATCAATCATCTGAAGAAAGGTGTGCTTCGCCTCGGCATTCCGCCCATGGTGGGGATGATGATGGCCGGGCCGATTAGCCTGTTTCGCCAGCGTTATCCCGGCGTTGAGCTGAAGATTTCGGAGTTTGGTGGGTTAACCGTCCAGCAGGCCGTCACCAACGGCGAGCTCGACGTGGCAATGACCGCCCTCCCCGTTGAGGAAGAGAGCGGTCTGGCAACGCTTCCGCTCTTTAGCCACCCGCTGTGCGTGCTGGTTCCCCGCTCCGGCGACTGGCTGAAGTTAGACTCGGTGAGACCTGAACTGCTCGGCGAGCACCCTCTGCTGATCTACAACGAAGACTTCGCCCTCAGCCGCCAGCTGATGACGCTGTTTAACCAGCATAACGTCAAGCCGCGCATAGCGGTGCGCAGCGGACAGTGGGATTTCCTGGCGGCGATGGTACAGGCCGGCGTGGGGATTGCCATTCTGCCGCAGCCAATTTGCGAGCGGCTGGATAAAAACACGCTGCGCTGGATCCCGCTGGAGAGCGACCTGCACTGGCAGCTGGGGATGATCTGGCGCGAAGGGGTGTATTTATCGCAGAGCGCGCAGGCGTGGCTGCAGTGTTGTGAGGGGTTTTGGGTGCCCTCACCCTAACCCTCTCCCACAGGGCTGAGGAATCCCCAGTAATTTTTCACCTGAAGCGATGAAAACTTCTTCTGCAAAATTAATGACTTACAGCGACACCCTGGTCCGGCTGTAAATCGCCGAAGCGTTTCCGTAAGGCCGGGGCGAGGCGCAGGGATGCGCCGAGAGGGCGTGGCCTGCAGGGATGCAGGCTCATGCCCGACCCGATAGCCTGAAGGAATAAGCTGAGGGCACCGCGAAGCGGCGATTTACCGCCGGGAGCCCGGGTCGCCAGGGTGGTGGCGATTGAGCCACCCTGGCACGTTCACCGGTCATGTCGTTACAGAGTAGCAAGGAACATAAAGTGAACGGAATGACCTCCACAGCCGTATGTTCCCCCTCACCCCAGCCCTCTCCCTCAAGGGAGAGGGGGTCGTCCGTGCAGGCATTATTTTGTGGGAAACCCTCAGCCCACAAGGAGAGGGAACCGATCGAGCACGCAGGCCCGGTAAGCGCAGCGCCACCGGGCAAAAACAGCGCTACTGATTCTCTATCAACAGCGCTTCCAGCAGGTCCAGATCGTGCAGCAGCTTTTGCAGCGTTTCGTTGCTGATCTGCCGCGTGGCGCGCAGATGGTACAGCTCGGCGCGCTCTGAGCGCAGCGCCGCCAGGCGGAACCGACGCTCCAGGTTTTCCTCCTGCAGCGAGCTTTCCACATCGTTACGCCCGTCCGCGCGGCGGCGCAGGTTACCAATCACGCGGGAACTGACCTCCGTCAGCAGCTGATTATCGATGTTCTCTTCCGCATCCGCGGCCAGACGCTCTTCCATCTTCTGAATCGCGACAATTGCTACTTCGGCGGTGGCCGCCCGGGCAATACGCTCCTCTTTATGCTGCTGAGTCGAATCACCGGCATCAATATGCTGGAGTAAAATCGGCAGCATAATCACGCCGACAAACAGGGAGAACAGAATCACGCCCGCCGCCAGGAAGACCAGCTCGTAGCGCGCCGGGAAGACGTCGCCCGTGGGCAGCAGCAGCGGAATGGAGAGCACACCGGCAAGGGTGATCGCCCCGCGTACGCCCGCAAAAGAGGCGATCAGCAGCTCACGCGTTGTCCACGAGCCGAACTCCATCGGCTTTTTCTTCAGGAAACGTACGCTGAAGTTTTTCATCGTCCACAGCCAGCCGAAACGCACCAGCATCAGCGCCATGTAGATCAGCACGATGTCGGTAAACAGCATCCAGACCTCAACGTTCGGATCGGCCTCCGCCGCCACCAGCGAGGATTCCATAATGCCCGGCAGCTGCAGGCCCAACAGCAGGAACACCATGCCGTTAAAGACAAATTCCAGCATGGCCCAGGTGCTGTTGGCACGCAGACGCATGGCCAGCGGCGCGCGACGCATTACGCCGGAACGGGTGATGGTCATCCCCGCCGCAACCGCAGCCAGAATGCCCGACACGCCGATATGTTCGGCAATCAGATAAGAGGCAAACGGCAGCAGGAACAGCAGTACGATCTGCGTTGCGGGCTCATCGCCGCCCCAGCGGCTGAGGAAGCGCAATGAGCGGCCGTACAGCCAGCTCACCACGAAGCCCGCCAGAATACCGCCAATCGCCACCTTGAAGAATTCAAGGGTTGCGCCGCCGATGGTAAAGACCATCGTGCCCATCGCAACGGCCACGGCAAACTTCAGGGCGACCAGGCCGGAGGCGTCGTTCATCAGCGCCTCACCCTGTAAAATCCCCATGATTTTCTTCGGAATACGGCCTTCACCCACAATGCCAGACAGCGCCACGGCATCGGTTGGCGACAGCACGGCGGCCAGCGCAAAAGCCGGTATTAATGGAATACCCGGTACCGCCCAGTAGATCAGAAAACCAATCCCGACGACGGTGACCACCACCAGCGCCAGCGCCAGGCCGAAGATCTCGCGCCCGTGCTCAAGGAATTCGCGGGTGGGCGTTTTCCAGCCATCGGCAAACAGCAGCGGCGGGATAAACAGCACGAGGAACAGTTCGGGGTCAAATTCCACGTGCAGGCCAAACGTCGGCCACGCCAGCAGCGCGCCGATGGCAATTTGCATTAATGGCAGGGGGACCTGAAAGGGCAGTACGCGTGTAACCACCCCGGATAGCGAGACCACAAGGGTCATGATGAGTATTGTGAAGAAGATTTCCATGCGTTCCCTGTTTGCTGTGTTGCTTATGTACTCCGGAAGGCGTCGTGCCTTTTATTCTATCTTCTCCAGAGTAACGCAAAAGGCAACAGGATGAGTCCTGAAAATAAAAACGGGCGGCCTGAGCCACCCGTTTTCGCATCAATGGACAACTTAGATTGCCCAGCCGCCCGCGTAGAACGCCACCAGCGCAACGGCGATAATCACGGTGCCAACGTTCAGCTTGCGCCATTCACCGGAGACCAGACGACCAATCACCAGCGACGCGAAGCCGATCATAATGCCGGTCACGATGTTACAGGTCAGGACGATGAAGACCGCGGTAATCAGGCCAGACATCGCGTCCACGAAGTCCGCAAAGTCGATTTTCGCCACGTTGCTCAGCATCAGCAGGCCAACGTACATCAGCGCTGGCGCGGTCGCATACGCCGGAACCAGATAGGAGAGCGGAGAGAGGAACAGGATCAGCATGAACAGCACGCCGACGGTGATCGCCGTCAGGCCGGTTTTACCGCCTGCCGCCGTACCCGCTGCGGACTCGATGTACACCGCCGCAGGCGCCGCGCCCACCAGGCCGGAGAAGACGCTGCTCAGGGAGTCAGTGGTCAGCGCTTTGCCGCCATCAATAATCTGACCGTCCTTATCCAGCAGGTTCGCCTGACCGGCCACCGCACGAATGGTACCGGTCGCGTCAAACACGGCGGTCATGACCAGCGCCAGCACGCTTGGCAGGATCACCGGGTTCAGCGCGCCAACGATATCCAGGCTGCCAATCAGGGAGTTGCCTTTGTCATCGCTCAGCGACGGCATGGCGAAGATACCGGAGAAGTGTACGGTTGGATCGAAAATCAGGCCGACAATAGAAACGCCGATAATGGTCAGCAGAATGCCGCCCGGGACTTTCAGTTTTTCCAGACCGATAATCACCGCCAGACCGATCAGCGACATGATCACCGGGAAGCTGGCGAAGTGGCCCAGCGCTACCGGCAGACCGTCCAGCGGGTTCTTGATGACCAGACCAACGCCGTTGGCGGCGATCAGCAACAGGAACAGGCCGATACCGATACCGGTACCGTGCGCCACGCCCTGCGGCAGGTTGCGCAAAATCCAGCTACGGATGCCGGTCGCTGAAATCACGGTAAACAGCACACCCATCAGGAACACGGCACCCAGCGCAACCGGTACGCTGATGTGCTGACCCAGCACCAGGCTGAACGCGGTAAACGCGGTCAGAGAGATGGCGCAACCAATCGCCAGCGGCAGGTTCGCCCACAGACCCATCACGATGGAGCCCACGCCGGCCACAAGACAGGTCGCCACAAAGACAGCCGCTGGCGGGAAGCCTGCTTTGCCCAGCATGCCCGGCACAACGATGACGGAATAAACCATCGCCAGAAACGTTGTCAAACCGGCAACAATTTCCTGGCGCACGGTGCTGCCGCGGGCCGAAATTTTAAACATGGCGTCAAGTGAACCGCCAGTACGCGCAGATGGCGTAGACATAGAAAACATCCCCTGAGAGTTTTTTAGGAAGTCCGTAAGCGAGGTGGAGACGCCACTGCCAGCTGAACGTCAAATCCTTGTGTTGCGTTTGTGACGAAAGGGCGTCACAAAAAAAGCAAACGTTTAGCTCCGCGCTTACAAACGGGTGGTCAAATTAAGGCAAACGATTATCTAGCGTAATCCCCGCCCTTTTCAACTGAACTTTCTCGTTTTTCGCTAAAATTCCCTTATGACGCTGAAGAAATAAACAGAGGATGCGCAAACGTTATCGTCTATGCGCAATTTGTTTACATTTCAGTCCTCGCCCGGGATAGATAACGGTCCCCCCTGTTCCAGGGTTCTTTGCCAGCCTGGGGTGTTCTCAACTTTTGTCTTCCACGCCTGAATATGCGGCAGATTAGCGATACCGCCGCGCGCCAGCAGCGCAAAGATCGGGAAGCTCATCTGGATATCGGCCATGCTGAGCGAATCCCCGGCAAACCAGCTGTTTTCGGCAAGATGTGACTCAATAAAGCGCGCATGGGTTTCCAGCTGACGGTTGAGATACGCTTTCTGCACCCCCTGCCCCAGCGCTTTGCCCAGGGTTCTGATACCAAACGGCACCGGCGGCTTGCCGAGGCTGTTGAAGACCAGCTTCATTAACAGAAGCGGCATCAGCGATCCTTCGGCGTAATGCAGCCAGAAGCGGTATTGCACCTTATGCGCCGGATCTAAAGGCTTAAGGCGTGACTCGGCATCGTATGTTTCCTGCAGATATTCCAGAATGGCGCCAGACTCCGCAAGGATCAGCCCGTTATCTTCGATGACCGGCGATTTGCCCAACGGATGCACCTTTTTGAGAGCCTCCGGCGCCAGCATGTTCTTTTCGCGCTGGTAGTGGACGATCTCATAAGGCAGGCCGAGTTCTTCCAGCGCCCAGATCGCGCGGTGCGAGCGCGACTGGTTAAGGTGGTGTACCGTGAGCATGGTTTTCTCCTGTTATTCATACTTTTTAACTATAGAAAATTGAACAACACCGCGAAAAAAATTCGTCTAAATAACGGTCGGTGAGGCTGGCGAAAAAACGGGTCTTGCATAGAATTAAAGTGTCAGCACAATCCGGAACCTCCCCAACCAGCTCGACACTGAGGGGTGCTGATGTCGGGGGAAACCCTCCCGTGAACCAGCGGGATAGAGTGAAAGACAAAGACCGGGAAAAACTAAAGCGCCCTTATGTGGCGCTTTAGTTCTTTATAATGCTTTTGCCGGGTGGCGCTTCGCTTACCCGGCCTACGTTCCCGGTTTTGTAGGCCGGGTAAGGCGCAGCCGCCACCCGGCAAACCGGCCGCACAATCTCAATCCTCTTCCAGCAACCGCGCCCCCGTCCCCTGCTCGCCCAGCCTGTCGCCGGGGTTACGCAACGGACAATCGCTACGCGACAGGCAGCCGCAGCCGATGCAGCCATCCAGCTCGTCACGCAGCGCGACCAGCGTATGAATACGCCGGTCCAGCTCTTCACGCCACTGGGACGACAGCTCTTTCCACTCTTTCGGGCTCAGCGTATGCCCTTCCGGCAGCACGCCAAACGCCTCACCGATCGTGGCCAGGGGAATTCCGATTCGTTGCGCAATTTTGATAATCGCCACGTAGCGGAGCACGTCGCGGGTATAGCGACGCTGGTTGCCCCCGTTGCGGATGCTTTTAATTAACCCTTTGCTTTCATAGAAGTGGAGCGCGGATACCGCAACGCCGCTTCGCTTCGCCACTTCACCGGGGGTTAACAGCGCTTTAATGCGCGGCAATCTCTTTTCCATAAAACCTCTTTACCTCAAGTTAACTTGAGGAATTATACTCGCCCGCAGAGAAAACGACGAATTAACCGAGATAGTTGTATCTACAGAGGGGCAACCTTATGTCGCATCAGCAGATTATTCAGACGCTTATTGAATGGATTGATGAACATATCGACCAACCGTTGAACATTGATGTGGTCGCTAAAAAGTCGGGCTATTCGAAATGGTATTTACAGAGAATGTTCCGCACGGTCATGCATCAGACGCTGGGTGAGTACATTCGCCAGCGCAGACTGCTGCTGGCGGCGCAGGCGCTACGCTCAACGCAGCGGCCCATTTTTGATATCGCGATGGACCTTGGCTATGTGTCGCAACAAACCTTTTCCCGCGTGTTTCGCCGCGAGTTTGACCGCACGCCGAGCGACTATCGCCACCAGTTGAATTAATCACCCTCAGTGCAAAGGCTGCTGCTGCCAGGTCATAAATTCCTGGGGCGGCATCGCTTTCGCGAAGTGCCATCCCTGACAAAACTGGACGCCGCGCTTCAACAGCCAGCTCACCTGCTCTGCCGTCTCTACCCCTTCCGCAATGGTTTTCAGCCGCAGGCTTTGCGCCATCTCGATAATATGCTCGGCGATCAGGTGGCTGGTACTGTTGGTCGTTAAGGTATCGATAAACGATTTATCGATTTTCAGAATATCCACGTTCAGCGAGTAGAGGTTGTGCAGATTCGAGTAGCCGGTACCAAAATCATCGATCGCGACTTCATAACCCGCCTGACGGAAAGCCTGAATCACCGGGGTGGTTTTTGGCACATCGATAAAACCGCGTTCCGTCACTTCTATTTTGATTTGCTGCGCACGGACGGCGTAGTGGCGGGCCTTGTCGGAAATCATGGCGATCAGCCGCGAGGAGTGGAAATCCGTGGCCGACAGGTTAATCGAAATATAGAGATGCGGATGCTCGGCCAGGAAATGGCCCAGATCGTTGAACACCTCCTCAACGACATAGTCCGTAATCCGCTCGCTCATCCCCTCATTTTCCGCCAGCGGAATAAACTCTGCCGGGCTCATCACCTGGCCGTTAAAGCCAGGCCAGCGTAACAGCGCCTCCGCGCCCACGCACTGGTTATTCTTAATATCAATAATCGGCTGATAGTGAACGCAAAGCTGTCGTTTGTTCAGCGCCCGGTGCAGTAAGCGCCCCGGCGAATTGAGCTCACGATGGGTACGCGACCATACCAGCAAAATAATAATGCTGCAGATCATGCCCAGCGGTAGCGTCAACGTCGCCTGGTGATAAAGCGTTTCATAAAAGCGTTTATTTGATGTCGAGACAATGGCCGCAATCGGTCTTTTGGGAGATGTTACGATCGTATAAAAGCGGTTATCTTTTTGAAATACCGATTCCTTATCCCGAATCATCGAATTTAATAAAGAAACATTGGCTTTCTGGCTGACGGAAAAGAAAGCATTGGTTACCGTGTCGTACACACCCCAGGAGAGAGAATGATCCGCGGACATGACTTCGCTGTATGAAAGCGGATTGACGACCACCACATAATTTCCGCGCTGCATATATGTCATTTTATAGCCAGTATAAAATGGGGTATCGCGATAATAATAGATAGCGACGTCAGGTTTGCGCGTGTAATTAGCGACAGGAATGGCGTAGGGGTGATCCGGTGTAAAAACGGTCGAACAAAGAAAATTCTGACCTTCAGCGTAAATTAAATCGGCGACAAACAGGCGGCCACGAACAACGTTCAGCATATATTGACGGTGTCCCGGCGTGCAAAGCTCGCCCTGATATTTTACCGCCTCGTCCCTGGCAAGCTCAACCTGTTGAATAACCAGCTCTGTTTTGTCTAAAGCCAGTTCAGCAAATGTGCGTAGCTGGGCGCTTGTTTCAGACACGGCACGCAGTTGGGCAAACCATAGCGCAAGCATCACCGGCAGCATAACTACCATGATGATCCCTACCACCCTGAGCATTTTGCGCCGCGCGCTACGATTCATTTCCCGCCCTATATCCCTGCATGTTGTACGCCTGTAGTACTTAAGGCCGGATGCTTTGTTAAACAGGTGATTACGTTGCATGAATCATGCGAAGTTAGCAACTGACTTTTAGTATTAAAAATCTTAAATTTCGTTATGCCGATAATATTTTCCCGTAAGTTAAACTGTAAGTATTCGTTCCGTTTCAATTAAGGAAAATAATTATCCAGCCCGTCAGGCAGACGGGAAGATAACACAACAGACAATCGTTGATTAAGCCAAACGTCTGACAGCATGAAAAAAGTACAATTTCATCATGACGTTTTATGCTATTTGCTCTGAGGCATTGTGTCCGTTGATTTATAAATAGTCAGCCTACACCACAATATTTTGAGTATTGGCGGAGAATAATGCCCCTCTTATAAAAAACGAATTTGCGCTATCCCCACTTGCCCGAAGCGCGTTTTCGGCACGCTGTGGGTCCGCCTCCTCATGCGCCGAAGGCAGGACCAGCCCGCACAATCGCCTTTTCTGAGGAATAAAATCCTCTTTTTTGATCGCACAGATACTGGCGAATAAATCAACAAATGTGATATAGTTCACACATATTTTGTAACGAGAAACACCGTTTCATTCAGTTCGTCTGTTTTATAGAGGATGGGTTTTATGGCAACCATTACTACCAGCATGGTTCTCCTGCGCTGGCCTTTGTTGAGTGCGGTACTGATGTTTCTAGCCAGCACGCTGAACATTCAGTTTCGTAAATCTGACTATGCGGGCCTTGCTGTCATCAGCACCCTGCTGGGGCTGGGTGCGGCCTGCTGGTTTGCAACGGGTCTGCTTGGCATCACCCTGCTGGATATCGCTGCCGTCTGGGAAAACATTAAAGTGGTGATGGTTGAGGCGATGAGCCATACGCCGCCAGACTGGCCGATGGTGATTACCTGATCCCTTCCGGAATAAAAAAACCCAGATGCTAGTCTGGGTTTTTTGTTTTCAGCACGCGGAAATCAAAAGGGTTCTAATTACCTGATAGTGGAAAACAAAACAAAAAATATAATAATTTCATATTGTTATATGATAATTTATTAACTATGTGAAGTTTATAGTAAAAAATAGCCTTTATTACGACTAAAAACTTTACTTTCCTCTCTTGGTTGTTGCTCACCGCAATCATTCCAATTTTCTGGAATTAGTCTAAAAGAGAATCAGAGCAACTCTTTGCCTATTGGCAGCCTGAAGTCAACTCTGTTGTGAAGATTAACCTCAGAAATGCCCTCAATAAGATTTTCAAGGGAATATTTAACCAGTTCCGCTGGGCCAATAATGATACAGCCATTTTTGGCTTCAATATCAATAGCATCGCCGATACTGAAGCCAACTTTTTCCATAATTGCTTCTGGTATTTTGAATACTGGGCTATCTCCGCATTTCTCAATAATTATCTGGATCATTAGAGCTCCCCCGCTAGTACCATCATACATCATGTCTATAACTATGATTATATATCAACAACTTACATTATTTCAAACCATTTAGTAAGTATCATTGCACTAATCAGTATTAGTAAAAATAATTCAACTATCTTTTATTAATAGATAATTGATACATCCCGCTACAGCACATCGTCCGCATCAAATAGTATCTAATTGATTAGAAATGATTTTAATTTAAAACAGATGAAAAAAGTCAGATGTGCTGTAGTGGGAAAATGATTTTTAATGGAGTGGCTTGCAGTGCAAAAACCTCCTGTTCGATCACCATTTAACAAATGAAAATTTACACAAACTTACAGAAAGGCTCAAAAATTTGTATACATAGCGCAGTTGAGGTTAGGATAAGCAAAGCTTCCCGCCTCCGGGTTGCTACTTACCAAAAATACCAAAGCGGGGTGCTACCCCCGCTTTTTTTGTAACTGACACTTATTCAGTAACCGTGACTTTCTGGCCCAGTGACGCGCAGTATGCTGAGTTAGCAATAGAGCTTATGCTATCCCAAAAAAAGCCATAGAACCCGACAATACTGATAAGGATTGAGCCCCCCTGAAAACAGGGCCAGTGCCAACTTCTAATTCATCATGCTCACGGTTTTGCCATGTGCAGGGGGAACATCAGAGTCTGTCAAAGATTGATCCTTTGCGCGGAACAAAGATTTTCTCATACATCCGGGTCGCGTACTCGTCCGTCATACCTGAAACATAGTCGCTAATGACCCGCATTTTTTTATCGTCAGCTTTTTCAGCTTCTCTATACTTCTTGCACGTCTCTGCCGGGAGAAAACGTGTGGGGTCGCTTGCCAGCACATTGAACAGCTCTACAATCAACTTCTGGCCTTTGAACTCCAGTAGCTGAACGTTTTCGTGCCGGATAACCTTGTCCTCAACCAGACTGAAAATGGCCTCACGTAAGGCTTCGACTTCAGCAGGTAGTGCCACTTTATAGCGAAGCATTCCGCACTTGAAATCAGGATGCTGCACCTGAAGCGTGACACTTGTGATCATCAGATGAACCAGCGTTCCGATACATTCCTTGCGAAGGTAGCTTCTGCCGAACAGCTTATCGGCTACGTCTTCAGCGGTCAGGTCAAACGAGCTACGTTGACATGCTTCAAACAGATGCGACTTGTCACTGAAGTAGTCCATCCACATGCTTTTGTCGATCATTCTCAGTGAGATCGCGTCCTCAAGATCATGGAGTGAGTAGGATATCTCATCCGCTAAGTCCATAATCGTTGTGTCCAGCGCTTTATATTTCGTTTTCCTGTGCTCAACCGGCTCGGTGGTCTTTCTTCCGGATCTGAATAACAGCGCATCATCATGATCAAAAGGTTGGAGTGCGAAGCTGACAGTATCCGCTTCGGAGTCCAGATAGCATTTCGGGGGCTTAAAGCCGGAGGATTTAAACAGCCATTCACGGCTTCCTGACTCTAGCTGGCCGTAAGCGCTCTCGTTGACTACCTCAGAGTAGCTTGCCGGGTATTTCAGCACGCCTAGAATAAGCCTGCGCGTCGGATCCAGCCCGTTGGACTCGGTGTACTTATCCAATTGGGTGAGTATACGCAGCGTCTGTCCGTTACCCTCAAAGCCTCCATAGGCTCTCATGCAGTAGTTAAGCGCAACTTCACCACCATGACCGAAGGGGGGATGGCCGATATCGTGGGCAAGGCAGATAGCCTGCATAAGGCTTGGGTGAGGCAGGAATTCCGCCTCAGCCGCTACCCCAACGGGATAGCGTATATTCAGCTGAGACAGGATGCCGCTGCCAATCTGCGCTACCTCCATAGAGTGAGTCAGCCGTGTGCGGTAGAAGTCGCTCTCGCCCAGCCCCAGCACCTGTGTCTTCGACTGTAATCGCCTGAACGCGGAAGAGTGGATTAGTCGGGAAAGATCACGTTCGTATTCCGACCTTATTTCATCTGGCCTACGGGTATTGTTCCCCTGACGTTCAGACCAGAGCTGTTCTTTGCTGCGTGTCATACAGGCTCCTGTGGGCAGAATATAGCAATCAGCCTGCTTAAGCGCAGACGTGAGAAATGTAAACCCGGGGCTGAGATTCGTCCCTGTTATTCGGAATGAATCCTCTGTGCCAGCAAACTACCCAGGTTTTATCATCGTTAAAGAGTTCCGGGCGAGTGCTCGTCCGTGCTGCACCCTGGAAGTGAAAATGCATCCGTCGCATCCATCATTGAGCAGAATAAATTATCTATCGCATCTATTCCTGTAACGAGACAATATATTTTTTAAATCATCACGTTGCTATGCGTTAGTGCGAACAGCTATGCAATAGAGTTTACAAAAAACGAACTATCAAGTTATTGATTATGTACCTTGTAGTAAAGGAGCGCGTACACCAATACCGATTGTAATTGACATCATCGTCAGAAATGACGATGATTAGCGCATGAGATATCCCGGTGGTAAAGGCAAGTGCTATCAGAGACTCATCAACCTGATGCCAGTGCACGAGACATATATTGAAACCCACCTTGGTGGAGGAGCTGTGATGCGCAACAAACGGCCAGCAGCCCGTAATATTGGAATCGATATTGACCAACAGGTTATTGATGTATGGCGCGGCGGGGATATTCCCTGCGAACTCATTCAGGATGACGCTATAGCGTATCTCAGTACGTTTCCGTATCAGGGTAGTGAACTGGTTTACGCCGACCCACCCTATGTTCATAGCACGCGTAAACGTAGCAAAATCTATCGTCATGAATATTCAGATGACGATCATCGCCGGTTGCTGCAAGTGCTTGCCAGGTTGCCCTGCATGGTCATGATATCCGGTTACGGAAATCCTATCTATGACGAAATGCTGAGCGGATGGCGCTGCGAGCGATTTAACGCCAAGACTCATACGAGCGTGCGTGAAGAATGCGTATGGATGAACTTTGATGTTCCTGACAGGTTGCATGACGCGCGATACATGGGCAGCAGTTATCGGGAAAGACAGACTCTGGCCCGCAGACGCACTCGGCTTTATGATCGCATAGAACGAATGGAACCCGCAGAGCGCAACGAACTGATCAACTGGCTGAACGCAACTTATGGTCTGGAGACTGTATGACGCAGCGCGGAGCGGTCTTCATTGGACCGACAATTATCAATCTTGACTTTCCAGCTCCGGAACAGGATATCCTGCCGGGAGTTCGGTGGGGAAGAATTGAGGCGTTCTGACCTGCCCCCACGATTAG
>NZ_JADBRD010000042.1:607-9411 GCF_014930495.1 Enterobacter cloacae complex sp. S3 | reverse complement strand
TTGTAAAACCCTGTAATTAATAGAGGAATTATTTTTTAGAATATAAAAATGATATAGACAGAAAACGAAGGTTGTGCAAATTAAGCTTTCGTAAATAAGTGCAAAAACAATGAAGAGGGCATTAATGTATTGGGGTGGTTAATAATTTACTTGGCTCAACCTTTTGTTTTATATGATTTTAGTTTTAACCTGTGGCGTTGATTCTGAATATGATTTACGCAGTATGATAATTGGTAGGGAACATTTTTAATATAATGTAAAACGTTATTGTTTAAGCGCGCTTAATATGCATTTAAGTTAGGGTAACGTTTTTGATATAAGATATATTATGTCACCCACACAATAAAATATATTCTTATGCAGGATTAAAACTCTGCTATCACGCGAAAATAATAGCGTTAAGTAAAGGGTAAAATAACCTGATTTATTTCCATTGGTGCTACGACGTCAGCATGATTTTGCGACAGCAAAAAATTCACGGGGAGAATGAATAAAAATCGTCAGTCGGGCGTTTACTGACGTCACTTCCTTCTTACCCTGGAGCTTTATATGAACACGATCTCGTTTCGTTTGATCCCGGTGCTGATTTTTTCCCTGCTGTCCCCCCTGGCGCTGGCAATGGGCAATAATAGTACCGAGAGCAAAACGCCCGATTGTCCTTCCGGACAGGTGTATGACAGCGCCACCCAGAAATGCGTGCCGGACAAGAGCAGCAGCCTCAGCGACCAGGACAAAACCAACTATGCGTACCATCTCGCGAAGAAAGGCGAGTATCAGGCGGCGCTGAACCTGCTTGATTCGCTGAAAAATGGCAATACGGCTGAAGCGTGGAACTATCGCGGGTTCGCCACGCGCAAGCTTGGCCGCACGGACGAAGGGATTGGTTATTACCAGCGCGCGCTGGCTATCGCACCGGATTATGCCAAAGCCCGGGAATATCTCGGTGAAGCGTGGATGGTAAAAGGACGTCCTGACCTCGCGAAAGAACAGCTGAAGGTGATTGCCGGTATTTGTGGCCAGTCCTGCGAGGAGTACCGTGACCTGCAGGCCGCCATCAACGGACATCCGGAATCCTGATTTTCTCGTGGAGGGAAAACACATCGCTACCAGTGAGGTTCGTCAACAGTTAGCCGCACACCTGCCGCGTCTCTGGCGCTATGGGCTGGTGCTGTCGCGAAACAGGGATATCGCCGAAGAGCTGGTTCAGTCCACCTGCGTGCGTGCGCTTGAAAGGAGCAGCCAGTATACGCCGGGCACGCGCATCGACAGGTGGCTGTTCGCGATACTGCACTCCATCTGGATCTCTGAGCTTCGGGCACGACACGTGCGTCAGGGGCAGGGATTTGTGGCCAGCGACGAGCTTCTGGCGCCGGATATCCGCGAACAGGATGAGACGCGCCTGCATTACATGAAGGTGATGCAGCGCGTCAACGCGCTGCCTGAAGCCCAGCGCAACGCGGTATTTTTGGTTTATGTCGAAGGCTTTACCTACCAGGAGGCGGCGGACACTCTGGCGGTGCCTGTCGGTACCGTGATGAGCCGGCTGGCGACGGCGCGGGCTCGGCTTGCCAGATCCGCTGACGCACTGCCTCCGGCAAAGGAGAAACGCTCTTGAACTCGCACCGTTTTGCACCGCCCTATAACGACGACGCTATCGTTGCATGGATAGATGGCGAGATGTGCCGCGTCGACGCGCAGCAATTTGAAGAACAGTTGAAAAGTGACGAACGCCTCTCCGGGCGAACTAACGAACTGATGAAAAGCAGCCAGGATTTCGCCGGGGCGTTTGCCCACATGCTGGATGAGGCGCCACTTGAGGCAATGCAGGCGCGTCTGGCGGCACTTCCCGATCCACAATCCTCCACACCGGCTGGCGTCAGCAGGCGGGCGCTGATCGCCGCGTCGGTCAGTTTTTTGATGGTCGGATCCGGGCTGGGCTACCTGCTGCGGCCCGCTTCCGCGCCAGCGGATGAGAACGCTCATATTCGCGACCTCGAAGCGCAATATATGTCCCTGTACAGCGTTGAGACGCTGCTGGATATGGACAGCGCAACGCCGGTCCTGCAGCGCGGGCTGGAACGAGCCTCGCAGGACATCGGCATCAAGCTGCACATGTCGCAGCTTGTCCTGCAGGGGGCAGAGCTGAAAATGGTGCGAATGCTGCGCTATGAAACCACCTCGATCGCGCAGATTGCCTGGATTAACGCCGACTACGGCCCGATGGCGCTCTGTATCTCTCCTGTAGATGAGAAGACTATGGCCTCTCTGCGCCAGGAGCAGCGGCACGGCATGAACCTGGCGTGGTGGCAGGAGGCGGGCTACCAGTTTGTCCTGATTGGCCGCAACCCGCCGTCTCACCTGCGGGGAAACGCGGAGCAGCTACAGCGCCTCATCTCAGGATGACGGCACGTCGTTCGTCTGAATGGCAATAGCGATGGCAATACGATCGTCCACGACCAGCGCAAACTTATCCATCCCGTAGGCCGCGCGCGAGATCGCCGTCGTGGCATCCAGCGTGAGGGCCTGCGCGTGCGGGTCTTTCACGACAGCCTCCAGGATCACCGGGCGGGCGATGTTTCGTACGGTCAGCGTGCCGAACACCCTGAACCGCCCGTCGCCCTGGGCGACCACGCGAGAGCTGATGAACTCGATAGTTGGATAACGCTCGGATTCAAAAAACATATCGCTTTTCAGCTGCCAGGTGAGCAGCTTGTTTGAGGCTACGAGAGTCGCTACGGGAATGGTGACGTGAATATGGTCGTCGACGTCGTTTTCCGGGTTGAGCGTCACGGCGCCCGTCACGCCACTGAACGTCGCCCAGGAGAGGATGCCGCCGAAGGCATGCCACGACAGCCGAATGGCGGTGTTATTGGCGTCAATTATGTAGCTCTTCGGGGCAGCCATCGCCCACGGACAAACCAAAACAAGCACTATCACCAGGCGTCGCAGCATCTCAGGATCTCTTTTAGGGGGGCAGGGAGTAAACGCGTCACCCCCGGGATCTATTCGGCTTTGTTGACGTTATTTCAACCGGAGCGCGATAACCGGACCTGGTGACAAGTGTAGCCTTGAGAACGCAGAGCTGCGGAGAATAAAAAAGGCCGCTTGCGCGGCCTTTCAAAGGGATTACTCAGTGACTTTCTTTTCCAGCTCGCTGGCACCTTCTTTGGTTTTGTTCCAGCCTTTCTCAGCGCCTTCTTTGGTGGCATCCCACCCTTTCTCGGTGCCTTGTTTGGTTTTATGCCAGGCTTTCTGGGAATCTTCGCTGACCTTGCTGCCCAGGCTTTCGCTTTTACCCTCCGCAGCATGCTTCTGTTTCAGCTTCAGCTCTTCACCTTTGTTCTGCTCTTCGTGCAGTTTTTGCTTCGCCTCGTTGGCGTTTGCGTTCGCCGCAGCGACGGTATCGTCAGTTGCATGTGTGGTCGCAGCAAATACTGGGGAAGCCAGCAGAACGGCAGATAATGCGATAATTGTTTTTTTCATAATATCCTCATTTAACGTTATCGGTTATGAGCGTGATTCAGCATGGCACAGGCGAAACGGGATGGCTTTAGGAAAAAACTGTAATGAGATCAATGTTCCCTGAAGAGGGATATTTCGCCTGAGGATTATCCAAAGGATAAAAAGCCTATTTCAGCAAGGGCGGCGAGGGTCAGGAGAATGAAGATAATAACGGTTATGGGTCTGTACATGGTGGGGTTCCTTCCGGGTTGAGCGGCTATTCCGTAGCGCTGGGTGGTGTTTTTTTTTTCTGCATAGGGGGAGGGGAGGTGTCGTTGATGTTTGTCAAAGAGAAAGGGGAACGGTGGGTTGATGGTACTGAAAAACCCGCAGGGGTTATACCGTGTGGGCTTTCAGGTTTCATCGGATGAATAGGGTTATTACCGATGGAGATTCTGGTTGGCTATCCGAGTCTGCATAATTCTCAGGTGCATTTATCCCGCTCAGCAGAAAGCCTTTTCATTCTTTTAAATAATGACTTCAGCTTACGTTTTCCGACGCCGGTGTGGCAGAGATCGTTATGTACTTTTTCAGACCAGACTCCCGTTTAACACCTTTTGGATCGGAAACAAAAGGAAGCCGCAGGCGAGGTGAATCTGATACTTTCAGTGTCCAGATATAATCCCCAATAAACCTAAAATCTACGCTATCGTCAGTGACCTGGAGATCCGCAAAACTACCTGTCGAGTACTCATTTCCTAAACGAACAATTTCTTTAAGCCCTTCATGAACGTCAATAAGGGCAATCGTCAGGGATTCCTCGAAAATAATGTCATCCGTCAGAAACAGGATATAACGCAGCTCATTAACCTGGACCGCTGCTTCAAGCACTTGTCCCGGTACAATAATGCCGGTGCTTTTACCATTGAGCACAACGTCAGATTGAGCCTGGGTTACATCGGTAGCTTCGCGAAGCTTAACCAGAGATATTGAATTAACCTGTTGCATAATCAATTCCACAAACGTCCCATTTCCCATGCAGCAAGAGCGCCGCCGACGAAGCCACCGATGAGCACGCAAACAGGTGCGCCTGGCCCACACATTAATCCCGCCATTGCGCCACCCGCGGCAGCACCGGCAATACCTGCACCATTAATCGCTATCTGCCTGCCTGATTCAGAAACCTTATCATCAGCGGTATAAATTTCGTAAACAGAAATCGCAATCGAAAGAACAATCAGCCCTCTTCCAATGCGCGAGAGTTGCATCATTTTCATGTTTACTTGTGGGTTAGACTTGCCTGCGGATTCAACGATACTTGCATATATCTGATTTTTTTGTACTTCCGAAAGACTGTTAAAATTTGCCTGCGGGCCGAATAAAGCTTTCGCTTTTTTTGCTACCAACTCATTAAGCGTCTTACCTTCGCTTTTTATCCGTTCGGCCATTGCCCGTCCCAGGGGAGTGCTGCGAGAGCGCACCATCTCCATGATCAAATTTCTCGTTTCCTGAGCCTCTCGTGCCGCTTTGTCCCAAGAGATCACTCCAGCATTGGCCTTTGCGCGTAAGTCTGCGGACATTTCTTTGATTCTTTTTGAGTACTCAAGGCGTAAGCGGGGGTCGACCGACAACCTCGCGGCTGCAGCGGAAACATCGCCTTGTAAGGCATTCATAGCGCTTTCGAATTTATCGCGTCCATCGGTATCTAATGCGCTCAGCAACGTCGTATCCATATTCTCATTATTCCCGTCATTGGCTCTGAGATGCGTTGAACAAATTTCTAGCACATTATCGGCAAAAGGTCTTTTTAATATTTATTAACCTCGCTTTTGATTTTGTTTCTTTTGATTATATTTCAATGAGATATTGATGAGGTTAGGGACTTTTCGCTATGAACGATTTGCAGCTTTAAAAGAATGAAGATTGTTGTTAGTAGGGATTACTTTGCTGGTTCAGCGCACCTTGGTAGTCAGGTAGTTTTATGTTCTTTTCAAAAAACTGATTCAAAATGGCTTTCATAAGGTGGGGCATAGGCATGTTTCACTGTCCGTTCTGCAAAACTAGCGCGCATTCCCGCACCAGTCGGTATTTGTCAGATAACGTCAAACAGCGCTATCACCAGTGCATGAACATCGAGTGCTCGGCCACGTTCCGCACGCTTGAATCCATCGACGGGGTTATTCGTTCACCGGTGACAGAGCCGGTCATCCCGGTACCCGCACCGGCGGCCACCGTTAACCGTGCCGGTGCGTGAGCACGGCCAGTCATCAGGAGAAACATACGTGACCACACTGACGCTACAGAAAGCCTTTGAGGCCAGCCAGGCAAATAAATCCGCCTGGCTGCAACGCCGGGATGAACTGAAGCAGGCCGAACAGGCATACCGCGAACAGCTTGCCGGCAGCGGCCACAGCGGCCGGAGCCTGCAAACGCTGCGTGAGATTATCGAGGTGAAAAAGTGGGAAATAAATCAGGCTGCCGGGCGTTATATCCGCTCGCATGAGGAGGTGCAGCGCATCAGCATCCGCGACCGATTAAATGATTTTATGCAGGCGCACGGTGCGGAGCTGGCCGCCGCCCTTGCCCCGGAGCTGATGAATTATTCCGGGCAACATTCCGCCGTTCAGCGCTGCGCCATGCAGCACTCGCTCGATTATCTGCGCGAGGCGCTACAGCTCTGGCTGTCCGCTGGTGAAAAAATTAATTATTCGGCGCAGGATAATGACATTTTAACTGCCATCGGATTCAGGCCTGACGCGGCTTCGCGCGATGATAATCGTGAAAAATTCACACCCGCACAGAACCTGAATTACACCCGCCGCCGTGCAGAACTGGCCGTGCAGTAGTCCGCTTAAAAATCCCCGAAAATCTCGCCATTTTTACGTATAAAAGCCATGCATGCATAAGGTGCATGGTTTTGCATGCGTTTTACCGACACTCAATCCCCCGCCAGCGCCAGCACTGGCGCGTCCTGAGGCCGTTCATGCACCTGCATTAAAAGCGCCCCCTTAAGCGGGCAGGCGTGGCGGGGAGAGCATTGCGCGCCAGCGCTAACGTACATATTTATTTTGGCAGGTTGAGAGCGTTGCTATGGGATGCAGATTCGCTAAGAAGTCTTAAGGGGGCATCAAGGTGTTTGTCGGTGTAGCGGGTTTCTGAGGTTCGTAGGCATGGTGAAGAAAAAAAAGCCGCCTGGTGGCGGCAGGTATCAATCAAATTTCCTGTTTGGCGTAATAACTTCAAAGTGAAACATTTCCAGTAATTACCAAAATGAGTCCAGATCAATAGTATCGCTTTCAGGTGCTAATTCTGAAGGTAGACGCTGGATTTGTATGATCATCGGAGTATGAAATGCTGTGCCCGATACTACACAGGCACCAGATGGCAGTATAGGAACTAAGCCGCGCGAAGAACTATCAAGATTGCTTATAGAGTTTTTGAGTAAGAATAAATCATTTTCGTTAACTAAGCGGTGGAGAAAATAATTATGTATTTGAGATATTATTGTTGTTGATATGTCTGCTGGTCTCTGGCTTGCAATCGTGACAAAATAAGCAAATTTCCGGCCTTCCTTTATTATTTCTTCAAACAGTTCTAATCGGTAATCTTTCCAGGTCTCGGATTCTCTATTAGATATCTCCGATAATATGTTATGAGCCTCATCAACAATCAGGTGAAAGCTGTTTTGCGATGTGTCTTTTTTCTTATGTTCCAAAAAAGAACATTTTGCAATCAACATTGGAATCGATTTTTTCGTTTCTTGGTTACAATTCTTTAATGATATAAATAATAATGGTTTGGTTTCAAGCTCAATATCATCAATTATTTCAATCACTTTTTCAAGTGAACTGCTTGAGGAGTTTATTTTGCTAATTAATGGGCTTATATGCTCATATTGTACATAGTTCCTAGATACGGATTTTATTAATTGAAGGGTTGCCCTAACAGTTATTTGCTGAAAAGGCGATAATGTTGTGATGTCGATATTGGTACTTGCAAGAGTAGGTAGGTGAGCAAGATATTCATCTGGAGTGTTGAGAAATGTACCATTTCTATAATATTTGTTGTTTTCCCCTCTTGAGAACCAACTGAACTCAGATAATTCAGAGTTTATTTCTTTAGATTTTTCAGGATTGATAATGTTAATTATTGAACGAAGTACACTAATTGTTTCTCGGTGTTGATTTTGACCAAACATTATTTTTATGGTGTCATGAAAATAATCATTGAGTTCATCGCCATACTTGAGTCTGTTTCTAACAAGTATATTTAGAAATGGTTTTTGAGTTTTTTCTGTGGCAGAAAATAGGACTGAAAGTAATTCTGGGTCCCAATACTCTGATTTTTTGATTTTTAACTTTTGATTTCCATTCTTTAAATGAGTGTCAAGTTCAATATAATTACTCTTGTCTTTGAACTGATTGTGAATGGGTTTATATTCACCGTTGAAGTCAATAAATACAAAGGTGGATTTATTGAATAATTTCTCTCCCACACAAGAGAAAAGCTCACTATATATTTTTGCTAAAGAATTGGATTTACCACTTCCTGTATTTCCAAATATTCCGATGTGTGAATTGAATATGCCGTTTATTGGGATGTGAATAGGTATTTCTTCTAAGAGTGATTTGCCAATTAATATTTTTTTAGCATCTATCTTGCCTTCGAAAGAATATATTGTGGATATAATTTCGTCAGATATGAGGTGTAATTCATCCTGAATCATTGGTAGGTATTTTATACCCGAGTGAAATTTATTTCCTGAAATATAACCGATGATTTTAATATCTACAAATCTATCAAACTTTTCATTGTTGGGTTGTGTGTTGTCAAAGTTTTTCTTTTCGATGATTTCTTCACCCTCAATTTTTCCGATAATATCGTGATACCCTTTTTTTATGACTATAAATTCATTTATAGCAACACCACGGTATAATCTTCCATCATATATATATGTAGTCTGATACAGGTTTGGATGTACGATTGCACGGACGGAGGTTCCTCTTACAGCTGTGACATACCCGATTATAAACTGCATGTTAATCCCTCCATTGAGTCGGTTCCGCTAAGGGAAAAAATACAATCTATGAATCTTTCTAGATCAATCACATTATTTTCGTCATCGTTTTCTGGATAAATAAAAACAATCTTTTTATTGTTTATTAATTCTTTTATTGCGGTCTTGTCATTGTTTTTATAGCAGAATATGTAAACTATTAACGAGGGGTTACTCAAAGAACGAGAAATAATTTCTCGAATGTGCTCATCTTTGAAAGAAAAACCAAAACATATTAAAACAGTTTGAGGCTTCTCAAGTTCATAACTCAAGAGTCTTAATGATTGGTAATAATGCTGTTGGAAAA
>NZ_JADBRD010000042.1:0-563 GCF_014930495.1 Enterobacter cloacae complex sp. S3 | reverse complement strand
GTAATAATGCTGTTGTAAAACAGTTTCTTCAAATTTTGCTTTAGTTGGGTTTACGATAGCAAGTTTATTGTATTCTTTCCTGAATTCTTCTAACGCTAATTCATCTTTCTCAGCAAGATTGAGACTTTCTTTGGCGGTTTCGATAAATGAAAAATCTTCTACTAATTGTACAGCGGTTTGTATGTCTGGAATATCTAAATCAATTTCTAAATCTTCTGGGAAATGATTGGGGTAATTTACTTCAATTCTTTCTTCGCTATATTTATTCCATGAAACAGAACCATGCATTTTAATGAGGTTTATTGTTGGGATCTCGAATTTATAAAGGTCATTTGTACCTTGATGCCAAGTTGATGTATGAAAATTACTGATTTGAAGGTGACGTTTTTTAAGGCCTCTAGCACCATCGTTAAAAATAAAATTTGTAGAATCACGAAGCAACCTATCTGAAGCATTTTCGAAAAATAAATCATAGTTTGTAGTGAAAATGTTGGCTCTGCGTATCTGGTTTGCCCCTTTCCTATTAATTAAATGCACAATGCTATCTATTAATTGTATGTACG
>NZ_JADBRD010000041.1:0-53485 GCF_014930495.1 Enterobacter cloacae complex sp. S3 | reverse complement strand
CCCCAATACATTAATGCCCTCTTCATTGTTTTTGCACTTATTTACGAAAGCTTAATTTGCACAACCTTCGTTTTCTGTCTATATCATTTTTATATTCTAAAAAATAATTCCTCTATTAATTACAGGGTTTTACAAGACACAAAACACCCATAAAAACTGTTCTCTTTTATAAGTCATTAGATTCGCTCTGATGTTGCCACTCTGAATTCTGGCGGGCATCGTGCGCGCTAAAAACAACGGTCAGTGCTGCGTAATAACAGCGACTGCGCCGGGGGCGCCCTTTACCTTCTGCAGAGTTGGCTCGTCTTGCTCGCCGTTCATGACACATCTGCTGGAGTAATGCCTAAATGAGCCAAATCTCTGTTATATCGAAACTTACTGGCGTGGAAACGACCACGGAAGGCACACAGGTTACCCTGAGCCATTCCTCTATCGTTGAGCTTAATGTCGAGCGAGCGAGCGTCTCCCACTTCGCGCGAAACGGTAACGATCTGCTGGTTACGCTGCACTCCGGCGAGGTGATCACCCTTAAAAACTTCTACGTCACGGACGCGCAGGGCGTGAGCCAGCTGGTACTGCAGGACAGCAACGGCGCATTATGGTGGATTGAAGATCCGACCGGAGCCGCCACGTACGAATCTATCGCGTCCACGGACGTGCTGCTTGCGGCCTCCGGGAGCGACGCCGGTGGTGCCGCCATCTGGCCATGGGCACTGGGCGGAATTGCCGCAGCGGGCGGCATCGCGGCGGCGGCAAGCACCGGCGGCGGTGATAGTGGCGGCAGTAACAATTCGGCCAATGCGGATACGACAGCGCCGAACGCGCCTTCCGGCCTTAAGTTCTCTTCAGATGGCAAAACCGTCACCGGTACCGCAGAACCCGGCAGTACCATCACGCTGAGAGACGCGAACGGCAACGTCATTGGCACAGGAAAAACGGGCAGCGACGGCAGCTTTACCGTCTCTCTCGGCACACCGTTGACCAACGGCGAGCAGGTGACCGCCACCGCCACGGATAACGCCGGGAATACCAGCCCGGGCACAACGCTCAACGCGCCGGACACCACCGCGCCCGATGCGCCAGCAATCACCAGCGTAACGGACGATGTCGCCCCGCAGACGGGAGCAGTCAGCAACGGCGGCAGCACCAACGATCAGCGCCCGCAGCTTACCGGCACCGGCGAAGCGGGCTCGACCGTGACGATTTATGACGGCGGAGTCGCCATTGGTACGGCGGTCGTCGCCAGCAACGGCACCTGGACCTTTACCCCGTCGGTTGACCTGAGCGAAAGCACTCACCAGATTACCGTGCGGGCAACCGACGCCGCCGGCAACACCGGGCCAGCCTCGCCGGTGTTTACCCTGACGGTGGATCTTACTCCGCCGGACGCGCCGAGCGCGATTGTGTTGACCGACGATACGGGCCTTATCAAGGGAACCATCACGTCTGTCGCGCCAACCGATGCTTCACTGCCCATCCTCGCGGGAACCGGCGAGCCCGGCGGAACCATCACCATCTACGATAACGGCGTGGTGGTTGGCACAACGACGGTGTTGCCCAACGGCACCTGGAGCGTCACGCCGAACGGCCCGCTCCCGGACGGGACACACTCCATAACCGTCACTGAAACCGATGCCGCCGGAAACCTGAGCGCGACCTCAGAGCCCGTCATCTTCACCGTGGACACCACGCCGCCGTCTGCCCCGGGTAATCTCGAGGTTTCGAATGATGGCGGCACCATCAGCGGCATCGCGGAAGCTGGCAGCACGGTGACCATCCGTGAAGGCAATGTCACCCTTGGCACTGTTGTTGCCGACAGCGAAGGGAACTTTAGCCTGACGCTGACCCCGCCGAAGCTCAACGGCGAAATCCTGACCGCTGACGCCACCGACACGGCGGGCAACACGGGGCCCGCAACCTCCGCGGCGTCACCGGATATTACCCCACCGCAGACGCCAATTATCGTGTCGGTGATTGATGACCTGCAGGCCACCACCGGCCCCGTGGGCCAAAACGGCCTCACCAACGACCGGGCCCCGACCGTGAACGGGACGGGCGAAGCGGGCTCGACCATCACGATTTATAACGGCAGCGATGTCCTCGGTACGACGGTTGTTCCCTCCTCCGGCCTGTGGAGCTTTACGCCGCCCGCACCGCTGACCGATGGCACCTGGGTGCTGACCGCGAAGGCGACGGATCCCGCCGGTAATCCAAGCGGGTTATCAGACCCGTGGACAATTAACGTCGACGGCACGGCACCCGGCGCCCCGGTGATTTCACAAGTTGTGGACGATGTTCCCGGTCGCACCGGCTCGCTCGACATTTATGAGACCACTAACGACGCAACCCCGACGCTCAGCGGTACCGCCGAAGCAAACGCGACGGTCACCGTGCGCGTGGACGGTGTTGCTATTGGTACGACCGTCGCCAATGGTCTTGGCGTATGGATCTTTACGCCTTCCTCGCCTATCGCCGAGGGCCCGCACGCCCTGACCGCCGTCGCGACCGATGCGGCAGGTAACACCAGCGGCGTCTCCAACACCTGGACTCTGACGATTGACAGCGTCGCGCCTGCCGCCCCGGTCATTACCCAGGTGCTGGATGATGTGCCGGAGCGCCTCGGTGCGCTCAACCCCAACGACAGCACCAACGACACCACGCCGACGCTCAACGGCACGGCTGAACCTGGCTCAAGCGTCACCATCCGCCTGGATGGCACCGATCTTTTCACGGTCCTGGTCGACGACAACGGCACGTGGACCTATACCCTCACCACGCCTCTTGGCAGCGGGCCTCATACCTTTACCGTTGTTGCCACCGATGCGGCGGGTAACACCAGCCAGCCGTCAGGTGGCTTCACCCTGACCGTCGATACCACGCCGCCAGCGGCAGCAACCATCGCCACCGTGACCGATGACGTCGGCGGCGTTCAGGGCACGCTCATCAGCGGCGATACCACGGATGACACCACACCGCTGCTGCAGGGCATCGCCCCGGCTG
The DNA here is from genome assembly GCF_014930495.1 of Enterobacter cloacae complex sp. S3. NCBI lineage: Bacteria > Pseudomonadati > Pseudomonadota > Gammaproteobacteria > Enterobacterales > Enterobacteriaceae > Enterobacter > Enterobacter cloacae complex sp. S3. The sequence continues at coordinate 50,485 of NZ_JADBRD010000041.1, read as the reverse complement.
ATGCGGTGATCACCGTCTATGACGGCGCCACCCTGCTCGGCACCGCCACCCTCGACGGCAGCGGTGGCTGGAGCTTTACGCCCGTTACCCCGCTCACCGACGGCCCGCATTCGCTGACGGTTCACGCCACGGATGCCGCCGGCAATACCACTGTCTCCAGCCCGTTTGTGTTGACGGTAGATACCGTCGCGCCCGCCACGCCGGACGTCCCGGCCATCACCGTCAATCCTGACGGAACAGCAACAACGCTAAACCCGGGCGAAACCACCCGCGACACCACGCCAACCCTGAGCGGTACCGGCACGGCGGGCGATACCGTGACGATCTACAACAACGGCGCCAAAATCGGCGACGCTGTCGTGGACAGTACCGGCAGCTGGTCGTGGACGCCATCACCCCCACTGTCCGGCGGTACCTATGACATCACCCTGACCGTCACCAACGTGGACGGCACGGGCAACGAAAGCGCCCCGTCGCAGCCGGTAACCATCACCATTGATACCGAAGCGCCGGCTACGCCTGCGGCACCGACCGTCACCGACAGCGTCACCCAGATCACCGGCCCCGTACCCGATGGCGGAACCACCAACGATCCGCGCCCGGTCCTGAGCGGCACCGGCACGCCGAACGACGTCATCAACATCACTGACACCGTCAACGGCATATCGACCGTCGTGGGCACCGTCACGGTAGACAGCAGCGGCAACTGGAGCTGGCGCCCTGGCAGCGACATTGCCGAGGGCAGCCACGCCTATACCGCCACCGCCACCGATGAAGCGGGCAACGTCTCTGACCCGTCGCCAGCGATTACGATCGTCGTGGATACCCTGGCACCGGATACGCCGGTGATTAGTGCAGTGGGCGGTGAGCCGAACGGTGGCTACATCACGGATACCACACCGACAGTGGGCGGAACCGGCGTCAACGGTGAGACGGTGATCGTCTACAACAACGGCGTCGAAGTGGGCCGTGTCGTGGTGGCTAACGGGGAATGGAACCTGACGCTTCCAACGCAAACGGACGGTCCGCTCAACATTACCGTGGCGGGCGTGGACGCAGCGGGTAACGTCAGCGCGCCGAGTTCGGTCTTTACCGTTACCCTCGATACCGTTGCGCCTGAGATCCCCGTCATTAGCACCGTAGCTGACAGCCAGCTGTCTAATAACGTGCTCTACACGAAGGACGGCACGCCAACCCTTACCGGGACCGGTGAACCCGGCACCACCGTTATCGTTTCCGTAGACGGCACGCCATCTACGGTGCTGGTGACGGTCCAGCCGGGCGGCACCTGGAGCTGGACTGCCGACACGACGCTGCCGGATGGTCCTCATACGTTCACAGTCTCTTCCAGCGATCCAGCGGGTAACTCCTCCGGTGATTCAGCACCGCTGAGCGTGACGGTAGACACCGTCGCCCCGGCAGATCCGGGCAACATGCTGCTGGCTGATGAAGGAACACCGCTGACCGGTACCGGTGACGTGGGAAGCATCATTACCGTGACAAACGGTTCCACGGTCATTGGTACCGGCGTTGTCGGCAGCGACGGCAACTTCTCCATTGCGCTGAGCCCGGCGCAGCTGGATCCGACCACGCTGACCGTGACCGCTACGGATGCCGCAGGGAATGCCAGCGCGGGCGTGCCTTTTGTCGTCACCGACTCGTCGCTTGAGCTGCCGCAGGTGCCCGTCATCACGGCGATCGTCGATGACGCGGATCCGATCACTGGCGATGTGAAAGGCAAAACAACTAATGACACCACGCCAACGCTTACCGGTACGGCCGAAGCGGGCAGCCTGATTACCATCTATCAGGACGGTAGCGCGACGCCATTGACGACGGTGACCGCCGACGGCAGCGGCAACTGGAGCTATACGCCAGCCGCGCTTGGCGAGGGGCTGCACACCTTTGAGGTAACGGCGACCCTCAACGGCCAGACCAGCGGCCGCTCTCCGGCGGCCAGCGTCACCGTCGACCTCACCGCACCGGGCACGCCGGCTATCGGCGCGGTGATTGACGACGTCGGTCCGGGCACCGGACCGCTGACCAGCGGCCAGACCACCAACGACAACCAGCCGACCCTCACCGGCACCGGCGCGGTCGGCGATACCATCTCCATCTACAACAACGGCGTGCTGCTGGGGACCGCGGAGGTCGGCAATACGGGCACCTGGAGCTACACCACGCCCGTCCTGACAGAAGGCAACCATATCCTGACCATCCGCGAGACCGATCCGGCGGGGAATCAGAGCGGTCCTTCGGCGGGCTTCACCGTCGTGGTGGACTCCGTTTCCGCCACGCCGGTCATCACCAACGTCACGGATAACGTCGGTAACGCCGCCACCACGGTGGTCAGCGGCAGCGAAACGAACGACGCCACGCCAACCCTTTCGGGGACAGCGGACGCAAACAGCGTGGTGACCATTTTCGACGGCGGTACCCAGATTGCCGTGGTGACGGCTGACAACAATGGTACATGGACGTTTACCCCTGACACCGCGCTCGGCGAAGGCTCGCACAGCTTCACCGTCCGGGCGACCGATCCGCTGGGCAACGTCAGCGCGGTCTCAGCTCCCTGGAGCGTGGTGGTTGACCTGACGGCACCGACGGTTCCGACGCTGGATAATGTGAGCGACAACGTCCCTGGCGGCGTCCAGGGTAACCTCACCAGCGGCCAGGTGACCAACGACAGCACCCCGACCATCAGCGGCACCGGGCAGGCGGGCAGCACGATTCACATCATGAATAACGGCACGCAGATTGGCACGACGATCGTTGACGGCAGCGGGAACTGGTCCTTTACGCCGACCGCGCCGCTGGGCGACGGCAGCTACTCCCTGCGCGCGTATGCGACGGATACCGCAGGCAACGCATCGGCTAACTCATCGGTCTTCACCTTTACCATTGATACCGCAGCGCCCGGCGTACCGGTGGTGACCAGCGTGATTGACGACGTCGGTCCGGTCACCGGGGCGCTCACGTCGGGTAACAGCACCAACGACGCGCGCCCAACCTTCAACGGTACGGGCGAGGTGGGTTCTACCGTGCACGTGATCGTTGATGGCAACGAAATTGGCACTGCGGTGGTGAATGCCCAGGGCAGCTGGACCTTCACCCCGGGTACCGATCTGGGCGAAGGTCCACACGCCATCACCTTCAATGCCACCGACGTGGCTGGCAATACCGGCAGCACGACGACACCCTTTAACCTGACGGTGGATACGGGCGTGCCGTCGGCGCCGGTCATTTCGACCGCGGGTGACAACGCGGGCAGCATTCAAACTCCGCTCACTTCCGGGCAGAGCACCGACGACACCACGCCGACGCTAAACGGCACCGCGACCGCCAACGCCACGGTCACCGTGTATGAGAACGGGCAGCCGGTCGGCAGCGTTCAGGCGGACGGTACCGGCGCATGGAGCTTTACGCCGTCAACGCCGCTGACCAACGGCAGCCATACCTGGACCGCCACGGTCACCGATGCAGCGGGCAACGTCAGCCTGAACTCGCCGGACTTTACCCTGATTGTGGATACCACCGCACCGAACGCGCCGGTTATCAGCCAGGCGATAGACGACGTGGGCACCATCACCGGCCCGCTTACGTCCGGGCAAACAACCGACGATACGGTACCGCGCCTTGTCGGAACCAGCGAACCGTTTGCCACCGTGAAAATCTATGAGGGAACTACGCTTGTCGGAACGGGCACCGCGGATGGCAACGGAAGCTGGAGTATCTTGCTCAACACCACGCTGACTGCGGGCGCGCACAGCTTCACCGCGCAGGCGACGGATGCGGCAGGCAACACCAGCGTGTCGTCCACCAGCTTTAGCCTCACCGTCGACACCACGCCGCCTGCGCTGCCGGTGCTGACCAGCATTCTGGATGACGTGGGCAATGCGGCGACGCCGGTGGCGAACGGCGGGTTCACCAACGACGCGCAGCCAACCCTCAGCGGTACGGCGGAAGCCGGGTCGACGGTGAAAATCTTCGATAACGGCGTACAAATCGGCAGCGTGACGGCGACCGGCGGGGCGTGGAGCTTTACGCCATCCCCGGCGCTGGGCAACGGTCCGCACAATTTGACCTTTACCGCCACCGATGCGGTGGGCAACGCCAGCGCGCCGACCGCCGGGTACGTGATTAACGTCGATACCCTCGCGCCGGGCGCACCGGTCATCAGTTCGGTCATTGATGATGTCGGCAGCGTTACCGGCCCGGTGACCGGTACGAATCCGACCAACGACACGCGCCCAACGCTGAGCGGAACCGCCGAAGCGAATGCCACGGTGCGGATCTACGATGGCATCACGCTGGTGGGCACGGTGACCGCCGACGGCAGCGGCAACTGGACCCTGCCGCAAACCACCACGCTGGCGCAAGGCACGCATAACTTCACCGCCACGGCCACCGATGCAGCGGGCAACACCAGCGTGGCGTCAGCCGTGACGACGATTATCGTCGATACGACCGCTCCAACGGCGCCGACCGGGACCTTCAACGCCGACGGTAGCGTCCTGACCGGGACTGCGGAAGCAGGCAGCACCGTCGCGATCCGCCTTGCGGACGGCTCGACGGTGACCGCCATTGCGGGCAGCAACGGCACCTACACCTACACCTTCATTAACAAACAGACCGAAGGCCAGACGCTGCAGATCACCGCCACCGACGCCGCGGGCAACACCTCGCTGCCGGGCTCCGCCCTTGCGCCGGTGGTGCCGCTCTCCGCCAGCAATAACGTCGAAGAGCTGAACCTCAGCACCACGGCAACCGTGACCAACAGCCAGTACAGCGATTACGGCTTCCTGCTGGTTGGCGCCGTCGGCAACGTCCTGACGCTGCTGGGCAATGATACGGCCCAGGTCAACTTCACGGTGGGCAGCGGCGGCAGCGCGGATATCGTGGTGAACGCCAACGCCACGGGAGCGGTGCTCTCTCTGCTCAACACCCTTGAGCTGGTGGTTCAGCATTACGTCAACGGCGCCTGGACCACCGTGGTGGATACCGGCCAACCGCAGTTTGCCGATCTCCTGACCCTCGGTGCAACCGGCGTATCGCTGAACCTGACCGGGCTGGCCGACGGCAACTATCGCGTGCTCAGCTACAACACCAACCTGCTGGCGACCGGCTCCTACACCAGCCTCGACGTGGCGGTGAAAGAGACCGGTCCGGGTACGGTCACGGGCGATACCAGCCTCAACGGCAACGTGATCCTCGATACGGACCCGACAGCCGGCAGCGACAACGCGCCGGCCGGAACCACCATTTCCGCAGTCACTAACGCCCAGGGCGTCACCACCAGCGTGAACGCCGACGGCACGGTGATCCAGGGCAAATACGGTACGCTGACCATCAACCGCGACGGCAGCTACACCTACAACCTGACCGACACCAGCGCCGCGGTCGTTGGCCGGACGGAGAACTTCACCTACACCATCACCCATAACGGCGTCAGCGCGTCGGCGCAGCTGGTGTTGTCTCTGGGTGCCGGTACGGTAATCAACGGCATTGTGGCGGTGGACGATACGGCCTCGCTGACCTTTGACACCACCGTGAGCGAGATTAATAACGGCGCCTCGTCTCAGAACGGTTTTACCCTGGTGGGCATTAATCTCGGCAGCACGCTGGGGCTTAACCTGCTGGACGACATGACCAACCCGATTATCTACAACGTGGAGGAAGGCACGACCCGCACCATGACCATCCAGGCCTCCGTGGGCGGCGTGGCGCTGGCGTCGGTATTCGATCTGTACGTCTATAAGTTCAACAACGCCACCCAGACCTTCGAGCAGGTTCGCGTCGAGTCGGGCTGGCTGCGCGCTCCGCTGCTGGGGGGCACGTCATCCCAGCTGACGCTGAATCTGCCGGCCGGGGAGTACCTGTTCTTACTCAATACCGCATCGGGGATCGCCGTCCTGACGGGCTACACGCTGAGCGTCCTGCAGGATCATGTCTACAGCGTGGCGAGCATCAGCGAAACCACCACGGGCGACGTGCTGGCGAATGACCCAGTTCCTCCCGGCACGTTGGTCACCGAAGTGAACGGCGTGGCGGTCAACAGCAGTGGAACCACCACCATTCAGGGGGAATACGGCACGCTGACCATCAATTCGTCCGGACAGTACACCTACACCCTGAGAAGCGGCGTGGGAGCGGACCATATCAGCACGCCGGATACTTTCGTCTACACCGTTACCGCGCCTGACGGCTCGAAGGATACGGCATCGCTCAACATCACCCCAACCCCCCGGGCGATGGATGCCGTGAACGATGTCAGCGCCACGATGGACCTCACCTCGGTGCACCACACGTCGGCATACTCGGATACGACCGTGGGCACCACCAGCTGGACGACGGCCCTGCTCTCGTCAACCCAGGGCTCCGGCAGCGGAACCTTCGTGGTCGACGCGAACACCGCGCTGCACAACGTGTCGCTCCACTTTAACGTGGCCTCGCTGCTGGCGCTGGGCGGGCTAACGGTAAACTGGTCCATCAGCGACGGCTCGGGCGTGATACGCAGCGGCTCCTTCAGCGGCGGCTCACTGCTGGGCGGCAATATCGACATCCCGCTCACCGGGCTGGATCTGAACGCCGGAACCTATACGCTGAACTTTACCGGTAGCGTACCGGGGCTGAGCGTGGGGAACATCACCATCACGCCAAGCGTGAACGGCACCACCTACTCGCTGAGTGATTTCGACGTCACCGGCAGCCACACCGTCAACGGCAATATCTTTGACGGCACCGATTCTGGCGGCGTGCTGGATCAGCTCCACTCGGTGGATACCCGTCTGAGCGTGACCGGGTACAACGGCGTGACCACCACGCTGGATCCGTATACCGGCAGTGCAACGGTGAACATCACCGGCCATTATGGCGTCCTGGCGATCGGCGCTGACGGCCATTACACCTATACCCTCAACAGCGGGGTATCGCTCTCATCCATGACGTCGAAGGAGACCTTCAACTACACCCTGACCGACTCTACCGGGAGAACGGACAGCGCCACGCTGACCATCAATATGGCGCCGCAGTTCATCAGTTCGGAACATAACGACGCCATCACCGGTACGGCCTACGGCGATACGCTGATTTACCAGGTGCTGAACAGTACGGTGGGGAATGCCACGGCGGGTAACGTCAGCAGCACCGCGGGCGATCACTGGACTGGCTTCTCGCTGGCGCAGGGGGACAAAATCGACATCGGCGATCTGCTGGTGGGCTGGAACGGTAGCGCCGCGACGCTGGGGAATTATCTCCATGTCACTAATAGTAATGGCAATACCGTGATCTCCATCGACCGTGACGGTGCGGGAGGCACCTACACTAATACCACGCTCGTTACGCTTGATGGCGTTCAGACCACCTACGACGAGCTTGTTAACCAGCAACACATCATTACCTGATAGCACCTGCAAGAGATGACCCGGGCGCACAGCGCCCGGGCATAAATAATAAAGCCGTATTTTTTTAATAGGGACATGACATGGGAATGAAGATGCCTCACTGGTGGCTCTCGTGCTGCCTGATATCTGTGCCCGCTCTTTGCGCGAACCCGGCGGCAATCATCAATACCGGACAGCTTCGCGAAACGCAGGAACTCCCCTCGCTCAATTGCCGCGTCGCACCTGCGGCTGGCAAAGCCGCACCCGGTTCATTGCAGCTTGGCGATGCCGTCAATCGCGCCGTCACCTGGCACCCGGCCATCAGCGAAGCCGTGGGGAAACTCTACCAGCAGAGCGAAGAGGTGGACGTCGCTAAATCAAAATACTATCCGCAGATTAATGCCGGCGTGGACAACGGTTATTCCCACGACGGCGACCAGAACGGCTTTACGCCGTCGCTGGTGCTTTCTCTCTCACAGATGCTCTACGACTTTGGCAAAGTGGACAGCCAGGTGCGGGCCGAGAGCGCGGGCGTTGCCCAGCAGCAGGCCAACGTGCTGGTGAGTATCGACACCATCGCTCACGATACCGCCATCGCCATGGTGCAGGTGCAAACCTGGCAGCAGATGGTCGAGACCGCTAAAGAGCAGCTCGACGCCCTCTCCTCGATTGGCTCTCTGACCCGCCAGCGTAACGACGAAGGGGCCACGTCGCTTTCTGACGTGGTGCAGACCGATGCGCGCATTGAAGGCGCGCGCGCCCAGCTGATGCAGTACCAGGCCAGCCTGGACAGCGCCCGCGCCACGCTGATGAGCTTTCTCGGCTGGAACAGCCTGAACGCAATCAGCAATGACTTTCCGCAAAAGCTGGGCCGGAGCTGCGACATTGCCGAGCCGGATGACCGTCTGGTGCCCGCGGTGCTTGCCGCCTGGGCGCAGGCTAACGTCGCCCAGGCTAACCTCGACTACGCCGACGCGCAGATGACGCCAACCGTCTCGCTGGAGCCGGAGGTGCGTCACTACATGAACGATCGCTACGCGGGGAGCGAAACCCGCGATCGCACCCAGTATTCCGCATGGGTGAAAGTGCAGATGCCGCTCTACCAGGGCGGCGGCCTCACCGCCCGGCGTAACGCTGCAGGACACGCGGTGGAGGCGGCGCAGTCCACCGTTCAGCGTACGCGCCTTGATGTCCGCCAGAAGCTGCTGGAAGCCCGCAGCCAGGTGATGAGCCTGCAAAGCACGCTGCAAATCCAGGGCCGCCAGGAAGCCCTCAGCGCCCGCACCCGCGAACTGTACCAGCAGCAGTATCTCGATCTCGGCTCGCGCCCGCTCCTCGACGTGCTCAACGCCGAGCAGGAGGTCTACCAGGCGCGCTTCACCCAGCAGCAGACCCTCGGTCAGCTGCACCAGCTGCAGCTCAACTGCCTGTATAACACCGGGCAGCTGCGTCATGCGTTCGATCTTGATAACCGCACCATCCAGACCGTGGAGATCCAGCCATGAAGCAACGCGAAATCCCGCAGGGCGAAACGATGACGGATGAGGCGCTGGCGCAGTGGGCGCAGGCCTTCGGTTTTGTCGCCACGCGCTACCGCGTCGCCTGCTCCCCCGGCGCGCTGATCGCAGGCGCGCCGTGGCTGAAAGGCAAACCGATGGTTCCCGCCCTCACCCAGCTGGCCCGCGAAGCGGGGCTGTCGTTTCAGCTTCTTACCAACGATCGGCAGGCGATCAACAGCTGGCGTCTGCCGGTGGTGGTGGCGATGAATGACGGCAGGATCGGCGTGATCGAGCATTTCGACGGGGACGATACGCTGGAGGTCAGCTTTTTCGACGATGAGACCTACACCAACCGGCTGTCGATGACGGCGATGCTGCCCGCTATCCGCCACGTCATTGCCCTGCGTCCACTCGCCGCGCTGAAGGACAGCCGCGTGGATGCCTATATCTCAAAATACCGCCCGGACTGGCTCTACCGGCTGGTGATGCGCGACCTGCGCCCCTACAGCTGGGTCATGCTGGCCGCCCTCTTTATCAACGTGCTGTCGCTATCCGGGATCGTCTTTTCCATGCAGGTGTACGACCGGGTGATCCCCGCGCAGTCCTACCCGACGCTTTACGTCCTGACCATCGGGGTGCTGATTGCCACCCTGTTTGGCTTTGTGCTGCGCGTGGCGCGCGGGCACATTATGGATCTGCTCGGCAAGCGCTCGGACATGCGCGTTTCGGATCGCGTCTTCGGCCACGCGCTGCGGCTGCGCAACAGCGCGATCCCCCGCTCCACCGGCAGCTTTATCTCTCAGCTGCGCGAGCTGGAGCAGATCCGCGAGATGGTGACCTCGTCCACCATTTCGACCATTGTCGACCTGCCGTTCTTTCTCCTGTTCGTGGTGGTGCTGGCGATCATCGCCCCGCAGCTGGCGTGGATCGCCCCGGTCGCGGCGGTGATCATGGTCCTGCCCGGCCTGCTGCTGCAGAAGAAGCTGGCGGAGCTGGCAAAGCAGTCGGCTCATGAATCGACCCTGCGCAACGCGGTGCTGGTGGAGAGCGTGCAGGGGCTGGAAGACATCAAGCTGATGCAGGCGGAAAACCGCTTTTTGCAGCAGTGGAACAGCTATATCCAGATCACCGCAGAATCCGGCCTGCGCACCCGCGAGCTGACGCAGAACCTGATTAGCTGGGGGATGACCATTCAGAGCCTGGTCTACGCCGGGGTGATTGTGGTCGGCGCCCCGATGGTGATCGACGGCACCCTGACCACCGGTTCGGTGGTCGCCGCGTCGATGCTGGCCTCCCGCATGATCGCCCCGATGGCGACGCTGTGCGGCGTGCTGGCGCGCTGGCAGCAGGTCAAAGCGGCAAAAGAAGGGCTGGACAGCATCATGCAGCTTCCCACCGAAAATCAGCGCGAGGAGACGCCGATCCGCCAGGACGTGCTGCGCGGTCATTACCTCTTCGAGCAGGCGCAGTTCCGCTACCAGCCGGACGATCCGCGCATGGCGCTGCGCATTAACCGGCTGGAGATCAGACCGGGTGAGAAAGTGGCGATCCTCGGGCGCAACGGCGCGGGCAAATCGACCCTGCTGCAGGCCATGGCGGGCGGAATGGATCTGGCGGCCGGCGAGCTGCGGCTTGATAACTTCAGCCTGCCGCATCTCGACGTCGCCGACGTCCGGCGCAACGTCGGCTTTATGACCCAGAACGCCCGGCTGTTTTACGGCACCCTGCGCGAAAACATCACCCTCGGCATGCCGCGCGCCACCGACGAAGAGATTTTCGAGGCGCTGGAGCTGACCGGCGCGGCAGGCTTCGTGCAGAAGCTGCCCAAGGGGCTGGACTACCCGATCATGGAAAACGGCGTGGGGTTATCCGGCGGGCAACGCCAGTCGATTCTGCTGGCGCGGATGCTGCTGCGCGATCCGAATATTGTGCTGATGGATGAACCCACCGCGTCGCTGGACGAGCACACCGAGCGGGAATTCATCCAGCGTCTGGGCGACTGGCTCGGGCATCGCACCCTGATTGTCGCCACGCATCGCGTACCGGTGCTGGAACTGGTGGAGCGCGTCGTGGTGTTGAAAGAGGGGATGCTGGTGATGGACGCGCCAAAAGCCCAGGCGCTGAACAACAGCCGTATGCAGCAGCAACAGCAGCAGGCAGCAACCGGACGGGAGTGGAAAAATGAAAATCAGTCAGCGTGACGTGGCGGCAATGGACGATCTGGATAACGCCCTCGACTCCGAAAGCGGCTATACCGGCGCGCGTCGGATCGTGATCTTCTCGCTGCTGATGTTTGTGGTGCTGGGCGTCTGGGCGTGGTTTGGCGTGCTGGATGAGGTATCAACCGGCTCGGGTAAAGTGATCCCCAGCTCGCGCGAGCAGGTCTTACAGTCTCTCGACGGCGGGATCCTCACCGAGCTGAACGTCCACGAGGGCGATCAGGTGCAGGCCGGACAGGTGCTGGCGCGGCTCGATCCGACGCGTTCCGAATCGAACGTAGGCGAAAGCGCGGCGCGCTACCGGGCTTCACTGGCCTCCAGCGCCCGACTGTACGCCGAGGTGAACGATCTCCCGCTGAAGTTCCCCCCTTCGCTGGCAAAGTGGCCGGATCTGATTGCTGACGAAACGCGACTCTACAACTCCCGCCGCGCGCAGCTGGAGGACACCCAGCGGGAGCTGCGCGCCGCGTTAGATCTCGCCAACAAGGAGCTGGCCATCACCCAGCGGCTGGTCAAAACCGGCGCCGCCAGCCACGTGGAGGTGCTGCGCCTGCAGCGGCAGAAAAGCGATCTGGAGCTGAAGCTCACCGACGTACGCTCGCAGTATTACGTTCAGGCGCGCGAGGCGTTATCCAAGGCCAACGCAGAGGTGGATATGGTTTCGGCGATCCTCAAAGGCCGCCAGGATTCCGTCACCCGTCTGACGGTAAAATCCCCGGTGCGCGGGATCGTGAAAAACATCAAGGTCACCACCATCGGCGGCGTGATCCCGCCCAACGGCGAGCTGATGGAGATTGTGCCGGTGGACGATCACCTGCTGATCGAAACCCGCCTGTCGCCGCGCGATATCGCCTTTATCCACCCGAACCAGGAGGCGCTGGTTAAAATCACCGCCTACGATTACGCCATTTACGGCGGCCTGCACGGGGTCGTCGAAACGATCTCTCCGGACACCATCCAGGACGAGGCCAAGCCGGAAGTGTTCTATTACCGGGTGTTTATCCGCACCAGCCAGGATTACCTGGTGAATAAGGCGGGCAGGCACTTCTCGATTGTGCCGGGGATGATTGCGACGGTGGACATTAAGACCGGCGAGAAAACGGTGCTGGATTATCTGATCAAGCCGTTTAACAGGGCGAAAGAGGCGCTGAGGGAGCGGTAGTCAATCGCCGGGTGGCGGCTCCGCCTTACCCGGCCTACATACCCGGAGGCCCTTGCAAGCGCAGCGCCGCCGGGCATTTAACCGCACGTCAGAACTGGAACCTACCTCGGAGTATTCATCTTTAGCCATACATCCCACTTCCCTTCAGCCATCGCCCAGGTAATATTAACCGCAGACAAAAAAACGCACTTGCGCACAGTGCGGGAGTGCATTACTATTCAATCAGCTTCAAGGACTGGAGCTCAGCACCATTATGATTAGTTATTTTCGGGATCAATGGCTTGAGGATTTTTTTCTTTACGGCAGATCGAGCAATGTTATTCCTGCAAATCTGGAAACAGCGCTTGCGAGAAAGCTCGATATCATCAGGGCAGCAACCTCGCACAGGGATTTGCGATCGCCACCGGGCAATATGTATGAAGCATTGAATCCTCCGCTGAAGGGATATTCCTCAATCCGGGTAAACAGGCAATACAGGCTCGTATTTCGCTGGACAGAGGGTAAAGCAGAAGATCTCTACCTCTCTCCACACAAGTACACGCAACACAAGTGAGGCATCACCTATGACACTTCAACAGGCACTCCGCAAACCCACCACGCCGGGCGACGTGTTGCAGTATGAGTATCTTGAACCGCTCAATCTGAAAATCAGCGATCTGGCGGAGATGCTCAATGTTCACCGCAACACCATCAGCGCGCTGGTCAATAATAATCGCAAGCTGACTGCCGATATGGCGATCAAACTGGCAAAAGCCTTTGATACCACGATTGAATTTTGGCTTAACTTACAGCTGAACGTCGATATCTGGGAAGCGCAATCCAACCCCAGGACGCAGGAGGAGCTAAGCCGTATAAAGACCGTTGCGGACGTCATGGCTAAGCGAAAATCTGGCCAGCCGGATGTAGCCTGATTCGGTAAACACTTCACCTATCAATACTTTTTCAGGAAGAAATCATGCGCCAACGAACCATTGTCTGCCCCATCATCCAGAATGACGGTGCCTACCTCCTGTGTAAAATGGCCGACGATCGCGGCGTGTTCCCCGGCCAGTGGGCTCTCTCCGGCGGTGGAATGGAGCCGGGCGAAACCATGGAACAGGCGTTGCGCCGTGAGATCCGCGAAGAGCTGGGCGAAGCGCTGGAGATTGTCTCGGTTACGCCATGGGCTTTTCGCGATGACATCAGGGTGAAAACCTACGCCGATGGCACTACAGAGGAGATTTACATGATCTATCTGATCTTCGACTGCATCAGCGCCAACCGGGAAGTCACGTTTAATGAAGAGTTTCAGGAGATCGCCTGGGTTAATCCGGAATCGTTAAAAGAGCTGGATCTCAACGCAGCCACGCGCATTACCTTCGCCCAAAAGGGCCTTCTTTAATCGCCCACTGCCCCGGCGTTTTACCGGTCCATGCTCTGAAAACCTCAATAAATGCGCTGACGCTGCTGTAGCCGCAGGACAGCGCAATCCACCCTACCGGCTTCCCCGCCGCCAGCCACTCCATTGCCCGCATGACGCGAGCCAGCTGCCGCCAGTTAACAAAGTTCATTCCGGTCTGGGCGCTAAACCGACGGTTGAAGGTACGCACGCTCATCCCAGCATGAATAGCATGGCTCTCGACCGTCTGGTTATCATCGACAAACTGCAGCAAATGGCTGACCACGTTCTTCAGACGCGGATCCGTCGGCACGGGCAGAGAAAAGCGAGCCTGGGGCGTCAGGGCAAGCTCATCCAGCAGCAAAGTAAGCTTTCGCGGATCGTACTCGCTCTCTGCATCGCATAAACGGGAAAACAGTGCATGGGTGAGATCGTCGGGCTCGAACAGCGCGGGCGCATCGGGAAGCATTGCGCACCCGGCGGGGTCAAGAAAGATAGCGCAGCCTTCTACCGCACTTTCGGAAAAAGCGGCGTGCTGCCGATCCGGAGGGATCCAGCCGATGTGTTTTGCCGGTACGACCGATCGCGCCTGCTGCGTCTCAATGACCAGCAGCCCCGTTGCAATGCGCCACAGCTGGCCGGTGCGATGACTGTGCCAGGGCGTTCGGTACCCGCCTGGATGAAGGAGCGTTTCAACACTGACCATATCATTTTGACCGAAAATCGTTATTCTTCGGCGTATTAGAGAAACTGCGACTTCGGCTGTCAAGGATAATGGTGATTCAACCACATAAGGAGCCCGCATGAGCATTATCACGTCCCTGATATCCCACGCCGACAACGCCGCGCAGCGCGAAAAGATGGCCTGCCTGTTAACCCGCTTATTCAACGGCGATATCGATCCGGCAGAGGTATTTACGCCCGATTACCAGCAGTTTACGGACGGTCACGCGCTTGACTACCGGGGTTTTGTCCAGCATCTGAGCCACGTCAGCTCACAGATCCGCGCAATCGCCTTTACCGTGGTGGAGATAGCCTGTCATGACGAACTTCTGGCTGACCGGCATATCGTGACGGTCACGTATCCTGATGGTCGTCAGGCAGAGATCGAGGTTTACCTGTTTGCCGCGCTGCGTGAAGGGAAAATCTGGCGGATCCATGAAGTCACGCGAGCACTCAGCGGCGATGCTGCAGATCGCACGCTGGCACACGCGACAGAATAACCTTACTCCGCCGGGCGCGGTGCGGCACTGTTATACACCCCAACGTAACGCGCAAATTTCCCGAGAAACACGCCGGCAAACACGCCGCCGGAGACGATCGCCAGCGCGCTCATGGCGGGCTGCTGCATCGTCTGGGGAGAGACCGCGCTCATCACGCCCAGCACATACTTCACGCCGAACGCCAGCATCATAAACGGCAGCGCGGTGTAGTCTGCCTGGCGGTAAAGGCTGCGCGGCGCATCTGCGCGGGTGATAACCGCCTGCTTAATCAGGATATACCCCAGCGCGGCCCCGGCGAGGATCCCCGCCGTCCACAATGCGACAGTCCCGGGCGTCAGCGTGCGGTAGATCACCAGATCGTAGATATCCCAGATTAGAAATATTGCCGGAATGATGGCAAGCCTCTCCAGCGTAACGGTGGCAGGCCTGCGGGCTTTAATGCCGCGAGAGATAAGGAAGATAAACAGCACCCACACCCAGGCAGGCGTGTGCGTAACGACACCGAACAGAAATTCAAACATGGAGATCTCCATGGACGATTGCGGCCCGTGCCGCCTGAACGCGTATTGCGCATAACGGCAGGAAAACCATTATGCGCAGGTCTTTTACAGCGATTTTTTCAGGCGTTGAACCGCTTCCTTCAGCTCTTCATCCGTTGGCGTGACAAACGACATACGCAGCGTTGAATGGTCTGGCTCATTGCAGTAGAAAAATTCGCCCGGCACAAATACTACGCCGTTACTTAACGTTTTTTCCAGCCAGCGGGTGGTATTACTACCATTTTTCATATTCGCCCACAGGAACATGCCGCCCTTCGGCTTGTGGAACGACATCATATCGCCCAGCTCGGCCTCCAGCTCGGTTGCGAACGTCTGGTATTTCTGGCGATAGGCTTCGCGGATCGTTTTAATCTGGTCGGGCAGGCGACCGGTTTTCAGGTATTCATACGTCATCAGCTGCGACAGCGTGCTGGTGTGCAGGTCGGTGGTTTGCTTAAGGTTTACTACTGCGCGCTTCAGCCATTCCGGCACCAGCACCCAGCCCACGCGGGTTCCTGGAGCAAGAATTTTGGAGAAGGTTGAGGTATACACCACGTTCTCTTCGTTGCCGATATCTTTGGCATGGGCAATTAACGGGCGGAAAACTTCATCGGTATAATTAATTTCGCTGTACGGATCGTCTTCAATAATGACGAAATCATAGCGCTTCGATAATTCCACCAGCTGTTTGCGACGCGCCTCAGAAAGGGTTACCCCGCCAGGGTTGCCAAACGTCGGAACAATATAGACCGCTTTGATGGTTTTATTTGCCGCCAGCACTTCAAGCTCGTCGACCTTCATGCCGTCGCCATCGGTGCCAACGGATTCAAAATTAGCCTGCGCCAGGCCAAATACCTGCAGCGCAGCAAGATAGGTTGGACGCTCAACCACAACGGTATCGCCCGGGTTAATTAATGCACGCGCCAGCACGTCGAGGGACTGCTGTGAACCGGAGGTCACGACCACATCATCTGCCTTGCAGCGGATCCCGCGCCCTTCACAGATGCGCTGAATTTCTTCCCGCAGCCCCGGTACGCCTTCGGTCAGACCGTACTGAAAGGCCTCCCCAAAATGCTGTGATAATACGGCATCAGCGGCAATTTTCAGCCCTTCGTGATCGAACAAAGCCGGGTTAGGAATACCCCCACCCAGCGAAATGACGCCGGCCATTTTGCTATGTTTTAATAATTCACGGATGGCAGATGATTGCAGGCCCTGCGCGCTGCTGGCGAGTTTATTCACAGACATTCTTTGCATACCTTCTTTTTTATAGTGTGCCCAATCTTAGCAGAATATGGGCGATAAATTCCGTTAGCTTAGGGAGAGGTCGTAAATCCTGACGCCACAGCAAATGCACGGGTCTCGGCGCCGGAATATACGCCTCCAGCACCCGCACCAGCCTGCCGCTTTCCAGATCTTCCGCCACCAGCACTTCCGGCTGTAGCAGCAGTCCCGCCCCGGCTCTCGCGGCCATCCGCAGCCCGTAGCCGTCGTTGCATCTTAAGACCGCGTCCCGCTTCCAGCGCACTTCGCCCTCAACGCCCGGCAGCCGCCACTCGTTGCGCGCGGTCCACACGCTGTGGGACAGGCAGAGATGATCCACCAGATCGGCAGGGGTTTGCGGCGTACCGTAGCGCGCAAGATAGTCCGGCGCGGCGCAGATCACCATCCGGTAAGGGCAGAGGTATTTCGCCACCAGATCGTCGTTGTGAATGTCGCCAATGCGAATGGCAAGATCGATACCCTCCTCCACCAGATCCACCATCCGGTTGGTGAGATCCAGCTCGATGCGCACCTCCGGGTAGCGTTGTAAAAAAGAGGCCGTAAGCGGCGCGATCGCGCTGCCGCCAAACGAGGTGGGCGCCGTCACGCGCAGGGTGCCGGACGGCGCGGCGCGCAGGCGTTCCACGGCGCTTTCGGCGATCGCGACCTGCTCCAGCACCCGCTTCGCCTCGTCGAAATAGACCCGCCCGGCGTCGGTCAGGCTCTGGCGCCGCGTGTTACGCTCCAGCAGGCGGGTACCGAGCTGTGATTCCAGCAGCGCAACGTATTTCCCCACCATTACCGCCGACATCTCCAGCCGTGCCGCCGCGCCGGTAAAGCTGCCGCTTTCAACCACGGCAATAAAGGTCTCCATGCTGCGAAGCTTATCCATATTCCAAACTCCTGGTTAGCAATCTTCTAACTTTAGCCCAGTTTATCTCCATTTTTATTTATTAAAGAATGGAGGCTCACAACATAAGGAGTCAGCTATGAAAATCGTCATTATTGGTGCCAGCGGTACGGTCGGTCGTGCGGTAACGGAAGAGCTGAGTCGTCGCCACGAGGTCATCCGCGTCGGCCGCACGCAGGGCGACGAGCAGGTGGATATCACCTCGCAGGCGAGCGTCCAGGCGCTGTTTGAGAAAATCGGCCCGGTGGATGCGATTGTCTCCGCCAGCGGTGGCCTTTACTTTGGCCCGCTCGCGACCATGAAGGACAGCGACTTCAACCAGGGCCTGCAGGACAAGCTGCTCGGGCAGGTGCGCCTGGCGCTGACCGGCCAGCATTATCTGAACGAGGGCGGCTCGATTACGCTGATAAGCGGCATCGTGGCGCACGAGCCAATTGCCCAGGGCGTGAATGCCACCACGGTGAATGCGGCGCTGGAAGGGTTTGTCCGCGCCGCAGCCTGCGAGCTGCCGCGCGGGATCCGCATCAACCTGATTAGCCCGACGGTACTCACCGAATCCGTCGAAACCTACGACGGCTTCTTCCCGGGCTTTGAGAGCGTTCCCGCCGCGACCGTGGCGCAGGCCTATCGCCGCAGCGTGGAAGGCGTGCAGAGCGGGCGGGTGTATAAGGTGGGTTATTGAGCCTTACGGGCGGCGATCAGCACCAGCATCGGGCGCTCCGCCTCTTCGGCCAGCGCGGGCCAGGCGTCAATCTGCGCCTGCGCTGGCCCCCACTCGTTGACGTCGTTTATCGTTAATCCGGCCCCGATCAGCGCGTTAAGCGTGGTGCCGAGCGTGCGGTGGTATTTAACCACCCCGTCCGCCAGCCAGTTGCTGACGCGTTTGCCTTCATCCTGATAATGGTTCACGCCCCAGAACCGCTCGCCGCTATCGTCGGTCAGCCAGCCCTGACGGGTGGCGCAGGTGTAGATCGGGTGCTCCATCGAAAAGACCAGGCTGCCGCCAGGCTTGAGCGCGCGCTGAACCCTGGCGAATAGCGTATCCAGTTCCGGCAGGTAGTGCAGCGCCAGCGAGCTGTAGACCAGATCGAGGCTGTTCTCGTTAAGCTTAAGAGATTCCAGATCGCTACGCTGATAGTGAATCTGTGGGTCAGCGGTAAGCTCCGCCGCGCGGGCGAGCATCTTTTCTGAGATATCGAACCCCGTGACGTCAGCAGCGCCCAGCTCGCGCGCCGCGCGGCAGAACCAGCCGTAGCCGCAGCCGAGATCGACAACCGATTTGCCGGTTAAATCCGGCAGCATACTTTTTAGTGCGGGCCACTCCGGCGCGCCGTCCAGACCCTGCACCGAGCGTGGAAGCAGGGCGTAGCCTTCAAAAAACGCCGGATTGTCGTAGATATTTTGTGCCATGGCAGATCCCTCTTTAAGAATGTGCCTCCCAGTATAAAGCATTGCATGCGGCCTGATGCCTTCATCCCCCTCTCCCACAGGGAGAGGGAGAAATGCACGTCAACCCAGCGAGCCCCAGACAAGGTTGCCCTTATGGAACGTCGCGGTGCGAGGTGAAATGCGCGCCACGGCCTCGGCGGAGCAGGAAGCATCCACCAGCACAAAGCTGGCGTCGTCCTGCGCTTTCGGCCACACGCGCTCGCCTTTGTCGTTCAGCGGCAGCACGTCGCCGGTGGCAATACCGAGCGCGCGCGAGAGCGTCTGCTCGTTCGGGCGGATGTAGAGCTGAGCGTAAAGATTCGCCTTCTCCAGCATGTCCCCCAGACCGTATGGCGACCAGTGATCGATCACGCTGTCGGTCCCCGTCATCACGAACACGCCCTTCTCGCGCAGCTGCTTCAGCGGCATATGCAGGGTGCCAATCGGCACCGTGGAGGCGATGGTCACCCGCTGCGCCGCCATGCGGGTGGCGATCTCATCTACCTGCTGCTCGTTGAGCGTCGCCAGCGCGAAGGCGTGGCTGATGGTCAGCTTGCCCTTCAGCTCCGGCGTTTTCTCCACGGTTTCCACCATATAGTTCACCGCCGCCACGCCCGCCGGGCTGGTTTCGTGCAGGTGGATATCCACCCCTTTGTCGTAGTCCAGCGCAATCTGGAACATGGTGTCGAGGGATTTCTCCATCGCGCCGTCGACGTTGGTAGGATCCAGCCCGCCCACGTAGTGCGCCCCGGCCTGCATCGCCTCGCGCATCAGCTTTTCGGAGTTTGACAGCAGCAGCCCGTGCTGCGGAAAAGCGACGATTTCGCAGTCAAAGCCGGGCTTACGGCGCGATAAAACCGCCTGCAGGTTTTCCAGATTCTTCAGGCCGGAGGTCGGCTCGATATTGCAGTGGCTGCGGGCGATGGTGGAGCCTTTCGACTGGATCAGATCGATCAGCTTTTCCGCGCGCTCCTGGGTGTAGGGCTGTAGCTCCGGCAGCAGCTTCTGCTCAAGGCGGATCATGTCCTGAATCGTGGTGCCCGCGGGGCGGTTCAGGGAGCGCCACGGACCGCCGTAAAAGGTTTTATCCAGGTGAATGTGCATGTCGCGCATCGCCGGGAGCATCAGCTTGCCGCCCGCATCGTAGTGCGGCAGCGTGGCGTCGGCGTGGCGCTTGTTATCGCGCAGGGCGACGATCTTCCCGCCGTTAATTTCCAGCGTTTTCAGCTCGGTGCGGGTGCTCGTCGCCACGCCGCCGTCGACGTTGAACCCGGCCTCCAGCAGCACGTTGTCCAGATAGTAATGTTTCGCGGTGATGCTCATCGGTTTGCCCGTCTCGCAGGTTGGCTTCGCGGAGTCAGCAGCATACGCGACGGATCCGGTGGCGCCAAACAGCGCGCAGGCGGTGACCATTTTGCCGCTCTGGCTGATAAATTCGCGGCGGCTTTTGTTTTCACTCATCTTATCTTCCTTCATTAACAATATGGGTGCCGGTTTCCCCGCGCAGCGCCGCGGGCAGGCTGTCCGGCGAGGTGATAATCACGCGCCTGCCGCCGTGGTGTAAAAATTCCAGCGAGGCGACGATTTTGGGGAGCATGCTGCCCGCCGGGAAGTGGCCCTCATCCCTGTAGCGCGTCATCTGCGCCACGCTGACGGTGTCCAGCGCCTGCTGGTTCGGCTTGCCGAAGTTGATGCACACCTTCTCCACGCCGGTGGTGATCGCCAGCACGTCGGCACCGATCTCCCGCGCCAGCAGCGCGGTAGAGAGATCTTTATCAATCACCGCATCGACGCTCTGGTAGTCGCCCTGCTCGCTGCGAATCACGGGTATTCCGCCGCCGCCCGCGCCGATCACCACAAAGCCTTTTTGCGTCAGCGTTTTGATGGCGTCGGCCTCAACGATGCGCAGCGGCTGCGGTGAAGCCACCACGCGACGGTAGCCACGGCCTGAATCCTCGACAAAATGCCAGTCCGGGTGTGCCTGCTGCAGCTCGTCGCGCTGCGCCTCGGTGAAGAACGCACCGATAGGTTTGGTAGGGTGAGTAAAGCCCGGATCGTTTTTATCCACCTCTACCTGCGTGACGACCGTGACCGCTTTTTGCTCCCCGCGCGCGGCCAGGCGATTGTTGAGCGCCTGCTGGATCAGGTAGCCAATCCCGCCCTGGGTGTCCGCCACGCAGTTTGCCAGCGGGGTTAGCGGCAGCCCTTCCCGCTCGTGGGCGATTTCGGCGCGGCGCAGATCCAGCCCCACCTGGGGGCCGTTGCCGTGGGTGAGCACGATGTCATAGTCGGATGCCAGCATTTCCAGCACCGACTCTGCCACCGCTTTCACCGCCTGCGCCTGGTGTTCAATCGACTGGCTGGCGTTGTCTTTGATAATGCTGTTGCCGCCGATGGCGACGACCATAAGCTCTTTCATTTTGTGTCCTTTAGAAGGTGCGTTCTGGTGCCCTCACCCCGGCCCTCTCCCACAGGGAGAGGGGGAGTAACAGAGATATCCAGCACATGCTTCACCACAAACATGCCGCCCATCATCAGATACGCGGTGACGAACATCAGCGAACTGCCCTCGGCAAAGCCCACCACCGGGGCGTGGATCACCCCAAACAGCGCCAGCAGCGCCCCGACGGCGGCCGCAACGGCTCCGCGCAGCGGCTTGTTGATGATGGCGAAAATGGCGATACAGCCCCACAGCATGCTGGCGAGCGGCGCGCCGTTGCCGAGATGCACCAGGCCTTCGTAGTAAATTCCTTTGCTGTGCAGCACGTCGGTGCCGATCTTCGCCGCGCTGGTGCCCGCCGCCCCCATCACGCTGTTCATCATCGTCAGCGCCCAGTTGGCGATCCACGGGAACAGGCAGATGAAGATCACCGGCACCTCCACTTTGGGCGTTTCCCTCACCACCTGGTTGGCGGTGACGACGCCGATAAACACCAGAATCGGCACGATGGCGGTCATCGGAATGATGGCGAGCATAAACGCCCCCAGCCCGAACAGCGGCACGATGAACATGGTCACGCCGGAGGCCAGCGTATAGCCGATGCTCGCGCCCATCGCTTTCCAGCCAGGATGGCCGACGTAGACCGTCACCGGGAACGGGTTCCCCATCAGGCAGCCGAGCATCGACGCCAGACCGTTCGCCAGCATCACCTTACGCGTCGGGTACGCATCTCCCGCCGCGTGGGCGCTTTCGATGTTCTCCAGGTCAAAGATGTAGTTCGCCAGCCCCAGCGGCACGGCAGATGCCAGATACGGCAGCGCGTGCGGCAGGCCCTGCATGAAGCTGTTCACGTGCACTTCCGGCGGGTTAAAGCCGAAGGATGACATGGACGCTTTAATCGCTTCCGGGCTTTGCAGGCCGGAGATCCACGCCAGTGCCGTACCGGCAATCAACAGCAGCAGACCGGTCGGGATACGGGCGAAAATCGGCTTTTTACCGAACCAGTTGATGAAGATCAGCAGCAGCACGATAAACGACACGGTCGGCGCTTCGAACGCCTGCAGCATCGGGTTCATCGCCAGCAGCAGCAGGCCCAAACCGGAGAGGCAGGACAGCAGCACGGTACGCGGGATCATCTTGCGGATGGTTTCCCCCAGGAACGAACCGCCCGCGAGGATCATCGCCTCCACGAAGCACCACACCAGGCCAATCTGGATCGCGAAGTCCGCATCGCCGGTCTGCTGATAAACCGGCATCAGGACCAGGAAGGTCACGGTAAAAATCGACGGCGCGCTCGGGCCGGACGGCAGCGCGGTCACGTCCGTTCGTCCGGTGGCGCGCGCCATCTGCATGCCGAACCAGGCGTAGCAAATACTCGCGACCAGCACCGCCAGCCCGAAGGCCGGCGCGATGCGTCCATAAACAATCTCCTTCGGGATGCCGACGACAAAAATGAGCAGCCCCATCATGGTCAGCAAATTGGTCAGGTTATTGGTCATCAACCCGAAATACGCCGCCCAGTCACCTCTTTTCCACTCCAGCTTCATGTTTTTCATGGATGCATGCCTTATAAAAAGTAGCGATCGCGGAAGGTCAACAGCGCCTTTTCAAAACAGCTAAACGGCGGGTGAACGATGCCAGCTCCAATCATGCCGATGCCCGCGTCTTTATGGGCAATGGCGGTGTTAATCACCGGCAGAATGCCGCTGCCCGCGACTTTGGTGATGTCGATAGCGGTCGGAATGCCCATAAACGAGAGCAGCGGAATGGTGACGTTCGGGTTTTCGCCGAGGGTGATTTCGCGCATCTGACGGGAGAAGTCGATGGCTTCCTCCACCGTGCCGCCCACCAGCGCAACGATTGCCGGGGCCGTCGCCATCGC
Source organism: Enterobacter cloacae complex sp. S3 (assembly GCF_014930495.1). Taxonomy (NCBI): domain Bacteria; kingdom Pseudomonadati; phylum Pseudomonadota; class Gammaproteobacteria; order Enterobacterales; family Enterobacteriaceae; genus Enterobacter; species Enterobacter cloacae complex sp. S3. The sequence continues at coordinate 27,160 of NZ_JADBRD010000041.1, read as the reverse complement.
AAAGCCGCCAATGCCGTAGGTTTCGGTGATGGCGCTGTCGCCGATGTCCAGCCCGGAGTCTTCCGGCTTATAGCCCGCAAACATCGGGCCAATTACCTGCTGCGCCGGGCCGGTGAACCACTGCCCCGGCAGGCCGGAAACGCGCAGGCCGAACTCATAGCCGTTACGCGCCATGGTGGTGACGACGGTGCTGTACTCAATGCCGTGAGCGGCGTCCAGCGCGGCCTTACACATCGCCATCCACGTCGGGCCGGAGAAGTAGTCGCTGCTGGCGACAAACTCGAACACCTCGCGCTGCTGCTCCACCGGGTAGCCCGCCTGGATCAGCCCCGGCGTCAGCGCCTGGATCAGCAGCGTGGTGCCCGCGTTGTTGCGGTTGTGGCACTCGTCACCCATGTGCAGCGCCTGGGCCAGCATCAGGCGTAGGTCGATTTCGCCGACGATCTTCATCGCGTCGCGCAGCATCGGGCCGAGCACGTCGCGCATCCAGTTCAGGCGGTCGATCACGCTCTGGTCGTTGGCGCCCATGCGCAGGATCTTCGCCATCTGCTCGCTGAGGTTGGTGAACGCGCGGTTGCCGTAGGTTTTGTTCTCCACGATGTGCATAAACATCGACGCGGAGGTGACGCCCGCCATCGAGCCCACGCAGTCGTGCTCGTGGCACGGCGAGAAGGTAATTTCTCCCGAGGCGGCGAGCCTTGCCGCGTCGTCCAGATCTTTCGCCAGCCCTTCAAACACCAGCGCCCCGGTGACCGCGCCCTTCATCGCTCCGCACATGTTCTCCCAGGCGACAGGCGGACCGGCGTGCAGAATGGTGGTGCGGGTCATGCCCGGCACCACGTTAATGGCCTGGTCATAGCCCACCAGCACCGGATGAGACTGAATAATGCGCTCAAGGGCGATGCGGTTAGCGGCGGCGATTTTCTCCGCCAGCGGTTTTTCCGCCAGTTGGTCGAGCGCTTCAACGACCTGCATATTGCCCCGCCCCGGCGGCGTCCAGTCGAGCTGGGTGACGGGAACGTGCTGCTTTTTTAGATCGTCGCTGAACATTGCAATGCCGACGTTAATCACGTTCAGCGGCTGGTTGAATAAGGTCGTCATTATGCTTTCTCCCCTTTGCAGACAAATTCGCGTGCCAGTAATCCGGTGTTGGTGCTGCTGCTGGCCCAGATGACGCCTGCGTCGGTCAGCAGCTGGCACTGCTGCGCCAGCGACTGCGGATCCTGGTCGGTGCCGAGCACGTAGCCGAGAATTTCCAGCGGACGGTTATCGGCCCTCGCGATGGCCTGCGCCTCTTTAATGGCGTCGATCATCACGCCGACCGGATCCTCGTGCGCGCCGAAGCCCAGCACGAAGTCCATCACAATTACCCCGACTTCCGGGTCGCGGGCTTCCTGCAGCAGGCGGCTGATGCGGTTGGTCGGGTCGATCATCGGGTGCGGCTTGCCGTTGGTGAAATCGTCGTCGCCAAAGTCGAGGAAGGTATGGGCTTTACTGACGCTTATGTCGCTCAGGCGCTTAGCCGGATCCGGCTGGATGTTGCTGTAGACGTCGTCGAATTTCGCAAGCGCGGCAAACATCGCCTCGTCGCACAGGGTGCCGCCGCAGAACAGGCCGCGAATGTACTTCTGCTGCGGAGTCAGGCGGGCGCGCACCTCTTCAATCAACGGCCAGTTGAGCGGATGCAGATCGAGGGACTCTTTATTGATGCCGGTGAGCAGGACCGCCTTCAGGGCCGCCTCTTTGGTGCCGCGCGCAAACTGCAGGCCGTCTTCATCGGCGGGCGGTTCGCTGCGGCCGAGGAAGCAAACAACCACCGGCTTGCGGCAGGCGCGCGCGCGGGCCAGCACTTTTTCCGCTACGGCTGGCGCTGGCGGCTTGGAGATCAGCACGATAACCTGGGTGCCCTCGTCGGCTTCCAGCATGTCGATGGCGTCGAGCATCATCAGGCCGCCGATTTTCTCGCTGAGATCGCGTCCGCCGGTACCGATCAGCTGCGACACGCCGCCGCCGAATTCGTGAATGCGCACGCTCAGCTCCTGGCTGCCGGTGCCGGAGGCGCCGACGATGCCAATCGGTCCGCGGCGCACCGCGTTGGCGAAGCACAATCCCGCGCCGTTGATGATGGCGGTGCCGCAGTCCGGCCCCATCATCAGCAGCCCTTTCTTATGCGCCAGCTGCTTCAGCGCCAGCTCGTCGTCGAGCGACACGTTATCGGAAAACAGCATCACGTTGAGATCGTTTTCCAGCGCCTGGCGCGCTTCGCGGGCGGCGAAGGTACCGTTGACGGAAATCACCGCGAGGTTGCTCTCCGGGCGATGGGTTTTGGCGCTGGCAATCGTAGCGTAGCGCGCTTCATGGGGGCCGCCGCTCTCTTTACGCGTGAACAGCGCTTCGATGGCCGCCAGGGTTTCATCATTCGCCGCGTCGCCTTTAATTACGATCATCAGGTCGCCGTTTTTGGCTTCCGCTAATTCCGGCGTTAATAGCCCGAGGTTTTTTAATACGCCTTTGTTCATTTCCGTCGCCATCGCGACAAACGCCTGCTCGACGCCCGGTAATTTATTGGCTTTGGTGGAAACGGACATTAATGAGACGGAGTCAAAATATGTGTTCTTTTTTATGACGATTTTTGTGGGCATTATTTTCTCCTGAACGCGGATAAAAGGGGGCCGCCGTCGTGCAAAATGCACGTCGGTAAAAATGCTTTTTAAATTAACGGCCAGCCGGACGCGGCTGACCGAATGCGTTATGCGCCCGCCGCCAGCAGCAGGTCAGCTATTGCATCGAAGCCTTTGTCCCGCGCCAGCTCGAGCGGGGTTTTGCCGTATTTATCGGTCATGTGCGGGTTCGCGCCGTGATCCAGCAGCAGCTTGACGATCTCCTGCTGCTTCGCACCGCCGTCGTTAAGCACGATCGCTTCCAGCAGCGGCGTCCAGCCGACAAAGTTGGTGTGGTTGACGTTGATATCCGTTTTCTCCAGCAGCTCGCGCACGATCTCCACGTGCCCTTTTTCGCTGGCAGGGGTAATGCCCACGCCGCCAAAGCGCGTCAGGCGGTCGAGATCGGGATTTGCAGGAAGGACAAGGCGCAGCAGGGTGATATCGTTGGTCAGGCAGCTAATCAGGAAAGGGTTAAAGCAGGTCTGATCCTGTTTATCAATATCCGCCCCGGCGGCAATTAATAACGCCACGCAGTCATAATGTTTTTTCAGGCTGGAAATAATAACGGCGGTTCTTTTCTGTCGATTGGTGGCGTTAATATCCACGCCTTTCTCCAGACAGGCTTTTAGCGCATCGCTATTGCCCTCTTCTGCCGCCAGCAGAAATTCAGTAACGAGTTCGTTCGCAGACATATTCAGACTCCCGATGTTTTTATTTCTGTTGACCTGAGAATAGCAACAGCCTGGTGATAAAAGAATCCGCTTAAAAATGATTCATCGACAGTCAATTCATTGTTGAGGTAAATTCAATAAACTGGTCAAAACGTGCGTCTGTGCAACCTTTTTCTTATGTTTCTCCGCTTTTTAGCGCTTCTGGCTGCATTATGCTTATGCCTGAGGAAGCCTTACTGCTTGCGGCTTTCGACAAAGAGTCAGAACTGTGATCGGCTTCAAATGCGTTGTAACGACGCTGTTAAAATATGTTCAAAACTGATGGCTGAAGGGAGTGAGATATGAATTCCATCTTTACCGAGGAAAACCTGCTGGCCTTTACTACCGCCGCACGCTTCGGCAGCTTCAGCAAAGCCGCCGCCGAACTGGGCGTGACGACATCTGCCATCAGCTACACCATCAAGCGCATGGAGACCGGGCTGGACGTGGTGCTGTTCGTCCGCAGCACGCGCAGCATTGAGCTGACCGAGTCCGGGTTTTACTTTTACCGTAAGGCCACCGACCTGCTGAACGACTTTCACGCCATCAAGCGCGGGATTGATACCATTTCTCAGGGCATTGAGGCGCGGGTGCGCATCTGTATCAACCAGCTTTTGTATACCCCACGCCACACGGCGCGGCTGCTGCAGGTGCTGAAAAAGCAGTTTCCCACCTGTCAGATCACCGTGACCACCGAGGTCTACAACGGCGTCTGGGACTCCATCATCAACAACCAGGCCAACATCGCGATTGGCGCGCCGGACACGCTGCTGGACGGCGGCGGGATTGATTACACAGAGATCGGCGCCATTCGCTGGGTGTTTGCCATCGCGCCGGAACACCCGCTGGCGTTCACCCCGGAGCCAATAGCGGAAAGCCAGCTGCGCCTGTATCCCAACATCATGGTGGAAGATACCGCGCACACCATTAACAAAAAGGTTGGCTGGCTGCTGCACGGGCAGGAGGCGATTCTGGTCCCGGACTTTAACACCAAATGTCAGTGTCAGATCCTGGGCGAAGGGATTGGCTTTTTGCCGGAATACATGGTCCGCGAGGCGGTAGACGCGGGGCTGCTGGTCACCCGACGGATTAACAACCCGCGTCAGGACTCGCGCATGCTGCTCGCCACGCAGCATGCCGCAACCGGCCAGGTCACGCGGTGGATCAAGCAGCAGTTTGGTCCGGCGGGGGTGCTGACCGATATCTATAGCGATTTACTGTGGCGCGCCTAGCTTTTGCTCTGTACCCAAAACGCGTGAATGAGGCCGGGGAAGTAGCCCAGCAGCGTCAGAAGAATGTTGATAATAAACGCCCAGCCAAATCCTTTACCCAACAGCACGCCCAGCGGCGGTATGAGGATCGTAAAAACAATACGCCAAAATCCCATATAAACACTCCGTTCAATCTAATCCATTGAAAATAATAAAGAGAACGCTGTAAGCATAGCCAGTTTATTCGTCTGTACCAGTTCCGGGCCCCGCGTTTACCCTCTTTTACGCTTTTGACGCTAGTTTAATGCACCGGATTAGTTTAGCATTCACTTAATTAAGAAAATACTAAACAATCATGACCGAACTCGAACAGCTTCAGGCCAGCGCCGGGCAGGCCGCCACACTTTTAAAAGCGATGAGCAACCCGCGTCGGCTGCTGATCCTCTGCACCCTGTGCGGAGCGCCCGGCACCAGCGCGGGGGAGCTTGCGCGAGCCACGGGGCTAAGTCCTTCCGCCACGTCGCAGCATCTGGCGCGCATGCGTGAGGAAGGGCTTATCGACAGCACCCGCGACGCGCAGCGCATTCTCTATTCCATTAAAAACGATGCGGTACATCAGCTTATCAGCACCCTGAAAACCCTTTATTGTCCGTAAGGAGCCGCCATGTCACTTACTCTTCTTTCACCGCGCCAGGCCAATGCCCGCGTCGCTGAAGGCGCAAAACTGATTGATATTCGTGATGCCGACGAGTATGCCCGCGAGCATATTCCCGCCGCGCGGTCCGTGCCGCTGGATACCTTACCCGGCGCACTTAACGCGCAGGCGGGCGATACGGTGATTTTTCACTGCCAGTCCGGCGCCCGGACGTCGGGGAATGCCGAGCGCCTTGCTCAGGCCGCCGCGCCCGCAGAGGCATTTGTGGTCGAGGGGGGGATTCAGGGCTGGAAGCAGGCGGGGCTGCCAACCGTTGAAGACAAATCCCAGCCGCTGCCGCTGATGCGTCAGGTGCAAATTGCCGCCGGGCTGTTGATACTCTGCGGCGTGGTGCTGGGCTATAGCGTCTCCAGCGGCTTTTTCCTGCTCAGCGGTTTTGTCGGAGCCGGGCTGCTGTTCGCCGGTGTGACGGGTTTTTGCGGCATGGCGCGACTGCTCAAGGTGATGCCATGGAATCGGCGTACCTCATAAGCAGTAATCGGTGAATTACGCTGTACCCGGCGTCATGCGTGGGCTAAGGTGAAGATCGCTAAAACGATGAGGAGGTAATATGTTTTCTGTCGGTGATTATGTGCAACCGCGTAAAGGCGGCCCGAAACTGAAAGTGCTCGAAGTGAACGGTGACAGCATTGTGGCGGTCCAGGCCAGCAATGAGCAAGGCGAGAAATATACGCTGAAAGCCGCCGACGTGGCGCCTTATACCGAAGAAGGCGATTTCGGCGTCTGCTGAACAGTCAGCCGGGCGGCGTGTTCCGCCCGGCTCATCCGTTAGATCAGAAAATCATCCAGTGATTTACCGTCTGCCAGCGCGCTGGCGATAGGCTTCGGCGTGCGGCCCTGGCCGGTCCACGTTTTCTCTTCGCCGTTCTGGTCAATAAAGCGATATTTTGCTTCACGCGGCTTACGCTTTTTCGCTGGCTTACCCGCCTGCGCCAGTTCAGAACCCAGCAGGTCAGTCGGGGAAATACCATCGGCTTTCATCCGCTCCAGCAGGGCATTAATTTTTTCCTGCTGCTCAGCACGCTGCTGCTCTAATTCCGTCAGCTCGCTGCGTTTCTCTTCAGTAACGACCCTGACCTTTTCCAGCATTTCCTCAAGAACGTCCAGGGATAATTCACGCGCCATAGCGCGCAGGGTTCGGATATTATTAAGATTCTGTAACGTCAAAGACATATTATTTGAAAACCTTTTCTTTGGGGGATAAATAGATAAATCGCCGACAGAATAATTCATTTGAGTTGAAATATCTACCCAAGGGTCCGTACGGGCATCAGCGTTAATATATTTAGAACTCGCTGTTAATAATAGCGCAAGGCGCTGACAGGACACCGGTGAATCCAATCACCACATTAATATAAATAGCCAACTTTAATCCAAACCACAGCATACTCCACCGCTATCAGGTGGGGATTCCTGCCTCTCGCCACCGAAAAAACAAGTGATTGATTTTAATATAAAAACCATCAAACGAGACAGATTATAACGATCGGAACAAAAAACGAACAACTTTAGAGAATTTTGTGGACAAAAGGCGATTAAATAAAAATTAATCACTAGTTGTTAGTTCAAACGTAGAGATATACGCTATACACGTCAAACAAACCAACCTAAAGCACTAACCGCTGAAGGAAAATCGTTTCTTTTGTGTTCTTCTCAAGGAGTTCAGACATGTTCTCGCCGCAATCTCGCCTGCGCCACGCGGTGGCGGATACTTTCGCGATGGTTGTTTACTGTTCCGTCGTGAACATGCTGATCGAAATATTCCTCTCCGGAATGTCCTTCGAGCAGTCACTTTCTTCTCGTCTGGTGGCGATCCCGGTCAATATTATTATTGCATGGCCTTATGGTTTATACCGCGATGCGGTAATGCGCTTCGCGCGTCGTATCAGTCCTGCAGGCTGGGTGAAAAACCTGGCGGACGTTCTGGCGTATGTGACGTTCCAGTCGCCGGTTTACGTAGCCATTCTCCTGACAGTCGGTGCAGACTGGCACCAGATCGCTGCGGCGGTGAGTTCGAATATTGTCATTTCGATGTTGATGGGAGCCGTTTACGGCTATTTCCTCGACTACTGTCGCCGCCTGTTTAAGGTCAGCCAGTACAGCCAGGCAAAAGCGTGATGTGAAGCGACTGGCGCACGCCAGTCGCGGATTTACTGTACGTCGCCAAACAGTCCCTTCAAAAATCGCTCCAGCGCCATACGCGAACTGAAACCGTGCGGAATACCATAATGCTCATGCCGTTCACCGCCTAAATAGAGCGGAAATTGCTGATAATGATCGCAGGTTTTAATATCCGAGGCAGGCTCAGCAAATGACAGACTTCTGTCTTTCAGCGTCGGGTGAATAATGAGAGCGGTACGTCCCATTCTTGCTTCGCGATTAACATAAACATAATTCTCGCCGCGGCGATATCCATACGCTTTTGGCGTCACCTCATCCATGGTGAATCCCTCTTTTTCAAGAACGCGTGCCACCTCGTCAGGTCGTAAATACATATCTTTTCCTCGTTATCTTTTCCTGCCCGGCAACCTTACAGTATTCAGCAATAGCAGGGCTTTCAGAATAGTCCATAAACTGCCGGATAACGCGTGAGGCGCTTCAGATATTAAATTTCTGAACTAAACTGAACGGGAACACAAAATTACGGAGGATCGTATGTTTAACAGACCGAACCGAAACGATATTAACGACGACGCTCAGGATATTCGTAATGATGTCAGCCAATTAGCGGACACGCTGGAAGAGGTGCTGAAGTCCTGGGGAAGTGACGCGAAGGACGAAGCGGATGCCGCAAAGCGTAAGGCTCAGTCTCTGCTCCGTGAAACCCGCGCCCGTATGAACGGACGTTCACGCGCCACGCAGGCTGCCTGCGACATGGCAAGCTGTGCTACGACCTTCGTGCGTGAAAAACCGCTATGTACTCTGGGAACCGTCGCGGCGGTCGGCATCTTCGTCGGTGCCCTGCTCAGCCTGCGTAAATAATCCCGCGTATTCTGCCCCGGTAGCCTCAGGCGCCGGGGCATTTTTATGCCCGTTAGCCTGAAAAACCCGTACAGCCTGCCCTGCCCCGCTGTGCTCATCACAGGGGCGATATCAATCTAAATTTCCCATATCTTGTATGGTTGAAACTTAAGACATCTACATCTAGTATTCCTTTAGCAAGATACACACAACCCGACGCGATGATTCGCGCCGTACCCTCATTTTAAATGGAAATACGAATCATGAGCATTATTATTTACACTCGTAACGATTGTGTTCAGTGCCACGCGACCAAACGGGCAATGGAAAGCCGTGGCGTGGCGTTTGAAATGGTGAATGTTGACCAGGTCCCCGAGGCCGCAGATACCCTGCGCAAGCAGGGTTTTCGTCAGCTTCCAGTGGTGGTCGCCGGGGAAACAAGCTGGTCTGGCTTCCGCCCGGACATGATTAACCGCCTGAGCGCTCAGGCCACCCGGGTATGAGTGGGCTGGTTTTCTTCTCCAGCAGCTCGGAAAACACGCTCCGCTTTATTGAGCGCGTCGGGCTGCCTGCGGTGCGCATTCCGCTGAACGAGCGGGAGCGGATACGGGTAGAGGAACCTTACATACTGGTGGTGCCCAGCTATGGTGGCGGCGGTACGGCAGGAGCCGTGCCTCGCCAGGTGATCCGCTTTCTGAACGATCCTCATAACCGCGGGCTAATCCGCGGCGTGATCGCGGCGGGGAATCGCAATTTCGGCGATGCCTTTGGCCGCGCCGGGGATGTCATTTCTCAAAAATGCGGCGTGCCGTATCTCTATCGTTTTGAGCTGATGGGGACACAGCAGGACGTCGAAAACGTGCGTAAAGGAGTGAACGAATTTTGGCAACGACAACCGCAGAACGGGTGATTCAGGCGACACCGGATTACCACGCATTAAACGCCATGCTTAACCTCTACGATCGGGAGGGGCGCATTCAGTTCGATAAAGATCGTGAGGCGGTGGACGCCTTTTTTGCCGCCCACGTGCGGCCCAACAGCGTGACGTTTGCGAGCCAGAATGAACGTCTCGACTATCTGGTTAACGAGGGCTACTACGACGCGCGCGTGCTCACCCGCTACGACCGCGACTTTGTGGTGAAGCTGTTTGAGCGCGCCCACGCCAGCGGCTTTCGTTTCCAGACCTTCCTCGGCGCGTGGAAGTACTACACCAGCTACACCCTGAAGACCTTTGACGGCAAGCGCTACTTAGAGAGCTTTGAAGATCGCGTGGCGATGGTGGCGCTAACCCTGGCGCAGGGTGATGAAGCGCTGGCGGAACAGCTCGCCGACGAGATCCTCTCCGGACGCTTCCAGCCCGCCACGCCGACCTTCCTCAACTGCGGCAAAGCCCAGCGCGGCGAGCTGGTCTCCTGCTTCCTGCTGCGTATCGAAGACAATATGGAGTCGATTGGCCGCGCGGTGAACTCGGCGCTGCAGCTTTCCAAACGCGGCGGCGGCGTGGCGTTTCTGCTCTCGAACCTGCGTGAAGCGGGCGCGCCGATCAAGCGCATCGAAAACCAGTCCTCCGGCGTGATCCCGGTGATGAAGATGCTGGAAGATGCCTTCTCCTATGCCAACCAGCTTGGCGCGCGTCAGGGCGCGGGCGCGGTTTACCTGCATGCGCATCATCCGGACATTCTGCGTTTTCTTGATACCAAACGCGAAAACGCCGACGAAAAAATTCGCATCAAAACCCTGTCGCTCGGCGTGGTGATCCCGGACATCACCTTTAAGCTGGCCAAAGAGAATGCCGAGATGGCGCTCTTCTCGCCGTACGACATCGAGCGTATTTACGGCAAAGCGTTTGGCGACGTGGCCATCAGCGAACTTTATGACGAACTGGTGGCCGACGATCGCATTCGCAAAAAAACCATCAACGCCCGCGATTTCTTCCAGCGGCTGGCGGAGATCCAGTTTGAGTCCGGCTATCCGTACATCATGTTTGAGGATACGGTGAACCGCGCGAACCCGATTGCCGGGCGTATCAACATGAGCAACCTGTGCTCGGAGATTTTGCAGGTCAACAGCGCGTCAGCCTACGACGAGAACCTGGACTACGCGGACATCGGCAAGGATATCTCCTGCAACCTCGGGTCGCTGAATATTGCCCACACCATGGATTCCCCCGACTTTGGCCGCACGGTGGAGACCGCCATTCGCGGGCTGACGGCGGTATCGGACATGAGCCACATCCGCAGCGTGCCGTCTATTGAAGCAGGCAACGCCGCGTCGCACGCCATCGGTCTGGGGCAGATGAACCTGCACGGCTATCTGGCGCGGGAAGGCATCGCCTACGGCAGCCCGGAAGGGCTGGATTTCACCAACCTCTATTTCTGCACCATTACCTGGCACGCGCTGCACACCTCGATGATGCTGGCGCGCGAGCGCAGCCAGCGGTTCGCGGGCTTTGAGCAGTCCCGCTACGCCAGCGGGGAATATTTCAGCCAGTACCTCGAAGGCGACTGGCAGCCGAAAACCGAAAAAGTACGCGAACTGTTTGCCCGAGCGGGGATTACCCTGCCGACGCGAGAGATGTGGCAGCAGCTGCGAGAAGAGGTGATGCGCTACGGCATTTATAACCAGAACCTGCAGGCCGTCCCGCCGACCGGATCGATTTCGTACATCAACCACGCCACGTCGAGCATTCACCCGATCGTATCGAAAATTGAAATTCGAAAGGAAGGCAAAACCGGGCGCGTTTACTACCCTGCCCCGTTTATGACCAATGAGAACCTGGCGCTGTATCAGGACGCGTATGAGATCGGCCCGGAGAAAATCATCGATACCTACGCCGAAGCGACAAAACATGTGGATCAGGGGCTGTCGCTGACGCTGTTCTTCCCGGACACCGCCACCACGCGGGATATCAACAGAGCGCAAATCTACGCCTGGAAGAAAGGCATCAAAACGCTCTACTACATTCGCCTGCGCCAGCTTGCGCTGGAAGGCACCGAAATCGAAGGCTGCGTGTCCTGCGCGCTGTAAGGAGAAAGGATGAAACTGTCACGCGTGAGTGCCGTTAACTGGAACAAAATCCAGGACGATAAAGACCTGGAGGTATGGAACCGCCTGACCAGCAACTTCTGGCTGCCGGAAAAGGTTCCGCTCTCCAACGATATTCCGGCCTGGCAAACGCTCGGCCACGCCGAACAGCAGCTGACGATCCGCGTCTTTACCGGCCTGACGCTGCTGGACACCATTCAGAATACCGTTGGTGCACCCGCGCTGATGAGCGACGCGCTCACGCCGCACGAAGAGGCGGTGATGTCGAATATCAGCTTTATGGAGGCGGTGCATGCCCGCTCCTACAGCTCGATTTTCTCGACCCTGTGCCAGACCAAAGACGTGGACGCAGCCTACGCCTGGAGTGAAGAGAGCGAGTCACTACAGAGAAAGGCGGAGCTGGTTCTGGAATATTACCGCGCCGACGAGCCGCTGAAGAAAAAGATCGCCAGCGTGTTCCTGGAATCTTTCCTCTTCTATTCCGGCTTCTGGCTGCCCATGTACTGGTCGAGCCGGGGCAAGCTCACCAACACCGCCGATTTGATTCGGCTCATCATTCGCGATGAAGCGGTGCACGGGTATTACATTGGCTATAAGTATCAGAAAGAGCTGGAGAATGTCAGCGAGGCGAAGCGCGAGGAGCTTAAAGGCTTTGCGCTCGATTTGCTGATGGATCTGTACGACAACGAGCTGAGCTATACGGAGGAACTCTACGCCGGCACCGGCTGGGAGGACGATGTGAAGGCCTTCCTCTGCTACAACGCCAACAAGGCGCTGATGAACCTGGGCTACGACGCGCTTTTCCCGCCGGAGATGGCGGAGGTGAACCCGGCGATTCTGGCCGCGCTGTCGCCCAATGCCGACGAAAACCACGATTTCTTCTCGGGATCTGGCTCATCGTATGTGATGGGCAAAACGGTGGAAACCGAGGATGAAGACTGGGATTTTTAATGAACGCTAACGTTCGTTAATTTAATATAAACCCAACAACTCCCTCTCTAATATTTACAAAACAACTACACTGTAATTTCCACGTCATATTCGCCTGAATCATTTCGATTCAGGCGAAATTTCCCGATGCAGCAGCAAAAAAATGAGAAAAATTCAAACCGCCCTCAGCCCTTTATTCATGGGAAATTCAGCCGTTTCGCTTACGTCAAAATTCCGCACTTAGCCCGACTCAGGGTTGTCTCAGATTCTCAGTATGTTAGGGTTATGCCCGTTAACAATTTACCATGGTAATCATATCGGCATAAACAAATAACAGGACACTCTCTATTGCATGGCAATTAAATTAGAAGTGAAAAATCTTTATAAAGTATTTGGCGAGCACCCGCAGCGCGCATTCAAATATATTGAGAAAGGCCTTACGAAAGAGCAAATTCTGGAAAAAACCGGGCTATCGCTTGGCGTTAAAGACGCCAGTCTGGCCATTGAAGAAGGCGAGATTTTTGTCATCATGGGATTATCCGGTTCGGGTAAATCCACTATGGTTCGCCTTCTCAATCGCCTGATTGAACCCACCCGCGGGCAGGTGCTGATTGACGGCGTGGATATCGCCAGAATATCAGACGCAGAGCTTCGCGAGGTGCGCAGAAAGAAGATCGCAATGGTGTTCCAGTCATTCGCGCTGATGCCACACATGACGGTGCTGGATAATACCGCTTTCGGCATGGAATTAGCCGGCACGCCGGCTCAGGAACGTCAGGAAAAAGCCCTTGATGCGCTGCGTCAGGTCGGGCTGGAAAATTATGCGCATGCGTACCCGGATGAACTTTCCGGCGGTATGCGTCAGCGCGTGGGATTAGCCCGTGCATTAGCCATTAATCCAGACATATTATTAATGGATGAAGCCTTCTCCGCCCTCGATCCGTTAATTCGCACCGAGATGCAGGATGAGCTGGTAAAATTACAGGCTAAACATCAGAGAACGATTGTCTTTATTTCCCACGATCTGGATGAAGCCATGCGTATTGGCGACCGCATTGCCATTATGCAAAACGGTGAAGTGGTGCAGGTCGGCACGCCGGATGAAATTCTCAATAATCCGGCGAACGATTATGTGCGCACCTTCTTCCGCGGCGTGGATATTAGCCAGGTCTTTAGCGCCAAAGATATTGCCCGCCGAACGCCAAACGGCATTATCCGTAAAACGCCAGGCTTCGGCCCGCGCTCGGCGCTGAAGCTGCTGCAGGATGAAGACCGTGAATACGGCTATCTGGTTGAACGCGGCAATAAATTTGTTGGCATTGTCTCCATCGACTCCCTGAAAACGGCTCTCACTGAGAACCAGGGAATCGATGCGGCGTTAATTGACGCTCCGCTTGCCGTGGACGCCGAAACGCCGCTCAGCGAGTTGCTCTCTCACGTGGGCCAGGCGCCGTGCGCCGTGCCGGTCGTGGGTGAGGAACAACAGTACGTCGGCATCATCTCAAAAAGGATGCTGCTGCAGGCTTTAGATCGCGAGGGGGCAAACAATGACCGATCAATCTAACCCGTGGGGCGCCACTGAGGCAGCGGACAGCGCTGCGCAATCCGCCGACGCGTGGGGTTCCACGCCAGCGCCGACAGATGGCAGCGGCGCGGCAGACTGGCTCAACAGCGCACCCGCGCCTGCGCCAGAACACTTCAACATCATGGATCCGTTCCATAAAACGCTGATCCCGCTGGACAGCTGGGTCACGGAAGGGATCGACTGGGTGGTCACCCACTTCCGTCCGGTCTTTCAGGGGATCCGCGTCCCGGTGGATTACATCCTGAACGGCTTCCAGCAGCTGATGCTGGGCATGCCGGCGCCGGTGGCGATTATCCTGTTCTCCCTGATCGCCTGGCAGTTCGGTAGCGCGGGCATGGGGGTCGCCACGCTGATCTCTCTGATCGCTATCGGCGCGATTGGCGCGTGGTCGCAGGCGATGATCACCCTGGCGCTGGTGCTGACCGCTCTGCTCTTTTGCATTGTCATCGGCCTGCCGATGGGGATCTGGCTGGCGCGCAGCCCGCGAGCGGCGAAGATAATTCGTCCCCTGCTGGATGCGATGCAGACCACCCCGGCGTTCGTCTATCTGGTGCCTATCGTGATGCTGTTCGGCATCGGCAACGTGCCGGGCGTGGTGGTGACCATTATCTTCGCCCTGCCGCCGATTATTCGTCTGACCATTCTGGGGATCAACCAGGTGCCTGCGGACCTGATCGAAGCGTCACGCTCGTTCGGCGCCAGCCCGCGCCAGATGCTGTTTAAGGTTCAGCTTCCGCTGGCGATGCCGACCATCATGGCGGGCGTTAACCAGACGCTGATGCTGGCCCTGTCGATGGTGGTCATTGCCTCGATGATCGCCGTTGGCGGTCTGGGTCAGATGGTGCTGCGCGGCATTGGCCGTCTCGATATGGGGCTGGCCACCGTCGGCGGCGTCGGCATTGTGATCCTCGCCATTATCCTTGACCGCCTGACTCAGGCCGTCGGTCGTGATTCACGCAGTCGCGGCAACCGTCGCTGGTATACCACCGGCCCTGTCGGGTTACTCACCCGCCCTTTCACGAAATCAAAATAAGGAACAACGATGCGACATAACGTACTTTTTGCCACAGCGTTTGCCACCCTTGTCTCCACCAGCGCGTTTGCGGCTGACCTGCCTGGCAAAGGCATTACCGTACAGCCGGTGCAGAGCACCATTTCGGAAGAGAGCTTCCAGACCCTGATCGTCAGCCGCGCGCTGGAGAAGCTGGGCTACACGGTTAACACGCCGAGCGAAGTAGATTACAACGTGGGCTACACCTCGATTGCCTCCGGTGACGCCACCTTTACCGCCGTCAACTGGCAGCCGCTGCACGACGACATGTATGCCGCCGCCGGCGGTGACAAGAAGTTCTATCGCGAGGGGACCTTCGTGACGGGTGCGGCGCAGGGGTATCTGATTGACAAGAAAACTGCGGACCAGTACCACATCACCAACATTGAACAGCTGAAAGATCCGAAGATCGCCAAACTGTTCGACACCAACGGTGACGGCAAGGCCGACATGATGGGCTGCTCGCCGGGCTGGGGCTGTGAAGCGGTGATTAACCACCAGAACAAAGCCTTTGACCTGGCAAAAACCGTCGACGTGAGCCACGGCAACTATTCAGCGATGATGGCCGACACCATTGCCCGCTTCAAAGAGGGTAAACCGGTGATCTACTACACCTGGACGCCGTACTGGGTGAGCGACGTGCTGAAGCCGGGCAAAGACGTGGTGTGGCTGCAGGTGCCGTTCTCCTCCCTGCCGGGCGAGCAGAAGGATATCGACACAAAACTGCCGAACGGCATGAACTACGGCTTCCCGGTGAACACCATGCATATCGTGGCCAACAAAGCCTGGGCGGAGAAAAACCCGGCGGCGGCGAAGCTGTTCTCGGTGATGAAGCTGCCGCTGGCGGACATCAATGCCCAGAACGCGATGATGCATGCGGGCAAATCGTCTGAAGCGGATGTGAAAGGCCACGTCGACGGCTGGATCAAAGCCCACCAGCAGCTGTTTGACGGCTGGGTGAAAGAGGCGCTTGAAGCGCAGAAGTAAAAACAAAACCCTAACCCTCTCCCAGAGGGAGAGGGGACGATGACCTCCCTCTCCCCTTGGGAGAGGGCCGGGGTGAGGGGATCAAACCGCACAATCCCCCTAAACCGCACAATACATCACCCAACAATCCCCCAACTTTCACAATCATTAGCTATTATGGTTTCCGGAAAAATAATCACTCAACTAACGATTCCTGAAACTAATGACAAAAACAACTCAAGGGCTTAGCCCCGCACTCATCCTTTTAATGTCCGTGGCAACGGGTCTGGCGGTCGCCAGCAACTATTACGCGCAGCCTCTTCTCGACACCATCGCCCGCGCGTTCAATCTCTCCGCCAGCTCCGCAGGCTTTATCGTCACCGCTGCACAGCTGGGCTATGCCGCCGGGCTGCTGTTCCTGGTGCCGCTCGGCGATATGTTTGAACGCCGAATGCTGATCGTCTCCATGACCCTGCTGGCCGCCGGTGGGATGCTGATCACCGCCAGCAGCCAGTCGCTGACGATGATGATCGTCGGTACCGCGCTAACGGGGCTGTTCTCCGTGGTGGCGCAAATCCTGGTCCCGCTCGCCGCGACCCTCGCCTCCCCGGAAAAACGCGGCAAGGTGGTGGGCACCATCATGAGCGGCCTGCTGCTGGGGATTTTGCTGGCGCGTACCGTTGCAGGGCTGCTGGCAAGCCTCGGCGGCTGGCGCACCGTATACTGGGTGGCGAGCGTGCTGATGGTCATTATGGCGCTGGCGCTGTGGCGCGGGCTGCCAAAAGTGAAGCAGGAAAACCACCTGAACTATCCTCAGCTGCTGGCCTCCGTTTTCAGCCTGTTTACGCAGGACAAGCTTCTGCGCACCCGCGCCCTGCTGGGCTGTTTCACCTTCGCTAACTTCAGCATTCTCTGGACGTCGATGGCGTTTCTGCTGGCCGCGCCGCCGTTCAATTATTCCGAAGGGGTGATTGGCCTGTTCGGCCTGGCCGGTGCCGCAGGCGCGCTGGGGGCACGCCCCGCTGGCGGGCTGGCCGACAAGGGCAAATCCCACCTGACCACCTCCGCAGGGCTGGTTTTACTTCTGCTCTCCTGGGCGGCGATCTGGTACGGACACATCTCGGTGCTGGCGCTAATCGTCGGTATCCTGGTGCTCGATCTCACCGTTCAGGGCGTTCACATCACCAATCAGACCGTCATCTATCGCGTGAAGCCAGAGGCGCGTAACCGCCTGACGGCCGGATACATGACCAGCTACTTCATCGGCGGCGCAGCGGGTTCGCTTATTTCAGCGTCGGCGTGGCAGCATGCGGGCTGGTCGGGGGTATGCGCGATCGGGGCCATCGTCGCCACTCTCAACCTGCTAGTATGGTGGCGCGGTTATCACCGCCAGGATGCAATTAACTAACATTTACATTGAGTTGGCCTCTTAGGGTGTTAAGAGGCCCTTCACTCTGTTAATGTAAACGTAATCATTTATCCCAGAAATTTTAATGTGGGTGACATATTTACAATCGGCATGAATAGTTCAGACCCCCGTCCTCACATCCTCTCTTCAGCGGGTTCACACCCAACGCTTTCTGTGCTCACCGGGTCACGGACTTACCCGGCGCTTTCTGATGGTGACATAAGTTTGGCGGATATAACCGCACAAATAATTCATTTACATTATTTGTCACTATCGTTACTATATCGGCTGTAATTAATGAGGTTATGCCCAAATGGATAGTTCGTTTACGCCCATTGAACAAATGCTTAAATTCCGCGCCAGTCGCCATGAGGACTTCCCGTATCAGGAAATCCTGCTGACTCGCCTGTGCATGCACATGCAGGGTAAGCTACTGGAAAACCGTAATAAAATGCTGAAAGCTCAAGGGATTAACGAGACGTTGTTTATGGCGTTGATTACGCTGGAGTCTCAGGAAAATCACAGCATTCAGCCTTCCGAACTGAGCTGCGCGCTGGGCTCCTCCCGTACCAATGCGACCCGTATTGCCGATGAACTCGAAAAGCGCGGCTGGATTGAGCGCCGTGAAAGCGACAACGATCGCCGCTGCCTGCATCTGCAACTGACCGATAAAGGTCACCAGTTCCTGCGCGAGGTGCTGCCACCTCAGCACAATTGCCTGCACAAACTCTGGTCTGTCCTCAGCACCGCCGAGCGCGACCAGCTTGAGCACATCACTCGCAAGCTGCTCACCCGTCTGGACCAGATGGATGAAGACGGCGCCGTTCTTGAGGCGCTGCGCTAACGCGACGACACGCTCACCATTCCAGATTCATAAGAAAACCGACAGGCCAGCACGTCACAGTGCTGGCCTTTCTGACAACAGGTCGGCTCAGCCGATGTGAAAATAAGAAGATCGTGGAGAACAACAATGAGCGCAAATGCGGAGAGCACTACCCCGCAGCAACCGGCCAACAAGAAAGGCAAACGTAAGAGCGCCCTTCTTCTGTTGACCTTGCTCTTTATCATTATTGCCGTGGCATATGGGATCTATTGGTTTTTAGTACTGCGTCATGCTGAAGAGACTGACGACGCGTACGTGGCAGGGAACCAGGTACAAATTATGGCGCAGGTGTCGGGCAGCGTGACGAAAGTCTGGGCTGACAATACCGACTTTGTGCAAAAAGGCGATGTGTTGGTGACCCTCGATCCAACCGACGCCCAGCAGGCGTTTGAAAAAGCACAGACCGCGCTGGCCTCCAGCGTCCGTCAGACCCGCCAGCTGATGATCAACAGCAAACAGCTGCAGGCCAACATCGACGTGCAGAAAACGGCGCTGGCGCAGGCGCAAAGCGATCTGAACCGCCGCGTACCGCTCGGCACCGCCAACCTGATTGGCCGTGAAGAGCTGCAGCACGCCCGCGACGCCGTTGCCAGCGCTCAGGCACAGCTGGATGTGGCGATTCAACAGTACAACGCCAACCAGGCGATGGTGCTGGGTACCAGTCTGGAAAACCAGCCTGCCGTACAGCAGGCGGCGACCGAAGTGCGCAACGCGTGGCTTGCCCTGCAGCGTACCAAAATCGTCACCCCGATGACCGGCTATGTCTCCCGTCGTTCCGTCCAGCCAGGGGCGCAGATTAGCCCAACCACGCCGCTGATGGCGGTCGTGCCGGCAGACAATCTGTGGGTAGACGCCAACTTTAAAGAGACGCAGCTTGCCCATATGCGTATCGGCCAGAGCGCGACGGTTGTCAGCGACATCTACGGCGATGACGTGAAGTACACCGGTAAAGTGGTCGGCCTGGACATGGGGACCGGCAGCGCTTTCTCCCTGCTGCCTGCGCAAAACGCCACCGGTAACTGGATCAAAGTGGTTCAGCGTCTGCCCGTGCGTATTGAGCTGGATGCCAAACAGCTGGCGGATCACCCGCTGCGTATCGGCCTCTCAACGCTGGTGACGGTCGACACCGCCAACCGCGACGGTCAGATCCTGGCAAGCCAGGTGCGCAGCAGCCCGGCTTATGAAAGTAACGCCCGTGAAATTAGCCTCGATCCGGTCAACAAGCTGATCGATGACATCGTGAAGGCAAACGCCGGTTAATCCGAAGGTGAGCGTTATGCAACAGCAAAAGCCGCAAAAACCGCTGGAAGGCGCGCAGCTGGTCATTATGACCATCGCGCTGTCGCTGGCGACATTCATGCAGGTGCTGGACTCCACCATCGCAAACGTGGCGATCCCGACCATCGCCGGTAACCTTGGCTCGTCGCTGAGCCAGGGGACCTGGGTCATTACCTCGTTTGGGGTGGCAAACGCCATCTCCATTCCGATTACCGGCTGGCTGGCAAAGCGCGTCGGTGAAGTGAAGCTGTTCCTCTGGTCAACGGTATTGTTCGTTCTTGCCTCCTGGGCGTGCGGCATGTCCAGCAGCCTGACGATGCTGATTTTCTTCCGCGTCATTCAGGGGATTGTCGCCGGGCCGCTGATCCCGCTGTCGCAGAGCTTACTGCTGAACAACTACCCGCCAGCCAAACGCTCGATTGCGCTGGCGCTGTGGTCAATGACCGTGATTGTCGCGCCGATTTGCGGGCCTATCTTAGGCGGCTATATCAGCGACAACTATCACTGGGGCTGGATCTTCTTCATCAACGTACCGATTGGCGCCCTCGTGGTAATGCTGACGCTCCAGTCGCTGCGCGGCAGAGAAACCCGTACGGAACAGCGGCGTATCGACGCCATTGGTCTGGCACTGCTGGTTGTCGGCATCGGTAGCCTGCAGGTCATGCTCGACCAGGGCAAAGAGCTGGACTGGTTCAACTCCCGGGAGATCATCATCCTGACGATTGTCGCGGTGGTGTCGCTGAGCTTCCTGATTGTCTGGGAGCTGACGGACGATAACCCGATAGTCGACCTGTCGCTGTTTAAGTCGCGAAACTTCACCATAGGCTGTCTGTGTATCAGCCTCGCCTACATGCTCTACTTCGGCGCGATTGTACTGCTGCCGCAGCTGTTGCAGGAGGTATACGGCTACACCGCAACCTGGGCAGGTTTAGCCTCGGCGCCGGTTGGATTGATTCCGGTTCTGCTGTCGCCGATTATTGGCCGCTTCGCCCACAAGCTCGACATGCGCCGGCTGGTGACGTTCAGCTTTATCATGTACGCCGTGTGCTTCTACTGGCGCGCGTATACGTTCGAACCGGGAATGGACTTTGGCGCGTCCGCGTGGCCGCAGTTTATTCAGGGCTTTGCCGTGGCGTGCTTCTTTATGCCACTGACCACCATCACGCTTTCCGGTTTACCGCCTGAGCGCATGGCGGCCGCATCGAGCCTGTCGAACTTTACGCGAACGCTGGCGGGCTCGATAGGTACGTCGATCACCACCACCCTGTGGACGAACCGTGAATCGATGCACCATGCCCAGCTGACCGAAGCGGTGAACCCGTTCAACCCGAACTCTCAGCAGATGTACAACCAGCTGCAGGGAATGGGTATGACGGAGCAGCAGGCGTCCGGCTGGATTGCCCAGCAGATCACCAACCAGGGGCTGATTATCTCGGCCAACGAGATTTTCTGGATATCGGCGGGGATCTTTATCGTCCTGCTGGGGCTGGTATGGTTTGCTAAACCACCGTTTGGCGCCGGTAGCGGCGGCGGTGGCGCGCACTAGTCCTGTGACAGTTGCCCGGTGGCGCTTCGCTTACCGGGCCTACGAACGTAGGCCGGATAAGGCGTAGCCGCCATCCGGCAAAAAACCGCACCGTGTCCAGAACGCGACAGCGATTGACAGTTTCGATAAAGCAGCGCTCCTGAAATCAATTCACGATAGTGAAAAGACAACAGGAGCGCATCATGCTGAACACACCCGCCGACAAGTACCAACCCTATCCAACCCTTTTTCTGCCCGACCGCCGCTGGCCGGAGCAACGCATTACCCGCGCGCCGCGTTGGCTCTCCACCGACCTGCGCGACGGCAACCAGGCCCTTGCCGAGCCGATGGACAGCACCCGCAAGCTGCAGTTCTGGGACCTGCTGCTGGGCTGCGGATTCAAAGAAATTGAGGTGGCTTTCCCATCCGCCTCGCAGACCGACTTCAACTTCGTTCGCCAGCTGATTGAAGAGAACCGCATCCCGGATGACGTCACGATTCAGGTATTAACCCAGGCGCGGGAAGATCTCATCCATCGCACTTTCGAATCCCTGCGCGGTGCGAAACAGGCCACCGTCCATCTGTATAACGCCACCGCCCCGCTGTTCCGCCGCCTGGTGTTCGGCATGGAAAAAGCGCAAATCGTTGAGCTGGCGACGCGATCCACGCGGCTAATTCGTCAGCTGTGTGAAGAGAACCCGGACACCCGCTGGCAGTATGAGTATTCCCCGGAGACCTTCTGCTTTACCGAGCCGGAGTTTGCGCTGGAGATTTGTGAAGCCGTGGCGGAGATCTGGCAGCCGTGCGACGAACGGCCCATGGTGATCAACTTACCGGCCACCGTCGAAGTGAGCACGCCGAACGTCTATGCCGACCAGATCGAGTATTTCTGTCGCCACTTCAGCCGCCGCCGGGATGTCTGCATCAGCGTACATCCGCATAACGACCGCGGTACCGGCGTCGCCAGCGCCGAGCTGGCCGTGATGGCGGGGGCAGACCGCGTGGAGGGCTGTCTGTTTGGTAACGGGGAACGCACGGGCAACGTCTGCCTGGTGACGCTGGCGATGAACCTCTACAGCCAGGGCGTCAGCCCGAATCTCGACTTTAGCGATATGAACCGGGTCGTGGAAGTGGTGGAAGCCTGCAACCAGCTGCCGGTGCATCCGCGCCACCCGTGGGCAGGCCGGCTGGCCTATACCGCCTTCTCCGGCTCGCACCAGGATGCGATCAAAAAAGGCTTTGATGCCCGCAGGCCTGGCGATCGCTGGGAGATGCCGTATCTGCCCGTCGATCCGCAGGATATCGGCTGCACCTACGAAGCGGTGATCCGCGTCAACAGCCAGTCAGGGAAAAGCGGCAGCGCGTGGCTCATCGAACAGAATCATGGTCTGAAATTACCTCGCGCCCTGCAGCAGGATTTCAGCCAGCACGTGCAGCAGGAAACCGATCGCCACGGAAAAGAGATGACGCAGAATGCGCTGTGGCAGCTGTTCCGCACCCGCTACGGGCTGGTAGCCACGCCGCAGTTTGCGCTGCAATCCTACCGCAGCGACAGCCAGCAGGACGGCCAGCTGCGTTTGACGGCAAGCATCGCTACGCAGGGGGGAACGCGTCAGCTGGAAGGTCAGGGTAACGGTCTGCTCTCCGCCGCCGCTCAAGGCTTAAGCCGCTGGATCAGCGCCCCGTTCGTGATTAAGGATTATCACGAGCATACGTTAGGCGAACGCAGCGACAGCCGCTCGGTGGCCTACATCCGCTGCCTGTTCCAGGACGGGAGCAGCCGCTGGGGCGTGGGCATCGACAGCGACGTGGCGCGCGCGTCGCTTCAGGCGCTTTTAAACGCCGTCAGTCGTTCTTAAAGTAATCGCTGGGTGAGACGCCCATTACCCGGCGGAACATCGCCGTAAAGGCGCTGTGGCTGCCGTAACCCAGATCCAGCGCCACGCGTAGTACCGGCTGGCCCTGCGCCAGCCGCACTAAGGCTTCCAGCAGGCGCGCCCTTCTCAACCACTCGCCGTAGCTTAATCCCGTCTGCTGCTGAAAATGGCGGTTCAGGGTGCGTTCGCTCATGTTCATCATGCTCGCGGCCTGCGCGCTGCTCCAGCTCTCCCCCGCGTTTTGCCGGATTTGCAAACACAGGTGACGTAACGCCTCGCCTTCCGGCTCCGGCAGGTGAAACGGCAGCACCGGCATGGTGCGGATTTCATCGAGAATGAGTTCATAGACGCGTTCATCCCGGCTGCCGGGCGAGTACGATTCAGGTAAAGCAAGGGAGACGAGGATCAGCTCGCGCAACAGCGGCGCGATCTGCACGATCTGACAGGTGGCCGGGAGATCGGCCCGCGCCAGCGGATCGATAAACAGCGTTCGCGCCGCCACGTTGCCGGTGATGCGAAGCGAGTGGCGGGTCCCCGCTGGTAGCCAGACGCCGCGACCGGGAGGAACAACCCAACAGCCCGAAGCCGTATCGACCCGTACCACGCCGCTCAGGGTGTGCAACAGCTGCGCGCAGTCGTGCTCATGCCACGGCTCGCTGTCACCATGAGCGTAATCATGGGCAAACGGAACGAGGGGACGATGGGTAAAGGAGAATGTTGAGGTTGTGGTCATGGGGTTAAACCACCCTCACCCTACCCTCTCCCGGAGGGAGAGGGAAAAGGTGCACTAGATGTGCAGTTCCTGCAGTTTTTCTTTTGGCAGGGCCAGCTCTTCGTTGCTGTTCACGCGAACATCACGCTCGATGATGTGACGCGCGATGTCCTGCGCTTCTTCCAGAGAGTGCATCTGGTAAGTACCGCACTGGTAAACGTTCAGCTCAGGGATCTGGTTCTGCTCTTTCACCTTCAGCACGTCTTCCATCGCCGCTTTCCACGCATCAGCGACGCGTTTCTCTTCCGGCTGGCCAATCAGGCTCATGTAGAAACCGGTACGGCAGCCCATCGGAGAGATGTCGATGATCTCAACGCCGTTGCCGTTCAGATGGTCACGCATGAAACCGGCGAACAGGTGTTCCAGGGTATGAATGCCTTTCTCTGGCATCACTTCTTTATTTGGCACGCAGAAACGCAGATCGAAGACGGTGATCGTGTCGCCGTGCGGGGTGTGCATGGTCTTCGCCACGCGTACTGCAGGTGCTTCCATACGGGTATGGTCGACAGTAAAGCTATCTAATAACGGCATACGTCACCTCCGACAGTGATTTTTTTTAAAATAAACTGAACTCTTCTACAGAATGCACGTCTGAGTATATGAAAGACGCGCATTTGTTATCATCATCCCTGAATTCAGAGATGTATATTTTGGCCACAGCGATGTGGCCTTTTTCTTTTCTGCTTAAGACTGCTTCGCCAGAAACGCCTCAAACGACTCGGTATCCGCCGCTTCAACCTCTTTCTGACGCACCACGGACGCATCGCGTTCCGCGACAAAATCCGCTTCGCTCAGCACTTCTAACGGCTCCTGCATCAGCATCTCGCGGTACTCCGCTGAGAGTGAACGCCCGGTGCCGCCAATGCCCTGATCGATCATAGAACGCAGAATACGCGCTGAGAACGTCAGTTCCGGATTATCAAAACATTCCACCAGCTGGTCGCAGATCTGTTGATACGCGTCGCCGCCGTCGATGCTGTCCATTGTGCGTGCAACACGCTTCAGGTCGCGGAACAGATCTTTGCCGACTTTGGTCAGCGGGAACTGTGCCGTTTCGCAGCCAATACCCAGCGTCAGGCCCGGCTTACGCCCTTCCAGAATCACGCGATTCCAGTTTGTACGGGTGCAGAGCAGTTCGTCTGAACTCATTTCCGGCGCATCCGCCAGCACGCACCAGACCATAAACAGATCCAGGAAGCGAATCTGCTGCTCATCAACGCCAATCGGTGAGAACGGGTTGATATCCAGCGAACGCACTTCAATGTATTCGATCCCGCCGCGCTGCAGCGCATCCGACGGGGTTTCACCGCTGCGCGTTACGCGCTTAGGACGAATAGGCGCATACAGCTCGTTTTCAATCTGCAGCACATTGCTGTTGATTTGCAGGCGCTTGCCGTCTTTTTCGAGGCCGATTTTCTCGTACTCTTCCGACGGGGTTTTGATCGCCCGCTTCAATCCTGCCACATATTCGTGCAATTCGTTAAACGTAATACCGAGATTGCTTTGCGATTTATTGGTATAACCGAGATCGCTCAGGCGCAGAGAGGTGGCATACGGGAGATAGTACATTCCGCACTCGGTCTTCTCGAACGGCAGCGTGGTCGGTTTCCCCTGCAGGAACGAAGAACAGATCGCCGGGGAGGCACCAAACAGATACGGGATCACCCAGCCGAAACGGTAATAGTTGCGGATCAGGCGGAAGTAGCCTTCAGAGATCGCGTCTTTATCCGTTTCACCGCATTTCGCCTGCCAGAACGCCATTGGCAGCGAGAAGTTGTAATGCACGCCCGAGATCGTCTGCATCAACGCGCCGTAGCGGTTTTTCAGCCCTTCGCGATAGAGCGTTTTCAGCCGGCCGATATTTGACGTGCCGTACTGCGCCAGCTCAATCTCCTGGCCCTGCTCGATATAGCACGGCATGCTGAGGGGCCACATACGTTCGTCGCCCATGTTGCGCGCGGTGTAGCGATGGATATCGCGCATGATCGTCAGCATATGATCAATATCACCCTCTACTGGCGTGATGAACTCCAGCAGTGCCTCAGCGAAATCGGTTGTGATCCATTTATGTGTCAGCGCCGAGCCTAACGCCTTCGGGTGACCCGTCGTCGCTAAGCTACCGTCCGCGTTAACGCGCAGCGTTTCACGCTCAAGACCACGCTGAATACCCTTCAATGCCTGAGGGTGGTTTTCCAGCCAGGCCAGCGCCTGAGATACGTCCGGGATCAAATTGACCTCCCGCCTGTCAAAGTAATGTTACTCAGCATAATTGTAATGGTTGACGATTGAAGGTCGCGTATTCATTCCACCAATTAGTGCCACCACGTCATACCCTGTAGTGTTGCCCACGCCACGAGAACATAGCGCAACGCCTTGCCAAGGCACAAAAAAAAGAGCACCGGTCCCCAGGAGATGCGCATCCATCCCGCCAGCAGACACAGTAAATCGCCTATTACAGGCATCCAGCTTAATAACAGCGTGGCAGCGCCATAGCGTTTTAGCCAGCCGACTGCCTTTTCCTGCCAGCGCGATTTTTCGCGCAGCGGAAAGAAACGCCCAAGAATAACGTTAGTCAGCCCTCCAAGGCTATTACCCATTGTTGCTATTAATACAAGCAGCCAGGGCTGACTCACGCCGGACAACAGCATCGCCACCAGCACCACTTCCGAATTTCCCGGTAACAGCGTGGCGCTTAAAAAACTGCTGGCGAATAATGAGGCAAGTGACAGCGCGTCACTCACAGTAAGCGCACATCCACAGCATCCATTCCGGCATCACGCGCGGCCTGGATGCCGAAATCGGCATCTTCAAACACGACACATTTTGCCGCCGGGACGCCCATTAATTCTGCGCAAAGCAGGAAGGTGTCCGGTGCGGGCTTGTGATGTTTAACATGATCGGCGGCGACCACGGCAGAAAAATAGTGGCGCAGGCCAAGATGGTTGAGTAAAGCTTCTGCAATCGCGCTTTCGCTCCCGGTTCCTACCGACATCGGGCGGCGCCCGTGCCACTCTTTTACCACATCAATCAGCGGCAGAGGGCGTACGGTATCTAAAAGCATGGCTTTTACCGCATCGGTTTTTTCGCGCGCGAGCAGGTGCGGGTCGAGATCGGCCTGATTCAGTTCAATCACGGCCTGCGCAATACGCCAGGTGGGGGATCCGTTGAGGGCAATCATCGCCTGAAGATCGAAACGCATGCCGTAGCGGCCCAGGACGTCAGTCCAGGCTTGACGATGCGTGGGTTCGGTATCCAGGAGAGTGCCGTCCATATCGAAGATCAAACCGTCATACTGTGCGTACATCGTGCTCTCGCTAAACGATTAACAAAGCATTACTTTATCGTAAATGGTGATTTTTGTCGCTGACTGAGAAGCCATAACTACGAGAGTGATTAAGAAATAAACATCGAAGGGAATAACAGAAGAGATGGTGCATCCGGGAGGATTACTCGGCTGCGCCTCGCCCTGCGGGCCGTTGCTGAAGCAACGTTATCCTCCCTGGTGCTTGCGATTAACTCGCAGACCTTGAAACAACAGCGTGGCTATTATCTCGGAGAATATGGTGCATCCGGGAGGATT
>NZ_JADBRD010000040.1:0-28197 GCF_014930495.1 Enterobacter cloacae complex sp. S3 | reverse complement strand
AACGGGTGCTCCACCTTGGCACGGATGCTGGCTTTCATGTATTCGATGTTGATGGCCGTTTTGTTCTTGCGCGGATGCTGCTTCAAGGTTTTTACCTTGCCGGGACGCTCGGCGATCAGCCAGTCCACATCCACCTCGGCCAGCTCCTCGCGCTGTGGCGCTCCTTGGTAGCC
Source organism: Enterobacter cloacae complex sp. S3 (assembly GCF_014930495.1). Lineage (NCBI taxonomy): Bacteria > Pseudomonadati > Pseudomonadota > Gammaproteobacteria > Enterobacterales > Enterobacteriaceae > Enterobacter > Enterobacter cloacae complex sp. S3. The sequence goes on along the minus strand of NZ_JADBRD010000040.1, from coordinate 28,024 downwards.
GGCATCGGCTGAGACAAATTGCTCCTCTCCATGAAGCAGATTACCCAGCTGATTGAGGTCATGCTCGTTGGCCGCGGTGGTGACTAGGCTGTGGGTCAGGCCACTCTTGGCATCGACACCAATGTGGGCCTTCATGCCAAAGTGCCACTGATTGCCTTTCTTGGTCTGATGCATCTCCGGATCGCGTTGCTGCTCTTTGTTCTTGGTAGAGCTGGGTGCCTCAATGATGGTGGCATCCACCAAAGTGCCTTGGGTCATCATGACGCCTGCTTCGGCCAGCCAGCGATTGATGGTCTTGAACAGTTGACGGGCCAGTTGATGCTGCTCGAGCAGGTGGCGGAAATTCATGATGGTGGTGCGATCCGGCAGGGCGCTATCCAGGGATAATCGGGCAAACAGGCGCATGGAGGCGATTTCGTACAGGGCATCTTCCATGGCACCGTCGCTCAGGTTGTACCAATGCTGCATGCAGTGAATACGCAGCATGGTCTCCAGCGGATAGGGCCGTCGGCCATTGCCCGCCTTGGGATAAAACGGCTCGATGACAGCGGTCATATTCTGCCATGGCAGAATCTGCTCCATGCGGGAGAGGAAAATCTCTTTTCGGGTCTGACGGCGCTTAGTGCTGAATTCACTATCGGCGAAGGTGAGTTGATGGCTCATGATGTCCCTCTGGGATGCGCTCCGGATGAATATGATGATCTCATATCAGGAACTTGTTCGCACCTTCCCTAAAATCTAATTTTACCATTAGGTTATAGGCTGTCTCCACATGAATTTACTTCTGCAATCTACTGAGTATTGGAGGACATTTGAACTTTGCCCTGCTCCGGACATCTGAACTTGGCCTTGACAGGCTTTGTTATAACCATTTAGTAATGTCACTTTTGGGGCTGCGGATGTTTTCCTGGACTGTTATGTTGTGATCCCAAGATGCTGCCGGTACTTCACAGGACTCATTGCACCTAATGATAGCTTGATACGTTTCTCATTATACCAGCGTATGTACCTGTCCAGGAAGCAGATAAATTTTTCCAGCGTGATACCCGCCCAGTCTCTGCCATAGAACATTTCGTTTTTGATACGCCCGAAGAAGCCTTCACACGCAGCATTATCCGACGAGCATCCTTTGCGCGACATGGACCTTATAAGTCCGGAGGTGTTGATACGCTCAAGCCAGCCCGGCCACCGGTAATGGCCACCACGATCGCTGTGTATCACCGGTTTATCATGTTCGCTGAGCGTATCGAGTGCGTCATCGAGCATCGTATTCACCAGCGTCGCGTCCGGGCGTGTTCCTATCGACCAGCTTACAACCTGGCCATCAAAGCAGTCGATAACCGGCGACAGATAGACTTTTCCAGCCGGAAGCTGGAACTCCGTAATATCGGTCAGCCACTTCTCATTTGGCCTGCAGGAACTAAAATCCCGGGCGAGTAAATTTTCCGGTGCCGGACCGATTTCGCCACAGTAAGAGTTATATCGTCGTCGCCTGGTGCGCTTAACAACGAGCTGCTCTTCTGCCATCAGTCTGCGGACAACCTTTTCAGAAATAACTCTGTTGTTACTGCGAAGCATCGCGTGAAGGCGCCGGTAGCCGTAACAGCGGTAATTCTCCTCAAAGATATCGGCCATGATCACGCGTATTTCCGCATACTTATCGTACAGACGTTTGCTGGCTTTGTGGTAAAAATAACAGCTGCGGGCAAGTTGCAGAACGCTTAGCAACTCAGCAACGGGGTACTTTTTCTTAAGGGCATCAACTATCAGGGTTTTCTCCCTGTTTTTCAGTTTCAGAAAGCTGACGCCCAGATCTTTTTTTATCAGTTCATTCGCCTTTGTCAGTATGTCACGTTCGAGCTGCAGCTGATGAACCTGCTTCCTGAGACGCTGGATTTCACCGAGTAAAGTATCCTGATTTTTATCCTGAGGGGCTGCCTTTCGTTTGCGCATGGATTGATAAGCCTCGTCACTGATAAGGTCTTTCTTCCATTTGTACAGGACCGGGACGCTGACGCCTATGCTTTGTGCAACTTTACGCGCGGTTCCACGTCGGTTACAGAGCTCCCGGACGGCCTGAGACCTCTCTTCCGGGCTGAAGCATTTGCTTGTGCCTGAGCGAATGACCAGGGGACGCGCATTTGGGTAAACTCTTCAATCCAGCGCTTTAGAATTTCGTTACTGGGGTAGCCGATGGCTCGGCGAGTGTACGACAGGCAACCACCGTGAGTAAGATAATGCTCAACAGCAGCAATTTTCTGTGTACGTGAATAGCGTTCTCTTGGTTTTAATTCCCTGGGTAAATCGCCCTTCTCTTCATAAATCCGAACCCAACGGCCCAGCTGTTTTGTGGAAGGATATCCCAGCTCCATGACGACAACGGAGGCTTTCTTTCCGTACCGGTAATAGAGTTCGACGGCCCGAATCCGGTCCTCGTATGAATGCATAAATTAACTCCTGAAGGTCCAGGAATTTGTCCGCACTTCCCACGGTTGATGAGGGCTTTATTGTAGGTGGGCCAGTTGGTGATTTTGAACTTTTGCTTTGCCACGGAACGGTCTGCGTTGTCGGGAAGATGCGTGATCTGATCCTTCAACTCAGCAAAAGTTCGATTTATTCAACAAAGCCGCATTGAGGCTGTAGCCCAAGGCGATGTTTGCGATGGAGGCACCGGGTTCAGAACACTCCTGAATGACCTGAGCCTTGAAAGATTTGCTGTAGGTACGGCGCTGAGGGCGCATGGAAAATCCGCTTGATGGGCCATGGCCTTCGGCGGCGGTGTCGGGAAGGTGTGTTGGCCGGACGGATACTGTTGAACTACGTTGTCTGGGGCAACGGAAGTGTTTCGGCCCGACTCTGGAACGCGATCCGCAGCGACGACTGGGCAATTCCGCACGTTGGCCTGAGCAGCCTCGGGGAAATCGTCGTCTGGGCGCGCCCAGACGAGTTTCCGCCAAGGAACATGCAGACGAGCAAGGGGCTGCGGGCACTCGGCTACAACGTGAGGATCGGTGTTTGATCGAGGCGCCTGTGGTACACGCAGGCTGACGAGCCAGGCGCTGTCCATTGCCTGATCAGACCGCCCCGCTGCGCCTTGCCTGAGCAGTTGACCTGCATCAATGGGGCGGGAGAACGCTGCACATTGATTCTTGAAGTTATTCATAGTAGGTCTAATATTACAAAGTATTGCAAGGATTTCCTTGGCCGGAACCGCAAAGCGACGCGATTGGAGAGGGTGAGATGAAAGCGCACCTACAGGTGATTTTCACGCTCGATGAATTGGCTGCGTACTTGAAAGTCGGCAAGCGGACGATTTATCGGCTCGCCGCACACGGGGAAATTCCGGCTTTCAAGGTGGGCGGGACGTGGCGGCTTCGTCAAAGTGAAATCGATCAGTGCATCAATGATCAGACCCGAGCCGGAGCAAAGAAGGAGGTGATGCGCAAGCGTGAACAGCAGAAGTCATCCGAGCAGCCCGTGTCGCCTGGGCGCACTGCCCGTCGCAGCAGGCAAAGGGCTTGAGTAACTCGTTTTCCAATTTTTCTGGAGGTATGACATGGACATCGATTTCAAGAAGTTGGCTCCCTGGAACTGGTTCAAGAACGAGCAGCAAGAGCAGCAGACCGCCTCTTCCCTGCCGGTGCAGCGCAATGACCTGCCAGCGGCGAGCGGGCCAGTCAGCCCGATCCTGCAACTGCATCGGGAAATCGACCGGCTGTTCGATGACGCATTCCGGGGCTTCGGTTTTCCGGCGTTGAACATGCCGCAGTGGCCATCCGATTGGTCGGGCATGCTGAAGCCGGCCCTGGACATCCAGGAAACCGACAAGCAGTACAAGATTACCCTGGAAGTGCCCGGTGTCGAGGAGAAGGACATCCAGATAACTCTCGACAACGACGTGCTGATGGTGCGTGGCGAGAAGCGCCAGGAACAGGAGAAGAAGGAAGGTGGCTTCCACCGTGTGGAGCGCTCCTACGGCAGCTTTCAGCGTGCCTTGAACCTGCCTGACGACGCCAACCAGGATTCGATCAAGGCATCGTTCAAGAACGGGGTGCTCACGGTCACGATCGACAAGCGCGAGGTCAGCGCGCCGAAGCAGGGACGCTCGATCCCGATCAACGGCTGACGTCGCCGGCTCGTTCGTCACAAGAAAAACCCGGCACGAGACGAGGAGTCGCGGCTCGCGATGCCTCGTCGCCTCAACCTTTTCAACCTTCTCAGGAGCATCAGCATGGCCAGAAAACAATGCCAGGTCTGCGGCCAACCCGCCACCGTGCGGGTGGAAGCCAATCTCAACGGTCGTAACAGCACCATGCTGTTGTGCGACGACCATTACCGGCAATTAGTGCGCCAGCAAAAGCGCACCGTTTCGCCGCTGGAAGCCTTGTTCGGCTCGCGCAGCGGCCTGTTCGAGGACTTCCTCGGCAGTGACTTCTTCCGCATCGGCGAAGACGCGACGCCAGTTGCCGCCGATACCGATGACGTGGTCGATGCCTCGTTTGGCGAGCCCGCCACCGCAGGTTCGGGTGCGCCGCGCCGTCGCGGCAGTGGGTTGGCCAGCCGCATCAGCGAACAGTCGGAAGCCTTGCTGCAGGAGGCCGCCAAACACGCTGCCGAATTTGGCCGCTCCGAGGTGGATACCGAACATCTGCTGCTGGCGCTGGCCGACAGCGACGTGGTCAAGACCATCCTGGGTCAGTTCAAGATCAAGGTCGATGACCTCAAGCGGCAGATCGAGTCTGAGGCCAAGCGCGGGGACAAGCCCTTCGAGGGCGAGATCGGCGTGTCGCCGCGCGTGAAGGATGCGCTCAGCCGCGCCTTCGTGGCCTCCAATGAACTCGGCCATTCTTATGTCGGTCCAGAGCATTTCCTGATCGGTCTGGCCGAGGAAGGCGAAGGGCTGGCCGCCAACCTGCTGCGCCGCTACGGCCTGACGCCGCAGGCGCTGCGCCAACAGGTCAGCAAGGTGGTCGGCAAGGGCGCCGAGGATGGCCGCGCTGAGACGCCGACCAACACGCCAGAACTCGACAAGTACTCGCGCGACCTGACCAAGATGGCGCGCGACGGCAAGCTCGACCCGGTGATCGGCCGCGCGCAGGAGATCGAAACCACCATCGAGGTGCTGGCCCGGCGCAAGAAGAACAACCCGGTGCTGATCGGCGAGCCGGGTGTGGGCAAGACCGCCATCGTCGAAGGGCTGGCGCAGCGCATGGTGGCGGGTGAAGTGCCCGAGACCTTGCGCGACAAGCGCCTGGTGGAACTCAACATCAACGCCATGGTGGCCGGCGCCAAATATCGCGGCGAGTTCGAGGAGCGCGTGCAGAAGGTGCTGAAGGAGGTGACCGAGCACCAGGGCGAGCTGATTTTGTTCATCGACGAGGTGCACACCATCGTCGGTGCCGGCCAGGGCGGTGGCGAAGGCGGGCTGGACGTGGCCAACGTGTTCAAACCGATGATGGCGCGCGGTGAACTCAACCTGATCGGCGCCACGACGCTGAACGAGTACCAGAAATACATCGAGAAGGATGCCGCACTGGAGCGGCGCTTCCAGCCGGTGACGGTGCCCGAGCCGACGGTGGCCCAGACCATCATGATTCTGCGCGGCCTGCGCGACACCTTCGAGGCGCACCACAAGGTCAGCATCTCCGAGGACGCGATCATCGCGGCGGCCGAGTTGTCCGACCGCTACATCACGGCGCGCTTCCTGCCGGACAAGGCGATCGACCTGCTCGACCAGGCGGCCGCGCGCGTGAAGCTGTCGGCCACGGCCCGGCCGGTGGCCGTGCAGGAGCTGGAGTCCGAACTGCACCAGCTACGGCGTGAACAGGATTACGTGGCCGCGCGCAAGCAGTACGACCAGGCCGCCGAGCTCGGCAAGCGCATCGAAGCCAAGGAGGCCGAGCTCAAGAAGCTCGTCGAGGACTGGGAGCGGGAGCGGGCCTCCGGCAGTGCCGAGGTCAAGGCGGAACACGTGGCGCAGGTTGTCTCGCGCCTGACCGGCATCCCGGTCAACGAGTTGACGGTGGAAGAGCGCGAAAAGCTGCTGCACTTGGAACAACGGCTGCACGAGCGCCTGGTGGGACAAGACGAGGCGGTCCGTGCCGTGGCCGATGCCGTGCGGCTATCCCGCGCCGGCCTGCGCGAAGGCAGTAAACCGGTGGCTACCTTCCTGTTTCTGGGCCCGACCGGGGTGGGCAAGACCGAGCTCGCCAAGGCATTGGCCGAATCGATCTACGGCGATGAGCACGCCCTGTTGCGCATCGACATGTCGGAATATGGCGAACGCCATACCGTGGCGCGGCTGGTGGGCGCGCCTCCGGGCTATGTCGGTTACGACGAAGGCGGTCAGCTCACCGAGAAGGTGCGGCGCAAGCCCTACAGCGTGCTGCTGCTCGACGAGATCGAGAAGGCACACCCTGACGTCTACAACATCCTGCTGCAAGTGTTCGACGACGGTCGCCTCACCGACGGCAAGGGCCGGGTGGTGGATTTCACCAACACCATCATCATCGCCACGTCCAACCTGGGTTCGGACATCATCCAGCGACGGCTGAAGGCGCGTGAGGCGGCTGGCGAGGAGTACGAAAAGACCAAGGCCGAGGTCATGGACGTGCTGCGCGGCCACTTCCGGCCCGAGTTCCTCAACCGCATCGACGAGATCATCGTCTTCCATGCGCTGGGCAAGGAGGAGATCCGCCACATCGTCGGCCTGCAGCTCGATCGCGTGGCGCGCAGCGCCGCCAGCCAGGGCGTGACGCTCACTTTCGATCAGACGCTGATCGACCATTTCGCGGAAGAAGGCTACAAGCCCGAGTTCGGTGCGCGTGAACTCAAGCGCCTGATCCGCAGCGAGCTGGAAACTGCGCTGGCGCGCGAGATGCTCGGTGGCGGCATCGGCAAGGGCGATCACGCCAGCGCACGCTGGGACGACAAGGCCGAACGCGTGGTGTTCGAACGCAAAGAGCCACCGCAGACCCCGGCCGAGCCGGAGCAGCCGGATGTCGCGAAGGCGACCGAGACGCCGCACGGCGACGCTGGCAAAGACTCGAGCAAGAAGAAGTCGGCGAGCGACGCATCTTGATGGCGGGCGAGGCTGCCGTGTCCGACTCCATCAGCCTGGCATGGGCAGCCTCCCTGGCATCGATCGCGGTGGCGGTCGTGGCCGCGGGTCACGCGGTCGTCTACAAGCGTGATCCGCGGTCGGCCACGCCGTGGGGGCTGCTCATCAGCGGCGGCACTGCCCTCCCGCTCGCTGGCCATCCGTTTGCGTGACGGTGCGGCCCGTCTGTTCACCTGATCCTCTGGCAACTCGACTTTCGAGGAACACGGTCCATGGAAAAAAAGAATCAATGGAATACCGGCTACTGGATCGTTGCCCTCCTGCTGTTGCTGAGTTTGCAGAGCTACTGGCAGACGGCGAAAACCGTCGAGCCGGTGCCCTACAGCGAGTTCGAGAAGGCGCTGGACGAGGGGCGCGTGGCCGAAGTGCTGGTGTCGGATCGTACGGTGACCGGGCGCCTGAAGTCGCCGGACAGCCGGGGCAAGACGACGATCGTGGCAACGAGGGTCGAACCCGATCTTGCCGATCGCCTGTCGAAGTACGACGTACCCTATGCCCGCGTGTTGGAGAGCACCTGGCTGAGCGATGTGCTGTCGTGGATCCTGCCAGCGGTATCCTTCTTTGGCGTCTGGTTCTTCCTGTTCCGCCGCTTCGCCGAGAAGCAGGGCATGGGCGGGTTTCTCAACATCGGTAAGAGCCGCGCCAAGGTGTTCGTGGAAAAGAACACCGGTGTGACGTTCGCCGATGTGGCGGGGGGGGGGATGAGGCCAAGGCGGAGCTGGTCGCGATCGTCGATTTCCTGAAGAATCCGCAGGACTATGGCCGTCTCGGGGCGCGCATTCCCAAGGGCGTGTTGCTGGTCGGCCCACCGGGCACCGGCAAGACATTGCTGGCCAAGGCTGTTGCCGGGTGGCCGAATCGACCCAGGCGCGCATCGATCAGGCTATCCGCGACATCGTGATGGGCGTGTTCGAGCGCGCCTACCGGATTCTCGACATCAACCGCGCGGTGCTGGAGCGCTGTGCGCGCGAGCTGCTGGCGCGGGAAACGCTCGACGAAAGCGATATCCGTCAATTGACTCAAGGACTTGTTCGGAACTGAAAACAGTAGTAGGTGCCATTCAGAGTAAACCGACGGCTCTGTTCAGTGCGTCATCCAATTCGTCGGCATTGTTCAAGGAGAACCGATATGTCTGCATTGACTCCGTGGGACCCCTTCCGGGAACTGGATGAATTGCAAAACCGCCTGGCGACGATGTTCGGACGAATACCCCAGCGACAGGGCGCCCGTACCGGCAACGAAGCCATGACCACGGCGGACTGGGCTCCAATGGCGGACATCAGCGAGGATGAGAACGCATTCCTCCTCAAGCTGGATCTGCCGGAGGTCCCCAAGGATGCCGTGCGCGTCAGCGCGGAAAACGGTGTGCTCACCATCAGCGGCGAGCGCAAACTGGAAAAAGAGGAGCAGGGCAAGAAGTTCCACCGCATCGAACGTGCGTATGGCCGCTTTGTGCGCAGCTTTGTCTTGCCTGACAACGTTGATCCGACCAAGGTGACGGCTTCCATGAAAGACGGCGTGCTGGAAGTGCGGCTTGTCAAGGCCGAGCAAGCCAAACCGAAACAGATTGAAATCTCAGTCAACTAACTTCAATCAGGAGCCCAAGATCATGAATATCAAACAGCCACAATACACCTTCTCCGCACTTGCCCTGGCGGTCGTCGTCGGACTGAGCGGACCGGCTCTGGCCCAATCGGCGGCAGGTTCTAGCCCAGGTGCTGCAGCACCCTCTGCCGTATCCAAGGCGGCACAGCCACAGGTAGATGACAAGGCCGCCCAGGAAGCCGATAAAAAGCGTGCCGAGCTCACTCAAGACGCCATCACGGCGCTCACCAAGACCCAGGAGGCTTTGACCCTCCTTGATGCAAACAAGACCAAGGAGGCGCTTGCTGCGCTGGAACTGGCCAGCGGAAAGCTGGAACTGGTATTGGCACGCGACGCCAAACTTGCTTTGGCGCCGGTCGATGTACGCGTCATCACCCACGATATCCACGCCAACGTGGAATCGGTAAAGAAAGCGGTCAAGTTGTCTCGGGAGTTGTTGGGTGATGGCGAGGTGCAAAAGGCCCGGCCCATCGTTGCCAATCTGGCCAGCGAAATCGTAATCCAAACCGACAACCTTCCGATGGCAACGTACCCGGCAGCGATCAAGTCGGCCGCACGGCTCATCGACAGCGGCAAGATCGACAACGCCAAAGCGGAACTCGCCCGAGCACTGAACACGCTGGTGGTGACCTCGGTCGCCTTTCCTCTGCCCGTGCTACGGGCCGAAGCCGCGATGGCAAAAGCTGAAAAGCTGGCCGAGACCGACAGGCGCGATGCCAAGCAGAACGAGGAGCTCAGCACCTTGCTGTCGTCCGTGCGCACGGAGATCGAGATGGCGCAGATCCTGGGTTATGGCAAGAAGGCGGACTTCAAACCCATCTTCGATCAGGTGAAGTCCATTGAGCAAAAGTCGGCTGGTGGCAAAAGCGGCAAGGGATGGTTCGACGAGTTGAAGACGCGCATCCAAAAGCTGTTTTGAGGTGATGAAGGGGCTGACTGCTCTGTCGGTCAGTCTCGCGATGTTCGCATTCAGCCCCAATAGATTCGCCTATTTTCACTATCTCATACGAGGCATATCACCATGAATGAGCAAACACCGAATCCCAATGCGACGAACGAAGGAAAAAACGAACAGGCCGCGGTAAGCAGCCTTCCTGTCAGTCCAGAGTCCAAGCCTGAAGTCGTCACGGAGGTACAGCCTGAGGTTCAGAAAGAAACGGACTCGCAGGCGGCAGACAAACGTAAACAAGTCCTCGATGAGGCAGTCTCGGCCTTGTCGCTGACCAAATCAGCGCTGGCCGCACTTGACGGCAAGGACACTGCACGCGCATTGGCAACGCTGGCCGAAGTGACGGGAAAGCTGGAGCTGATCGTCGCGCGCGAACCCACGCTAGCCCTGGCCGGCGTTGATGTGCGCACCATCGTGCACGACTTGTTCGCCAACACGGAAACCATTGAGGCGATGACCGACGAGGCGCTGGATGCCCTCAAACATGGCGAGGTGCAACAGGCTCGCCACGTGCTGGCTTTGCTGGCCAGTGAAATCGTGATCACGGTCACCAACATCCCTTTGGCGTCCTATCCCGCAGCCGTGAAGGCAGTCGTGCCGCTGATCGATCAGGGCAAGATCGAAGAAGCCAAAGCCGCGCTGCAGTCAGCGCTCAGCACGCTGGTCGAGGAGCGCAGCGTGCTTCCGCTGCCCGTCCTGCGTGCGAAGCTGCTCCTGAAGCGCGCCGAGCCCCTGGTAGAAGATGGTCAGCGCAGCGAAGCATCCAATGAGCGCCTGGAGACATTGTTGAACGAAGCCCGGCAGCAGTTGGAAATGGCAGAACTGCTGGGCTATGGAAAAAGGAAGGACTTTGAGCCCCTGTACGCTGAACTCAAGAAAATCAAGGAAAAGACGGGAGGGGGAGGCTGCGGAAAAGGCTGGCTCGATGAAGTCAAGGCAAAACTGTCCAGGTTGTTCTGAAACCGCTGGAGAGGGGGCGCATAGCGCCCCCTCTCTTGTCCCATGAGTGTTTGATTTTTTATTTTGTATAGATCTTTAGGAGATATTGCATGAACACAGACACCATCGCCAATTCCAATGCGGATGACCCCACCAAAGCACTGTGTTCGCTGAGCCAAAATTGGTGGCTTTTTGTGCTGCGCGGTGTCTTGGCATTGATTTTTGCAGCCCTCGCGTTCTGGATGCCACAATCGGCTCTGTTGGCCATGACCATCATGTTCGGCGCATTTTCCTTGGTCAATGGCGCGTTCAACTTGTTTGCAGCGGTGCGCCATATCCAGAAAAAAGAGCGCTGGGGCTGGCTGCTGTTCAGCGGCATTGTCGGCATACTTACGGGCGTCGTCGTCCTGGTTGCTCCTTGGGTCGCCACGATAGTCTTGGCTTCTTTTTTATGGGCTAGCGTGGGCTTCTGGGCGATTTTCACCGGTGTGCTGGAGATATCCGCCGCCGTTCGGCTGCGTCGGGAAATCAAGGGTGAAATCTGGCTTGCCCTCAGTGGACTGCTCTCGATTATCCTTGGTGCTATCGTCTTGTGGATATTTTTTACCCGTCCGGTCGAGTCATTCGTGGCCGCAGGCTGGCTGTTGGGTTTCCATGCGGCAGTCTATGGCGTCACGCTTTTGTTCTTGAGTTGGAGTCTTCGCAAAACGCGCCTGGGGTAAGAGCGTGCCAAACCAAAATCTATGGATATGAGCATCCTCGATTCATGCCTCCATAGAAATGACATCGAAGGAGTCATACATGCAGATACAATATAGCTATCGAGCTATCGACAAAGAGTTTCATGAACCTTGGCAGAGAGCTTTGGGAAATGTGATCGAGCACGCCCTCAAGCCATTGCTCGACAAACACACTAAAGATTCAGCGCGACTTCAAATCGTCCTTGATCGCGACAAGATCAAGCGGCAATTTCTGGCCAGTGGCTATATGCACCTGCCCGGCAAAAAGATTGTCAGCGTTACTGCATCACATGACGAGCTGACGCCCCTCGCGCAGATGCTCGCACAGTCGTTGTTCCGTCAGGCCAAGAAGCATTTTGACCGACTGCATGCTCAGGATCAAATCAAGCGCAAAGCACGACGCGAGCGCTTGCGCGAGCTCAAGGTGCGGATTGCCGCAAAACCCGCATCAGCCGCCCATGAGGCCGAGGTGACCCGAATGCCTCTACTGTCGAAACTTGAGGCTGTCGCAAGGCGTGAGCTGGCTTATCTGCGGGCCGTCGGCGATTTACCGCGCGATTATCCGACGCTGCGCGACGTGGTGGATGAAGCGATTGTCCGAGCTAAGGTGGAATGGCAATCCGTGCCGGGGGAAAAAGAGGCTTACACCGGTCTTTTGAAGCATCTGTTCGCCGTCCTGGATAACGAAGTGGCAAGCAGCCGGCAATTTGGCGAATTCGTTTCTCTGGACGCGCCGGTCGAACCGGATGCCCAAGACGTGGCCGAGGCCATGGTGGAAGAGGAAATCTTCGAATTTTATCAGCACGATGACACACTCAAGCTGGCCGATATTTTCGCTGGCAGTCAGCATCCCGATGTCGCAACGATCGCGGAACAGGAGGAGCTGATTGATCGGTCGAGCGAGTTCGCTTTTGCATTTGACCTGCTGAAGGACATGCCGCGTTTGTGGCGGCGCATTTTTCTGCTTATCCGTGTGGACGGGCTGAATGCCAGCAGCGTCTCTGAAATCCTGCTGATTCCTAGTAAGGAAGATGCTGTCCGAAGGTGGCTCATGCAGGCCGAAGCATTCATCGCTGCTCATCTGGAAGAGGCCGGAGTAAGCAAAAACGGGAACGATTGGCTCCAAGGCGTTGATTGGTCGGCATTGTCTGTGACCCGAAACGAGGCAGCCTCACTGTGGTCCAAGGAGGCGAACCATGAAGAATGATCTTCACCTTGTCTGCCCGCATTGCCAGTCCATCAACCGCGTACCGACTGCGAAGCTATCGGAACATCCCAACTGTGGCCGCTGCCAGCAGCCCTTGTTCACGGGCGAGCCCATCGAGTTGACCACGGCGACGTTCTCGCGCCACGTGGAGCGCAGCGATCTGCCGCTGCTGGTCGATTTCTGGGCGCCATGGTGCGGGCCGTGCAAGATGATGGCGCCACAGTTCCAGCAAGCGGCGCACCAGCTCGAACCGAGGATCCGGCTGGCGAAGGTGAATACCGAGGCTGAGCCCCACCTGGCCACGCAGTTCGGTATCCGCAGCATCCCGACGCTTGCCCTGTTCCAGGGTGGGCGGGAAATCGCCCGTCAGGCCGGCGTGATGGGCGCGCAGGACATCGTGCGCTGGACGTCGACGCAAGTGGGACGCTGACCGATGCAGGGCTTGCTCGGCACTACACTAATCCTGCTGGCAGCTTGCAGCCTGGCGGCGATGGCGACGGCGGCGTTCAGAGTGCCCGCCTTGCTGGGGTATCTCTCTGTCGGCGTTGTACTGGGCCCCTCAGTCATCGGCGTGATCGCGCCGGGGGAGACGCTGAGCTTTCTGTCCGAGCTGGGCGTGGCGCTGCTGTTGTTCATGGTCGGACTGGAATTCTCCCTCGGAGACTTCTGGCTCGCCCGCAGGACGGTGCTGATGGCGGGCGCTCTGCAGATGATCGCCGTGGCCCCGCCGCTGATCCTGCTATTGATGTGGCTGGGGCAGCCCGGCCAGAGCGCCGCGCTGCTCGGCACTGCGGCGGCCATGTCGTCCACGGCGCTGGTCAGCCGACAACTGGCCGACCAAGGCGAGCTCACCACCCGCCACGGACGCAGTGCCATCGCCGTGCTGGTCTTTCAGGACCTGGCCAGCGTGCCCCTGCTGGCCTTGCTGGCGATCTGGGCGCGCGGCGAGTCGCCGAAGATCGAGCATGTGCTGCTCGAAGTATTCGGTGTGCTGCTGCTGTTCGCGGCAGCGGCCCTCGTCTCGCGCCGTCTGTTGCATGGCCTGCTGGGCTGGGTGGCGCGGCGGGGCCACGAGGAATCGTTCGTGCTCGTCTCCTTGTGCGTGGTGGTGGCTGCCGCCGCTGCTGCGCACGCGGTCGGCGTATCCGCCGCCCTGGGGGCCTTCCTCGCCGGGATGGTGCTGGGCGAGAGCGACTTCCGGCACCACATGGAAAGCCACCTCAGGCCGTTTCGCGATGTGTTGTCGGGCGTGTTCTTCGTGACCATCGGCCTGCAACTGGACGCAGCACAGATTCTTTCGGCACCGCTGGCGGTGCTGGCGTGGCTGGTGGTGCTGGTACCGGTCAAGATCCTGCTCAATACGCTGGCCTTGCGGGCGACGCGCCTGTCCGCCCTCGATGCCTGGCGCACGGGCATAGCGTTGGGGCACGGCGGCGAGTTCGCCCTGCTGTTGTTGGGCACGGTCTTGCAGCAGCATCTGATCCCCGCGACCGTCGTCCAACCCATGCTGGTCGCGCTGGTGCTCAGCATGGCCCTGGCACCGCTACTGATCCGCCATCACGATGTACTTGCCCGGTTCTTGAGCCGCACCGGCGGCGTCATTCAGCCACCCCAGGCTGAAGAAGTCGAGATCGCCGCGCAGACGACGCGATATCGAGACCATGTCATCGTTTGCGGCGCGGGCGAGCTTGGCCTGACAGTCAGCGAGATTCTTCGCCACGCCGGCGTGGCGCATCTGCTGCTGGAGGCGGACGCGCAGAAGGTAGAGGCCGCGCGTGCCGCCGGCGCGCCGGTGTTCCATGGCGATGCCAGTCGGCCCGATACCTTGCTGGCTGCCGGCTTGACGCATGCGCACTTGGTGGTGCTAACGTTCGCCCATGCCCAGCAAGCGTTGCGCATCGCCCAGGCGATTGCCGAGCGCCGTCCGGCGCTAACCTTGTGGGTGTCATGCAGAAGTACGACCGCGGCCGATGCATTTCGCGCCATGCCTAACGTGCGCGTTTATCAGCAATCCTTTGCCGCAGCTATTGGGCTGGCGGAACAGGTGATGTCGACGCTTGGCATGTCGACCGAGTTGATTGAAGGACACATCAGTGCAATGCGCCGCCGTCTTGACAGCAGCCGTTTTCCAGGGAGTTCATAGTCATGAAATCAAACGCCTTAACCCATTTCAGGTCTTGCGTGACCAATTGGCCATCATGAGTTTTTACGAGCGCTTCGAGCAGGTCGTCGCGCTCGTGCTGTCGGCGGTGATCGCCGTCATCATCATGGTGTCGCTGTTCCAGCTCATCTCCATCGTCTTCACGCTGCTGGTTCTCGATGCCTTCAATCCCCTGGACCACAAGGTATTCCAGAGCGTGTTCGGCATGATCATGACGCTCTTGATCGCGATGGAGTTCAAGCATTCCATCGTGCGCGTGGCGCTGCGTCGGGACAGCATCATCCAGGTTAAGACGGTGGTCCTGATCGCGGTGATCGCACTCTCCCGCAAGTTCGTGATCCTCGACTCCGACGCGAGCCCCGCAAAGATAGCCGCGCTGGCAGGCGCCACGCTGGCTCTGGGTGCGACCTACTGGCTGCTGCGCAAGCGCGGCGACCGCGCCGCCGAGACCTCTGAGCATGACCCGTCATCATCCGAGTGATCCGCGCACTGCGCTCTTGCAACACCGCTGGCTCAACCGCCTGCAGACCGGGCTGTTGGTCCTGACCCTGGTCGGGATCGCAGCCGCAGCAGGGAGACTGCCATTTGGGGAAGGCTGCCTGTGGCTCGCGCTGTTTGCCGTTGCAGGTGCGTTGCTGCTGGACCCGGTAGCCGCGTCGGCGCTGAGCTTGCGCCTGTACCGCGTACGGGCCTTGCACCCGCAACAAGCCCACGAGATGTGGGCCCTGTTGCGCGAGCTGCCCGCCACGCCGGTGCCGCACTATGTGCCCAGTGCCGTCGTCAACGCCTTCGCCACCGGATCGAAGCAGGAGGCATCGATCGCCCTCACCGATGGCCTGCTGCGCAGCCTGAGCCCACGCGAGCTGGCGGGTGTGCTCGCGCACGAGGTCGCGCACATCACTAATGAGGATCTGCGTATCATGGGGCTGGCGGATTCCGTCAGTCGCCTCACGTGCCTACTGGCCCTTATGGGACAGATCGCGATCCTGCTCAGCCTGCCCGCGCTGCTGGTTGGCGCGGCGGAGGTCTATTGGCCTGGTCTATTGTTATTGGCCGCATCGCCCCAACTGGCCCTGCTCGCACAGCTCGGCTTGTCTCGCGTGCGTGAGTTCGACGCTGACCGCCTTGCGGCGGAACTGACTGGCGACCCGCAGGGGCTGGCGTCCGCGCTGGCGAAAATCGAGCGGGTCAGCCGCTCCTGGCGTGCCTGGCTATGGCCGGGATGGGGCAATCCCGAGCCCTCCTGCTTGCGCACGCGTCCGGCAACGCAAGAGCGCATCGCACGCCTGCTGACGTTGGCGCCTGGGCCAGCATCAGCGTTGCCACTCCGCGCGCCCCATTTTTTGCCGGAATCCGCTTTGGCGACGCGCCCACCGCGCTGGCGCCCGAGCGGGCTGTGGTGCTGATTGCCCATCAACAGGAGACGTCTCATGGCCTATCTCGACCCGTACCAACGCCCCGCGCCGGACCGCTTCGTCCGGCGCTGGCTCTTCATCACCGCCTGTATTGCCGCGCTCATGCTGCTGTGGCAGTTTCTGTCTGCCATCGAGGCCTGGTTCAGTCCGCGCGAGGCAGCAGAACGCACCGTGATGGCGCGTGGCGATCTGGCGGCGGACGAGAAAACCACCATCGAACTGTTCGAAAAATCGCGCGCCTCGGTGGTCTACATCACCACCGCGCAATTAGTACGCGATGTCTGGACGCGCAACGTGTTCTCCGTGCCGCGCGGCACTGGCTCGGGCTTCATCTGGGACGACGCCGGCCACGTCGTCACCAACTTCCACGTCATCCAGGGCGCGTCCGAAGCCACCGTCAAACTGGCCGACGGCCGCGACTACCAGGCCGCGCTGGTGGGGACGAGCCCCGCGCACGACATCGCCGTGCTCAAGATCGGCGTCGGTTTCAAGCGCCCGCCGGCCGTGCCGGTCGGCACCAGTGCCGACCTCAAGGTGGGTCAGAAGGTGTTTGCTATCGGCAACCCCTTCGGCCTGGACTGGACGCTCACCACTGGTATCGTCTCCGCGCTCGACCGCTCGTTGCCGGGAGAAGCGGGCGGCCCGGCCATCGATCACCTGATCCAGACCGACGCCGCCATCAACCCCGGCAATTCCGGTGGCCCGCTGCTCGATTCGGCTGGGCGGCTGATCGGCATCAATACCGCCATCTACAGTCCGTCTGGCGCCTCGGCCGGAATAGGCTTTGCGGTGCCGGTCGATACCGTCATGCGCGTGGTGCCGCAACTCATAAAGACCGGCAAGTACATCCGTCCGGCGCTGGGCATCGAGGTGGATGAGCAGCTCAACACGCGTCTGCAGGCGCTGACCGGCAGTAAGGGCGTATTCGTATTGCGCGTGACGCCGGGCTCGGCGGCGCACAGGGCCGGGCTCGTCGGCGTCGAGGTCACCGCAGGCGGCATCGTGCCCGGCGATCGCGTTATCAGCATCGACGGTATCGCCGTTGACGACGTCACCACATTACAGGCCCGGCTAGACGACAAGAACGTTGGAGATGTTGTGGTCTTGTTAGTGGAGCGGGCCGGCAAGACTCGCGAGATGCTTGTGGAACTACGACCGGGAGTTTGATGGAAAGTGGGTCATGGATCTGCACAGCGAAGCAGCCAAGCGACTTCAGCCTTGCGCCGAACTACGAGCCCTAGCTAGGGATGGTCTGAAGTAGCCCTGTATTTCCGGCTGACTTCTGCCACTGCTGATTTTGAAAGCGGTGAACCGATCAAAAACGATCGGATCACCCGCTCATTTCGGTGCTTTCAGCCGTCGCGAGCACCTTGCGACGGCCATTTTCCGCATTACAGGCGCACCTCTCCTGCGCTTGCCAGCAAATGTCGGCGGGCCATCCATAGGTTCGACAGGGCAAACAGCGTCACCAGTTGTGCAGTGTTCTTCACCAGCCCTCGGAAACGTACCTTGGTGTAGCCGAACTGCCGCTTGATCACGCGAAACGGGGGCTCTACCTTCGCTCGCACTTGCGCCTTGGCCTTCTCGATCTTGCGCTTGGCTTTGTACAGGGCGCTGCGTTTATCGAGCATCTTGTAGGTGCTGCGGCGTGCTGCGACCTGCCAGATCACTTCTCGGTCGGCATGCTCGGAGCGCTTTTCGACGCCTGTGTAGCCGTCATCGGCGCAGACGACGTTCTCGTCGCCGTGCAGCAGTTTGTCGACCTGGGTGACATCCGCCACGGTGGCTTGTATCTAACAGTTTGTGGTGATTAGCTACCACCACTGAAGCAGAGTGAGCTGCCCCCTTCCCTTAAGGTCAGAAAAGTCGGCACCGCTGAACCTTGATTTGCAGCACATGGCCCTCCGCTTCACCTTTCACGCCAGCACATAAGGTTGAACGGTTACCGGGAGCTCGACTCCGTATGTACAAGGCGAACAGGCGTGACGGTTTATGTGAGAGGAGTTTGACCATGTTTCCAGTCGGCATTGACGTAAGTAAAAAAACCCTGGATCTTTGCATGCTTTATGACGGTATCAAAGGACGCATAAAAACCCGTAACATCCAGAATAACAGACATTCAGTTGAAAATATTCTTCGCTGGCTCAGGCTTCAACATTGCAGTCCGGAAGATGTTCATGTGGTAATGGAAGCTACCGGTGTTTATCACGAACGGCTGGCCACTGAATTACATGATGCCGGTTTCCGGGTTTCTCTGGCCAACCCTCACCGTAGTCGGGAGTTTGCGCGTGGCATGGGAATCATGACAAAAACGGATAAGGTGGATGCGTATATGCTGGCCTGTTACGCATTCCTTAAGAAGCCACACCGCTGGGAGCCGCCGGCACCCGAAATCAGATATCTCGGTGCACTCCTGCGACGGCGGGATGTTCTGCTGGGTGATGCCCTGCGTGAGGAGAACAGGCTGGAAAAATACCTGTCGACAGACACACCTGCAGATATTATCAGTTCCTGCAGGCGTATGGCGCAGCTTCTGCGCGAGGAGGTAAGTAATATCGAGCGGCAGATAAAAGCACATATCAAAGCCAGCCCTGCACTGAGGCGTGATTATACACTGCTGACCTCAATTAAATCGGTTGGTCCCCAGCTGGGGATGCATATGCTGGTCGTGCTTCGCAGCCATAACTTTGTATCGGCTGAGCAGGCTGCCGCCTTTCTGGGCGTGGTGCCGATCGAGAAACGCTCAGGCACATCGGTCCGGCGCCGGCCGCGGATGTCGAAAATCGGCCCCCCTCAGTTGAGAGCGAAGCTTTACATGTCCGCCCTGTGCGGAAAAATCTACAATAAGCGAATGCGTGATATTTACGATGAGATGTGCCTGCGGGGTAAACCTAAAATGGTGGCCATTGGCGCGCTGATGCGGAAACTGGTGCACTGGTGTTATGGCGTCCTGAAGACCGGAACCGTTTTTAATGACGAAGACCTGAAACCGGTACTGTCAACCTGACTATACCAGGCTGGCATTAAACACAAGGTAACGCTCACTGCAATAAGTGAGCGCAGTCCGTTATGAGCGAAGAGCGGATATTCAGACCGACTGATAGCTGATTTTGAGTTGCCAAAAAGAGCGCTCCTATTCAGTACAAAAAAGATGGTAATGTTTCATAAAATCTCTTAGGCCTTGCAGGAATGGTTTTGAAATGAATGGATCTTGTTTGTGTGGAACAATTGAATTTGAACTTACTCATAAACCAGCAGTGTTTTATCGTTGTCATTGCTCGCTTTGCAGAAAGCAGAGCGGCGTGGGTTACAATCTCGCCACACTAGTCAAAGACAGTGAGTTTCGCTGGATTAAAGGGGAAAACTGCATTGCTTCATGGTCTAAGCCAACGGGGTACCGTACAGATTTTTGCAATGTATGTGGCTCAACTGTGCCTAACAGTCTGCGAGATGTACCTTATGTCTGGGTTCCTGTTGGTTTAATTGACGAACGTCTTGAAATGGAATGTGCAGGAGACTTCTGCACTGATGATGCAATGCCCTGGGATGAAACCCGCTCACCTAGTTGTCACGCTGGACCTGTCGAGTCTCTAGCCTCGCTTTTAAAGTACCTGAAACTCAATTCCTGAGCGTCAGCATTTGGCACAGAGCAGACTCTCAGGAAGCCCGGTTGCCGGTGGCGAAAACGCTGGGTGAGTATGACTTCAG
Source organism: Enterobacter cloacae complex sp. S3 (assembly GCF_014930495.1). Classification (NCBI taxonomy): domain Bacteria; kingdom Pseudomonadati; phylum Pseudomonadota; class Gammaproteobacteria; order Enterobacterales; family Enterobacteriaceae; genus Enterobacter; species Enterobacter cloacae complex sp. S3. Next base: position 8,180 of record NZ_JADBRD010000040.1, on the reverse strand, counting down.
TCAGGTGCCGGAACTGAATAACGCTCAGTTCTGGCAGCTCTGCGAAACGACAGACTGGGTTGATGCCGTAGAAAACGTCCTGTTGTTCGGTGCCAGCGGCCTGGGAAAAAGCCTTCTGGCGGAGGCGATCGTGGATGGTGTTGTAAGGCTGGGCTACCGGGCCCGGTTCTACAGTGCCGGAGAGCTGCTGCAGGAGCTGCGTAAAGCGCGGACACAACTAAAACTGAACGAGCTTCTGCTGAAACTGGATAGCTACCGGGTGATAGTGATAGACGACCTCGGGTATGTCAAACGCGACAACGCGGAAACGGGAGTGTTGTTCGAACTGATCGCGCATCGCGATGAGCGCGGCAGTCTGGTCATCACTAGCAACCATCCGTTCAGCACGTGGGGCAGCATCTTCGTGGATGAAACGATGGCTGTGGCAGCAGCCGACCGGCTGATCCATCACGGATATATTTTCGAGCTAAAAGGAGAAAGTTACCGGAAAAAGACAGCGAAGGCAGTAACCAGCGTGGCTTAAAACCACCTATCAATGGATGCGGCCAGAGTAGTTGGCGCCAGTCGGCAAAACTAGTTGACGTCTAATACGCGGTAGCAGAAAGCAATATGTGGTGGAGTTCGGACCGCTTCGAGTTCGGCTGTGACAACGGTGAAAAACTGCGGGTCACGTTCGCGCGGGACTGCTGTGGCAGAGAGGCCATAGACTGGGCGGCAAGCACCGGAGGCTACGACAGTTCGAGGGTGCAGGATGTGATGCTGAGGTCGGTGGAAAAGCGTTTCGGCGACAGGTTGCCGGATACTCCGATACAGTGGCTGAAGGATAACGGTTCAGCGTATACCGCGCATGAAACGCGGAAGTTCGCCAGAGAGCTGAACCTGAAGCCCTGCACAACAGCGGTGAGCAGCACGTAGAGTAATGGCATAGCTGCAGCAACCGGAGAACTGGTCAGCTGTAGACCATGAAAAAGAGATTCTGCTTTCATTTTGCCTTCAGACATTGTTCCCTGCGGCTGCATTGGTGGCATTGCCACTTTTTCATGAGTATCAGAGGCCAACTTGCCCGAAATCAGAACATCTGGTGCCTTATGTTGTTCGGTCCATTCCATCAGCGGAGAAAGCAAATCTATCTGATTTAACCCTTCACCACCGCCACAATGACCTACTCCCGGCAACAGGAACAGACGGACAAACTTTTCAGTATTTCTTTCTCCAAGCTCCATCGGCCAGGTCAGGCTCGGGGCATCCAGACGCAGAAGCGGAAACCGTTCAGACGCCAGCCCCTCCTGACGCAGCATCAGCCAGATGCGCCGATAACCAAAACGTCTGCGTTCAAGAGTCAGCTAGATAATATGCCCTGATAAATGTGCATCAGCGTACAGCTGCTGAAGCACATTTATCAGGGCGTATCACAAAGCTTGCGCTCGAACGAAGGCGTTTTGGTTATCGGCGCACCCGCCGGAGGGGTACGGCCAGCTGTTTCGTGCATTTGAAGCAGATGACACTAGTATCTGCATCAGATGCGGCTAGCAATGTGGATTGACAAGGTCCGGGGCGAGAGAAGTGGCGCATCAGAAGGTTGCCCCCTGACGATCGACCGCATGTCTGACTAGGGCGCTGCACGATCCAGGGATAAACTTTGCGACCGCGATGTTTGCTTATTGCGAGGAATTGATCAGCATTAAAGGCGCGATGGGCCACGCCAGCATCACCTCAACTCAGCAATATGCTCGGCGCTGAGAAACACGGTTTCGTCTAATGCATTATCTTCTCAGACTGATTGAGAACTGGCAGGAATCTGTATTAGGGGTCACCTCAGAAAACGGAAAAAATCGTACGCTAAGACCCAGAGAGCGGACGTAGCGGTCGGAATTTCCCCACGCCTACTTTGGAGCTACTGCGCCAGAGGTAATCGCCGGTCAGGTTGATATGCTCCCAACCCAGCGGCGACAGGTACTGCAACAGCCCTTCATCGACACCATGGCCGTGGCCGCGCAAAGCATTCGCGGCGCGCTCCAGGTAGACCGTGTTCCACAGCACGATGGCCGCCGTCACCAGGTTGAGGCCACTGGCCCGGTAGCGCTGCTGCTCGAAACTGCGGTCGCGGATTTCGCCCAGCCGGTTGAAGAACACCGCCCTGGCCAGCGCATTGCGGGCTTCGCCCTTGTTCAATCCGGCATGCACACGACGGCGTAGTTCCACGCTTTGCAGCCAGTCCAAGATGAACAGCGTGCGCTCGATGCGCCCCAGCTCGCGCAGCGCAACGGCCAGGCCGTTCTGGCGCGGGTAGCTGCCGAGCTTGCGCAACATCAGCGAGGCCGTCACCGTGCCCTGTTTGATCGAGGTAGCCAGGCGCAGGATTTCATCCCAATGGGCACGAATAGCCTTGATGTTCAACTTGTCGCTGCTAATCGTCGGTCTGAGTGCGTCGTAACTGGCTTCACCCTTAGGGATGAACAGCTTGGTGTCGCCCAGGGCGCGGATGCGCGGCGCGAAGCGGAAGCCCAGCAGATGCATGAGGGCAAAGACATGATCGGTGAAGCCCGCCGTGTCGGTGTAGTGCTCCTCGATGCGCAGGTCGGACTCGTGGTACAGCAGGCCGTCGAGCACGTAGGTCGAGTCGCGCACGCCGACGTTCACGACCTTGGTGTGGAACGGCGCGTACTGGTCGGAGATGTGCGTGTAAAACGTCCGCCCTGGGCTGCTGCCATATTTCGGGTTGATGTGCCCGGTGCTCTCGGCCTTGCTGCCGGTGCGGAAGTTCTGGCCGTCCGACGATGACGTGGTGCCGTCACCCCAATGCTCGGCGAAGGGATGCCGGAACTGCGCGTTCACCAATTCGGCCAGCGCCGTCGAATAGGTTTCATCGCGGGTATGCCAGGCTTGTAGCCAGGCGAGCTTGGCATACGTTGTGCCGGGACAGGACTCGGCCATCTTGGTCAGGCCGAGATTGATCGCGTCGGCCAGTATGGTGGTCAGCAGCAGGTTCTTGTCCTTGGCCAGGTCGCCCGATTTCAGGTGCGTAAAGTGGCGGGTGAAGCCCGTCCATTCATCCACTTCCATAAGCAGTTCGGTGATCTTGATGTGCGGCAGGATCATCGCGGTCTGGTCGATCAGCGCCTGCGCGGTGTCAGGCACCGCCGCATCCAGAGGCGTGATCTTCAGGCCAGACTCGGTGATGATGGCGTCCGGCAGGTCGTTGGCCGCCGCCATGCGGTTGACGGTCGCAAGCTGTGTTTCTAGCAGCGTCAGCCGGTCATGCAGGTACTGGTCGCAGTTGGTGACCACAGCCAGCGGCAGTTCGCTGGCCAGCTTGAGGCTGGCGAATTTCACAGGCGGTACCAGGTAGTCCTCGAAATCCTTGAACTGGCGTGAGCCTTGCACCCAGATGTCGCCGGAGCGCAGCGCGTTCTTCAGTTCCGACAGTGCGCACAACTCGTAGTAGCGCCGGTCGATGCCGGCATCGGTCATCACCAGCTTCTGCCAGCGCGGCTTGATGAAGTCGGTCGGCGCATCGGCAGGCACCTTGCGTGCGTTGTCGCTGTTCATGCCGCGCAGCACCTCGATGGCGTCCAGCACATCCTTGGCAGCGGGCGCAGCCCGCAGCTTGAGCACGGCGAGGAATTCCGGCGCGTACCGGCGTAACGTGGCGTAGCTCTCGCCGATGCGGTGCAGGAAATCGAAGTCCTCGGGCTGCGCGAGCTTCTGCGCTTCGGTGACATTTTCGGCGAAAGCATCCCAGGATAGTACGCCCTCGATGGCGGCGAACGGATCGCGGCCCGCTTGCTTGGCCTCGATCAGCGCCTGGCCGATGCGCCCGAACAGCCGCACCTTGGCGTTGATCGCCTTGCCGGATGCCTGAAACTGCTGCTGATGCTTGTTCTTGGCGGCGTTGAACAGCTTGCCCAGGATGCGGTCGTGCAAGTCGATGATTTCGTCGGTGACCGTGGCCATGCCCTCGATGGCGAGCGCGACCAGGGTGGCGTAGCGCCGCTGCGCCTCGAACTTGGCCAGGTCGGCGGGTGTCATCTGGCCACCCTCGCGGGCGATCTTGAGCAGGCGATTCTGGTGCACCGACCGCTCGACGCCGGAAGGCAGGTCGAGCGCCTGCCATGCCTTGAGGCGTTCGATGTGTTCGAGCATGTGCCGCGAATTGGGCTTGACGGGTGACTGGCGCAGCCAGGCCAGCCAGGTCGTTTTGCCGTTGTCCCGGCGTTTGAGCAGATCGTCAAGGCGGCGACGATGCGCGTCCGATAGCGGTTCGGACAAGGTTTCGTAGATTTGCCGGTTGGCGCGGGTGATCGCCTCGGCACAGACGCGCTCGACAACATCCAGCGTCGGCAAGATGACGTGTCGGTGCCGCAGGTCGTCGAGAACACTGTTGGCCAGCATGATGCCCTTGTCGGTTTGCAAGGCCAACTCGGTCGCGGCATGGACAGCCTGCCGATAGTGCGCCAGGCCGAACGGCTCCATGCCCAAATATGCACGCAGCTCAAGCAGATGCTCGCGCCGGGTTTCTTCCCTCTCTGCATACTGTGGCCAGCACGATGGATCGATGCGCAGTTGCCGTCCGATCCATTGCAGCAGGGGCATCGGCACCGCAGCGTCGGGCAGCAGGCCCTGACCGGGAAAGCGCAATAAGCATAATTGCACCGCGACACCCAGGCGGTTGGCGTCACCGCGCCGCTGGCGGATTAGTGACAGGTCGGGTTCGCTGAACGTGTAGAGCCGGATGAGTTCGTCTTGGGTATCGGGCAACGCCAAGAGACTGTCGCGCTCTGCGGCGGAGAGGATTGAACGGCGGGGCATGCAGTCTCCTTCTTCTCAAAAACGTAGGTTTGTGACAAGCCCGCCAAGGCAACCGGCGCGGCACGGGAATCAAGGCATTGCGATTCTCGAAAATAGTTCTTGAAATTCTATTCTTGATTGCATATCATCTCAACGAGTTTCGATAAGAAAGGATGCGCATGCGACCGTCTGTTGTGCTTGACATGAAGCGAAGCGCAGTGCGTGAAGCGGTAGGCCGCTTTCGCGCCGCGAACCCGCGCGTCTTCGGCTCGGTGCTGCATGGCACCGACCGGGATGGCAGCGACCTCGACCTGTTGGTCGATGCGCTGCCCGGTGCCACGTTGTTGGACTTGGGCGATTTGGAAGAAGAACTGAAATCGCTGCTCGGCGTTGACGTCGATCTGCTGACTCCCGGCGACCTGCCGCCGAAGTTCCGGGCCAAGGTGCTCGCGGAGGCGCAACCGATATGAGCGAGAACCGCCTGCCCGATTACCTCGACCACATTCAGCAGGCCGCAACCGATGCGCGCAGCTTCGTGGAAGGGATGGCCAAGGACGACTTCTTGGCCGACAAGCGCACCCAGCAGGCCGTCATCATGAGCCTGATCGTCATCGGCGAGGCGGCCACAAAGGTGATGGATGGCTACGTCGAGTTCACCCAGGCGCATGCCGACGTGCCGTGGCGCAGCATGCGCAATATGCGTAATCGCATGGCTCACGGCTATTTCGACATCAACCTCGATGTGGTGTGGGAGACGGTACAGGAATGGCTGCCGGCGTTGCTCCAGCAATTGCCCGCCGTGCGTCAGGATGCCGACGATGAAGACCGTAACGACAACTGTGAAAGAGGGATCTCCGATGACTGTTGAATCGAGAATATTTTCTGTAGCCGAGTATGTTCAGCCGTCCGAAGGCGAGCCTATTCGTTCCGTTGTGCTTGAAACCCGAGACTCAATTATCGTGGTTTGGCATGTCCATCCCGGGCAGGAAATTGCGGCTCACATTCATCCTCACGGCCAAGACACGTGGACTGTTTTGTCGGGAATGGCTGATTACTTTCAGGGCAATGGGATTGTTCGTGCCCTCAGGGAAGGTGAGATAGCCGTGGCAAGACCGGGCCAAGTGCACGGGGCGCGAAATACAGGTACCGAGCCATTTGTGTTCGTCTCGGTTGTGGCATCAGCCAATGCCGGTTTCGTATTGGCTGAGCGATAGAGCCCAATCTCTGGAGTTGGTCCAATGAGCGGTCGGGGAGATAGGTAACAGACATGCAGCGGACACGGCTGCTAAACCAGGTCGCAAACCTCCTTGCGTCGCAGCGTGCCGCAAGCGACGCGATCAATCGAATGGGGTCGGCATGAGACTGAACACCATCCAGTTCCCGACCGCGTAGCCGCCTGTCCTGCCGATCAGGTCTTGACCATCGACGCCTGGGATCAGTCCTGAATGTTCTTGGAGACCACTACGTTATGAGCCGCAGCCGCCGCAAAACACCCATCGTCGGGCACACGACCTGCGGCAGCGAGCGCGAGGACAAGAAGCTCTGGCATCAGCGCTGGCGCACCCGTGAGCGCACGGCGCTGACCAGCGCGTCGCCCGAAGCCCTGAGCGCCCATCTGCCCCTGCTGGAAAACCAGGCCAGCAGCGTCTGGTCGATGGGCAAGGATGGCCGCTCCTACTGGCCCGTCAAGCGCCAGGCCGCCACGGCGGATCGCATCGCCAATCACAAGGGACGCAACCCGCAAGAACGCGCCTCCCTGAAAAAGCGCCTGCTGCGCAAGTGGATGAGCAAATGAAGCTCTCCTTCCATCAGCACATTGCGCTGTTCTGGATGATCGGTGCTCCGGGCGTCTTCGCGCCCGTGATCGAGAACGCCAAGCGGCCCGATGCCGGCGCCGTCATGGCGTGGGGTGTCGCGATCGTGGCGGTGATGATCCTCTTCACCCCTTTGCTGCTGCGCTGTCCACCATTCCGGCGCTGGTATGGCCGGACGGATGCGCTGTCGGAGCGGCAGCGCCAGGCGCTTGCCGAGCGCGGCCTGCGCCGCTACTACCAGACCGCTTTCGATGACGGCTACGTGCCCCGCGTGATGCCCTACGTGTGGCGCATCATCTGGACGGTCGGCGGGTTGATGGCTGTGACCGCCGTACTGCCTACCAACACCGGACGGCCAGCCTTCGATGCCTTGGTGGTCTTCTCGACCTGGTATCCGATAGGCGTGATGCTGCTGGTTTTCGCGTCGAGGCCCCTTGGCCGGTTGATTCGCCAAAGAGCACAGGAGCGGCGGAAATGAGCACGTCAACCATCGAGGCGCTGGCCAGCGCCTGGGCAAGGATTGCCGAGGAAGCGGAATTCCCCGCTGACTACGAGGGGACTGCCACACCACAAGCGCATCGGGCTAGCGAAGCTATTCAGGAGCAGATTCGGGAGCGCATCGTCGCCACCAACGACATGCGGCTGTTCAGCCTGCTGCACCTGCTGGGTCAGGCGTCGCTGCGCATGGAGCAAGCGCTGTGGCCGGAGGATTACGAGCGGATGACGCGCGAGGTTGAGGAAGCCCTGCGGCAAGCCACCGACGCCAACGCCAGATCGTACACCCACGAAGAAGTGATGCAGGCGATGCAGGAACGCATCGACCGGGCGCGAGACAAGCCATGTTGATTGGCTATGCGCGCGTCTCGACGCAGGATCAGAACCTGGAGCTGCAACGCGAAGCCTTGAGCAAGGCCGGATGTAAAAAGGTCTTCGAGGACAAGGTGAGTGGCACGCGGGCAGACCGGCCTGGCTTGGCCAAGACGCTCGAAATGCTGCGCGAAGGCGATACTTTGGTCGTCTGGAAGCTCGACCGGCTGGGCCGGTCGGTCAAGCAACTGGTCGATCTGGTCGGCGATCTGCACAAGCACGGTGTCCAGTTCAGGAGCCTCACCGACTCCATCGACACCGGCACACCATCCGGGCGGTTCTTCTTCCACGTCATGGCGAGCCTTGCCGAAATGGAGCGCGAGCTGACCGTCGAGCGCACCCGCGCCGGGCTGGAAGTCGCCAAGCAGCTCGGCCGCAAAGGCGGCCGCAAGCCGAAGATGACCGACAGCAAGATCGAGTCGGCCAAGAAGCTGCTGGCCAGCGGGGTGCCGCCCAAGGACGTGGCCAAGAACCTCGGCGTGTCCATTCCGACGCTGTACCGCTGGGTGCCAGCCTCCACGCACGCTTAGCGTGCTTTATTTTCCGTTTTCTGAGACGACCCCTTCTTGAAACTTTATTCTTGAATTCTTATCATATCAACGCGTTTCGAGAAATAGTGATGTAGCCAACCGCTGCCCCAAGTGGCTTTGACGTGTTTACGAAAGGAGAAAGACTCATGGGTATTTTTGACGGCACTGTTGCAAAGTTAGC